>JASJCB010000012.1 GCA_030066195.1 Acidobacteriota bacterium
ACGAGCACCTTGCGCCCGGCTTTAGCCAGGTAGGCGGCGGCAACCAGACCGTTGTGCCCCCCGCCGATGATGACGGCATCATATTTGGTAGACATAATTCAGGACCTCTTTCTGGGGGGATCGAAAAACGGCGTTTTGACCACGGTTGCTTTAACCGTATGCCGGGTATGTTCCACGGTCACCTCGAATTGGACCTCGGTTCCCGGCCGATAATAGGGTTTCTTGATATGGCACAGCGCCACTGACTTCTTCAGCAAGGGCGACCAGGAACCGCTGGTAGCATAGCCGATCTGGTTTTTAGCGTCGTCGTAGACGGGCACGGAATGTCGCCAGGCCGCGGAACCCACCTGGGGAGGCAAGCCGTATTGGGCGCAAACGGCCTCGTATTGGGGCCAGTCGATTTCCACGCCCACGAAATTCCACGCGGGGCCGGCGGCCTTCTCCTCCTTCAGCGCCGCTTGACCGATAAAGGGTTCCCGGTCCAACTGCACGGTCCAGCCCAGGCCCGCCTCATACGGGGTGGACATGCGGTCCTCGATGAGGCAGTGATGGGCGCTGTGATAATCCACGCCGTTCATAATGAAGCCGGCTTCCACGCGGGTAACGTCCATGGCGTCCATACCGCAGGGTTCGATGCCGTAGGGTTTGCCCACGTCGATCAGGGCGTCCCACAACTTGAGCGCGTCCTCGTTATCCACCCAGATCTCGAAACCCAGATCACCCGTGTAACCCGTGCGGGTGATCAGCGCGTCCAGGCCGTCCAGCTTACACCGTTTCAGGCGGAAGAAGCGGAACTTGTCCATGTTCGCATCGCAACACTGTCGCAGGATCTCCCGGGAATTGGGGCCTTGCAGCGAGACCGAGGCAATCTTGTTGCTGACATCCTCCAGGGTGATGTCGTAACCACGGGTAAAGCGCTGGAACCAGGACCAGGAGGGTTCGGCCGAGGTGATGCGGTAGTGGTCTTTGGCCAGACGCATGACGGTGCCGTCGTCGATCAACCTGCCGTGGTCGTCGCACCAGCACAGGTAGGTGACATGACCCACCTTCATTTTGGCCACATTCTTGACGGTGAGCCGCGACAGCCACCTGCCGGCGTCGGGACCGCGCACCTCGTATTTGAACAGAGGCGTTACGTCGATCATGCCGGCCGCGTGACGGAAGGCATAATACTCGCGCTCGTGACAGGTGTCGTAGGAGCAGACGGTGTAATAACCGGCCCACTCCTTCCAGCGCATGCTGGTGCATAACTCGGACGTTCGCGGGTGGAACGGGGTTGGTACGGGCATGGCGTTAATTCCTTAGCTGACGTCGCCGCGCAGGTCGCGGGCCAACAGTCGATGAAAGTGGTACATGGGCTTTTCGAAGCGCGGCGCATAGATACCGCGATGATAGGCGCCGCTCTGCAAACCGGTCTGAACCAGCCCGCAAACGTGGATGTCTTCCTGCTGGACCTGGTCCGATTCAGCCAGCGCGGCAGCCAGAACCTCGTCGGCAACCGGCCCCTCGTGATAGTAGTCGAAGATGGTGAGACAACGCCCGGTATCCAGCGGCAGCACCAGGTTGGTGTCCATCCAGGGACCATAGCGGTTGACCATGAAATTGGGATAGATCCAGGCGTAATGAGCCTGATCGCCCAAGCGGTCGGAACTCTTGGCGGCAGGACAGGATTGGATGGAGTAGACATCGCCGATTTGGGAACGGTAGTTCCCGATATCCAGGCCGCCGCTCAAATCCTGGTGCATATGGGGCACGTGATAGCCGCCGTCCAGGTAGTTGTCCACATAAACCTTCCAGTTACAGTCGATGGTATAGCTGACCCGCTTGACGAATTGGACATCGTCCCAGCGCATTTTGTCGCGCTCGCCGTCCCATTGCCCGAAAACCGTGTCCAGGTCGGGCGCCGACTCCTCGGCAAAACAGATCCACACAAAGGGGCCGCGAACTTGCACGAGCAGGGATTGCAAGCCCGGGTTCTTTCCGGCCAGGTCCTGAATACGACCGGCCCGAGGGGCTTTGCGCAGTTGACCGTCCAAGGCGTAGGTCCAGCCGTGGTAGGGACATACCAGTTGATCGGTTTCGCCCTCCCCGGCGGCGACGCAGGTACCGTGATGGGAGCATACATTATAGAAAGCGCGCAGTACCTCGTCCTCACCCCGCACCACCAGAAACGGCCGGCCCAGGTAACTACCCGTAAAGTATTGACGGGGTTGCGCCGCCTGATCGGCGCGACCCGCAACCAACCAGTGGTCCTTGAAGACGGTTTCCCGTTCCAACATATGGAATTGCGGATCGTTGTACCAGGATGCCGGCGGCGTATAATTGTCCTCGATCGGTCTTCCGGGATCGAAGACCGCAATCTCCGCTGCAAGCTCCTTTCGTAAATCCTTCATTTATTGCCCTGAATTCAATAGAGGTATGGCTGAGCACATGATCCATGCGAAGAGCAATGCTACTGAACCTGGGTTCGAGTATAGTTTGTCCCATATTATGATGTCAAGTCAGGCCGCCCGGCGATCAAACAAGGAAGACCGACCCGGGCCGGCGGCCGGCTTTACTCTGCCGGGTAACAGGAAAGACAATTGCCGTAGTCCGCCGGCTCCCCTACAATGTGGCCGAGGCCGACTTTGCGCCCAAGGGTCCCGCATGGTTTTCAGTTCCATCATCTTTCTATTCTTCTTCCTCCCTCTCGCCCTGGCCCTTTACCTGGCTTGTCCGAAACGCCTGCGCAACCTCACCCTCCTCTTGGTCAGCCTGGTATTCTATGCCTGGGGCGAGGGCTTCTTCGTTCTCCTGATGCTGACCTCCATTACCATCAACTACCTGTCCGGCCTGGCCTTGGAGCGCTTTACCGTCCGGCGCAAACTTATCGCCGGCTTGAGCATTGCCGCCAACCTGACACTGCTCGCCTTCTACAAATACGCGGGCTTTCTGGCCGCCAACCTGGACCCGGCCTTGCAAGCAATCGGCCTCCCCCCCGTCGGCCCGGTCCAGGTTCACCTGCCCATCGGCATCTCCTTCTTCACTTTCCAAGCCCTCTCCTACGTGATCGACGTCTACCGCGGCCGGGCGCCCGTGCAACGCAATCCCTTGAATCTGGCCTTGTACATTGCCATGTTCCCGCAACTGATTGCCGGACCCATCGTGCGCTACGGCGATGTAGCCGCCCAAATCACCCGCCGCGTCCTCGATCGCGAACTGTTCGCCTCCGGTATCCGCCGCTTTGCCGTGGGCCTGGCCAAAAAGGTACTCATCGCCAATGTCCTGGGCAGCGCCGCCGACCAGATATTCCTGCGCGATTACACCACCATGGACCCCGCGACCGCCTGGCTGGGCATTATCTGCTACACCTTCCAGATCTACTTCGACTTTTCCGGGTACTCAGACATGGCCGTCGGCCTGGGCCGCATGTTCGGCTTCCGCTTCCTGGAGAACTTCAACTACCCCTATATCTCCCGGTCCATCCGCGAGTTCTGGCGACGATGGCACATCTCCCTGTCCACCTGGTTCCGCGATTACCTCTACATCCCCCTGGGTGGAAACCGTACCAAACCCCTACGCGTCTACTTCAACCTGACCCTGGTCTTTTTTCTCTGCGGCCTGTGGCACGGCGCGGGCTGGAACTTCATCATCTGGGGTCTGCTCCACGGTCTACTGCTGGTCATCGAACGTTCCGGCTTCGGCCGACTTCTCGGCCGATTATGGCGACCGCTCCAACATCTCTATGTCCTGAGCTTCGTCATCCTGGCTTGGGTCTTCTTCCGCATCGAAACCCTGCCCGATGCGCTGACCTACCTGGACGCCATGCTGAACCCGTACCACACCGCGCAACCCGCGCCGGCCTTTCCGCCGGGCAGAGAATTGCTGTTGACCCTGATCCTGGCCGCCATCGGTTCCACGCCGATCATGCGCGCCTTCTGGGAAAAGGAAACCCAAGGCCCGCTGCTCCCCGCGGCCAGAGTCCTGCTCACCGGCAGCCTGCTTTGCCTGTGCGCCGTCTACCTGGCCGCCGGCACGTATAATCCCTTTATCTACTTCCGCTTCTGAGGTGCCCATGTCCGCCGCAAAAACCGACCTCATCCTGATCATCGGCTTCGCTCTCTTCCTGGCCTTGCCTTTGACCATGCTGATCAGCGGGATCGGCCCGACCGGCGCGGGCACCGAGAACCGGGTTCTGGCGCCGCCGCCGCAATGGGCCGACCTGCTCCGGCCGCAACAACTGACCGAAGGAACGGAGCGTTGGTTCAACGACAGGTTCGGCATGCGCAACCAGATGATCCAGGGCTACAACCGCATCAAACTGGACCTGTTCCAAACCTCGCCCACGGACAAGGTCACCATCGGCCGCGACGGCTGGCTGTACCTCACCGAAACGGTCAACCAAAAGATCCCCGAGGACCCCGCCTTCTACGACCGCCACTTTCAGCACTGGAAGAACCGCCGGGACCGGTTGGCCGAAAAGGGGATTCCCTACCTGTTTGTCCTGGTGCCCGATAAAAAGAGCATCTACCCGGAATACCTGCACGTGACCGGCGATACCGACAGCAACGGCCGCTTCGCGCGAGAGATGGCCGCTCGCGGCGACCTGTCCCTGCTGGATCTGGGACCCGCGCTTCGCGCCCGCAAAGGCGACGGCCCGCTGTACTTCCGCAACGACAGCCACTGGAACTTTTACGGCTCGCTGACGGGTTACCGGGCGATCGCCGAGCGGCTGCAAGTCATGCTCCCCGGTTTCCAGGCCGAAACCTTCGACGACATCCCCTGGAGCCTGAGCATCTGCGAGGGCGGCGGCCTGGCCCGCATGCTGGGATTCCCCAAGGAGTTGAAGGAGCGTACCTACATGTGGCCGGTCTGGGACCGCTGGTGCGAGTGGGAACGCAAGGAAGCGGAGCCGTACAAAACGGAGCCCATGCCGGACTACCGCAAACCTCAGACTTGGACCTGTCCGGGAAAAGACCTGAAGGTACTGCTCATCCACGACAGCTTCATGACGGCGCTCCGACTCTACCTGGCCCAAAACTTCGGCCGCACCACCTTTGTTTGGGATTACATCGACCAGCAAACCCTGGAAGTACTGATCGAAAGAGAAAAACCGGACCTGGTCATCGAACAGCACGTCACCCGCCTGCTGTTAATGCAATAAGCCCATATTGTATTTAGTTGTCACCGAGACAAAGGAGAGCCCCAAATCCAGTTGTCATTCGTTGTGTCGATAAAACGCGGGCCAGGGAATCACGACTGATTTCTCGATTCCAAAAGTCACCCTCCCAAGAATCAGTCCTGATTCCTCGATTCCAGGCATTCATCGTGTGATTACTGAACGTGGACGATCAAGTACCCCGGAAAACCCACCGGGTTTTCCGATGACTTTCCGGAGCTACTAACCTCTTATTTACAGGTAGTTAACCTGTTTAATCAAGGGATGCCCGATCTTCACTGGGGATATTGTATTCTATGAACGGCTGGTAATACAAAACCCCTTCGGGGTATTTTAGGCCCCGGGCTTCCGGGCCGGTCTCTTCCCTTGCAACAGGCAATCGGCAGCTTGGAACTATTTTATTTCCGAAAGCTGCTTGGGGTCGGTTACCAATTCTCGCACGCCGTGGGCGTGGTCTTCTTGGAAGACGTTGTCTTTGCACCACTCGCCCAGGCTGTTGATGTCCAGCTTGGCGCATTGCGGCCGTACGCTCCAGGAGACCTGAAGGGGGGAGCCCAGTTCAGCGGTAAAGGACGGACCCGTGGTCGATCCCAGGTACCTGACGGGATCGCCCGTTCCGCCGGGCAGGGCTTTGGGCTGGTAGTAACCGTTCATCTGGCCGCCGAGTCTGAAATCGTCAAAATTGAGCGCGTTGGGATCGTTGACCAGGATGAAGACCTGGGCCTCTACCCGCAGATTGGGGTTGCTACAGGCATCCGACAGACACGAGCCCAGACCCTTGCCCGGTGATACATTACAGGAGGAGTAGACCCAGTGCACTTCGACCGTGTCGCCGGGCTTGAGGCCTTTGCAGATTTCACCCTCGGGAGCCTGTAATTCTTGAGGCGTGAGCGGGGTGCCGCATTTGTAACCGCCCGGTTCGCCCTCGGCGAGGATTGAGTAGTCTTCGGCTTTGTGTTCCGCGTTCACGTGGAAGTGAATGTTGCACAGGTTCATGACATCAGGGCTGGGAGCCAGGGAAAAAATACTTTTATTCTTACCATTCGGGTTATCGATATCCCTGGGCGATTGCGGGCCGTCTCCCGAGACCGGTGCCGGTTCAGGTTCGGTTTGGGGCGCGGGTTCCGCTTGAGCTTGCGGTTCCGGGGGAGTACAAGACAGGATCAGTAGGGAGAGTGCCGATAACAGAAAGGCAGGTTTCACGAAAGACCTCCGTGTGAACATCTATTTGAGAAGCGCGCCGATGGTGTGACCCGGCAAGGGTTACTCAATCAAGCGGCTTTCATAAGTTCTAGGTCGGTTAACCGCGGTCCGGGGATGCCGTTTTTTATCGGTTGGGGTCAACGAGTGATGCCCCGGGCTTCTTGGGCGGCGCGGATGAAGTCGGCCAGGTATTTGACGCATTCGTTGTCAGTGTAGGTTTCGTCCAGTTGGCTCAGCGCTTCGCTCAGCGGCAGGCGACGGAGGAAGAGAATGCGGTAGGCGCTCTTGATCGCCGAGATGTCTTCCTTGCTGAATCCCTTGCGTTCCAGGCCGATGGTGTTCACGCCGTAGATCTTGGCGCGGTTCCCCACCGTCTTGATATACGGCAGCGCGTCTTTGACAACCACGCTGTGGCCGCCGATGAAGGCATGGTTGCCCACGTGGCAGAACTGGTGCACGCTGGATGCCGCGCCGACGGTGGCGTCGTCGCCGACGATGACGTGTCCGGCCAGGGCGCAGCCGTGCGAGAGAATGCAGCGATCACCGATCCGGCAATCATGGGCCGCGTGAGAACCTACCATGAACAGGTTATCGTTGCCCACTTTTGTCGTGCCGCCGCCGTGTTCGGTACCGCGGTGGATGGTGACGTGCTCGCGGATCTTGTTGTTGTTGCCGATCACCAGCCTGGTTACTTCCTGACCGAACTTCAGGTCCTGCGGAATCAGGCCCAGCGTGGTGTAGGGGAAGACAGTGTTGCCCTCGCCGATCTCGGTATAGGCGCCCACGTAGACATTGGCCAGGAGGGTGTTGCCGGGTCCTATTTTGACATGATCCTCGATGATGCAAAAAGGGCCGATGGTGGTTCCGGCGGCAATCTCGACATCGCTGCCGATGACGGCGGTGGGGTGGATCTTGGCTTCTGTCATCGCTTCTCATCCTTTTTTACCAGCATCGACGAGAACTCGGCGGAGGATACCAGCTGACCGTCCACAAAGGCCGTGCCCTTCAACCTGGCGATATTCCGCTTGAAGTACAATACCTCGATTTCCATGCGGATCTGGTCGCCGGGCACCACGGGCCTGCGAAACTTCACCTTGTCGATGGTCATAAAGAAGATGACATAGTCCTCGATGTTCTCGTATTCCTGCATGACCAGTACGCCGCCGGTCTGCGCCATGGCCTCGATGATCATGACGCCGGGCATCACGGGGCGTTCGGGAAAGTGACCCTGGAAGAACTGCTCGTTCATGGTCACGTTTTTAAGGCCGACAATCCCCTTCCCACGCTCGTACTCCAGAATACGGTCTACCAGCAGCATGGGATAGCGGTGGGGAATCAAATCCATGATTCCATGAATATCGATAGTGGTTTCATTTTCCATGTCGGTCTTCCTTATTGAATAACTTTTCCAAAGCTTTAACCCGGGAAGCTAAATCGGGCAGCTGTCGAATTCTAGCAAGTTGCCTTTGGTATTGTATATGAGGAACGGCGGGGTTGCCGGCATATCGGCCGGGTTTGTCCAGGTTTTTGGTGACCACGGAATCGCCCATCACCAAAATACGGTCGCCCACCGTGATATGGCCGACCACGCCCACCTTGCCGGCAAGCACCGTATGGTTGCCGATGTTGGAGCTGCCCGACAGGCCGGTTTGCGAGACCAGCACCGCGCCCTTGCCGATGGTGCAGCCGTGGGCAATTTGCACCTGGTTGTCGATCTTGGCGCCCGCGCCGATGAGAGTGGTACCCAGGGCGCCTCGGTCGACGCAGGTATTGGCGCCGATCTCGACATCGTGTTCGATGATCACATCACCGATTTGCGGCACCTTGACATGGGTGGCACCGTCCTGGGCATAGCCGAAACCGTCGCTGCCGATGGTGCTGTTTGCGTGAATGCGCACGCCGTCGCCGATGGTGCAACCCGGGTAGACGACGACACCCGGAAACAGTTTACAGTCCGCCCCGATGGTGGTGTTCGCACCCACGTAGACATTGGCGACCAGTTCGGTGCCGGGCCCGATGACAACGCATGCCTCGACCGTGCAGTTGGGCCCCACGGCAGCCTGATCCGAGACATCCGCCTCCGGGCTGATGACCGCGGCGGGATGGATGCCCGCCGGCGCCTTGGGCTCCGGGTAGAGCTTTTGCAGGACCCGGGCCAGGGTGACGTAGGGATCGTCCGCTTTGATTTGCACCGCGGGGCAGCCTTCGACGGGTTCCTTTACCAAAACGGCCGAGGCCCCGGTGGTCTGCGCCTGCTCGCGGTACTTGGGGTTGTTGAGGAAACTGAGATCGCCCGCACCGGCCTCGCTCAGAGGCTTGACCCCCAAAATGACGAAATCGGACTCGAGGTCACCGATGACTTCGAGCCCGAATTGTGAGACCAGTTCGGAACACTTCACCCGGTACTACTCGTTGAACTTCTTGATGACATCCTCGGTGATGTCGATTTTCTCGTGGAAGAAAACGATACCGGACTGGGCGCCGTACTGAAGCACCAGGTGCAGGTCCTTTTCCAAGGCCACCTGGCGGACCAGGGGTTCCAGGGCGCCGGTCAGTTTCTCCAGACCGCTCTGAACCTTCACCTGGGTTTCGCGCTCGGCGTCTTCCTGGGCGCGCTTGATGTTGGTCTGCATGTTTTGCAGTTCCAAGGCCAGGGACTGTTTCTTGTCTTCGCTCAGGCTGGCGGCCTTGGCTTGGACGTCTTTCTGTTTTTCGCGGTAGGTCTTGACCATGTTGTCGATGTTGGATTTCTTTTGGGTTTTGAATGCGTCCAACTCTTCGAAGAAGGCTTTCCCCTTGTTGGACTTTTTGATCACGGCTTCGATATCGACAACGCCGACATTGGCCTGAGCCATCACAGGGGCTGTCAGAGCCGCAAGCAGGGCAACCATCAATACTTTCTTCATCATCTTTTTACCTCGTCAAATCTCCGCCGGCGCATGGGCTCGGCATTTTTTAGAATGTTGTCCCGATTGCAAAGTCGGGGTCGCCGCCCTTCTCTTCGAACTCCGTGTCATCCAATCGATAGGCGTAGAACAAGCGTAGGGGCGCATTGAAGACCGGCAGGCTGAAGCGCATCTCCAGGCCCACGGAGCGAGCCAGGTCGCGGTCGAACCAGCCCTCGTCCACCCCGAAGACCATACCTGTATCATAGAACATCACAAAGCGGAATTGCGCGGATACGGGGACGATATATTCGAAGTTGGCGCGGACCATCTTGTCGCCCAGAATGGCCAGGGGTCGGTTGTTGGCGTCCACGACGGCGGGGCCCAGACTGCGGCGTTGGTAACCGCGAACCGATTCCTCACCGCCCAGGAAGAACAGCTGGTTTTGGGTGGGCCGCTGCCCTTCCAGGGTTGACAGGTAACCGCCTTCCACGTTGACACCGATGAAGGTGCTTCTGATGGCGGGCAGGTAGTGAGTGGCATTACTGCGCACCTTGTAAAAGAAGTTATCGCCGCCCACCTGCCAACTGGCCAGTTCCAAGGCCAGGCTGTACTTGCGGCCTTTGGTGGGGAAGAAGGGGTGGTCGGTGGTGTTCCAAGCCAGGGTCTGGGTGATGGAACTGGTAAGCAGGTCGTCCACCTTCTTGAACGCCGGCGAGGTCACGGTGGGGAACCGGTCCTCGGAGAAGCGGTAGCTGATGGAGTAGGTGGAGAAGATGGAGGGGCGCAACGAGAAGCCCGCCTGGAACCCGGTGGACTCCAGGTCGAAGCCGGCCGCGTCGAAATCGGTGCGGGTGTTGAAGATCCGGCCGGTGACGCCGCGCGGTTTGTCGAACAGCCAGGGCTCGGTGAAGGTAATGTCGTAGGTGGAGGTAATGGAACCCACCTGGGCCTGTACCTTCAGTTTTTCGCCCTTACCCATGAAGTTCAGGGTGGAGAAGCTCAAGAAACCGCTGGTGCCGCGAAACTCGCTGAAGCCCAGGCCGAAGTTCAGTTCATTCACCCCGCTCTCCTGGCCGTTGATGGTCAGGTTCACCTTGTTCTCGCCGGGCAGGAAGTCCACCTTGGGGTCGTGGTTGGTGATGTCGAAGAAGCCCAACTGGTTGACGCGCAACAGCGAGTTACGGAAATTGGAAACGCGGAAGACGTCGCCCTCGCGCAGCAGAATCTCGCGGCGCAGCACCTTGTCGCGGGTGGTGGTGTTGCCGGTGAAGTCGATCAGGTTGATATAGACCTGGTCGCGTTCGTTCACCTTGAAGTTGGCGTTGACCACATCGCCGCCGGTGATCTCTACGTTCTGTTCCACGTTGTAGTTCACGTAGCCGAAGTTGTTGTGCATCTCCTCGAAGTCTTCGATCCACTTGTTGATCTTGCCCAGGTCGTAGACTTCGCCCTTCTTGATGGGAAAGGTCTCCTGGTAGAAGCCGGTCTTCAGGACGGTGTTGCCCTCCACGTTGAGGTCGCCCATGGTGTAGGCGCGGCCCTCGAAAACGGGGATGGTGAGCTTCATACGCTTGTCTTCACGGATGGGCTTGCGCTTCTTCTTGCGCTTTTCGTTGCGGCGCTTTTGCTTCTCGGTGGTGTGATCGGTGATCTCGATGACGGGCTCTTCGATATAGATGTCCTTATAGCCCCTTTTCCAATACCTGGCTTTCAGCTTGTCCACATCCTCGGCGAAAGACTCTTCCTTGAAAATAGCCTTACCGGTCACCCAGGAGAAGAACCACTTCTCCTTGGTTTTCTTCATGGTCTTGCGCAGGCGCCGGTCGGTGAAGACCTCGTTGCCGTCGAATTCGATCTCGAAAATGCGGACCCTGGAGCCTTCCTCGATATTGAAAACCACGCGGGCGGTGCCGGCGTCCAGGCGCTCCAGGGTGTAATTAACGGTACCGAAGCGCAGGCCGCGCTCGTCCATAATGCCTTTGATCAGTCGGCGAATGGCGTTGATCCGGCCGTAATCCAACGTGTCGTCTTCGGCGATGGTGAGGCGCTCTTCCTCTACCTTGTCGGTGATGCTGGATTTGGTGAGCTTCTTGTTGCCGCGATAGTCTACCTCTACCACCAACGGCAATTCGGAAACATCGTAGACCAGAACCACTCCGCCGGTCTCGCTTTCCAGCAGGCCGACGCGCACGTTATCGAACTCACCTGTCTCCCAAATGGCTTTGATGTCGCTGGTAACTCGTTTGGAATCCAGCACATCGCCGACCTGGTTGGAAATCCGATAGCGGATGGAATCTTCCGGAAAACGCCTGTTCCCCTGGATGATGATCTCCTCGATCACATTGTCCTGGGGCCAGGCGAAACCGGTGAGCATAATGGATAGACAAAGCATCCACCGGTATGTCAACTGGGGCATTCAGCCTCCTCTTCCTGTTCCACGCCGGGTAGGGCCGGAGGCATCACCAGATCCAGCTTATCGTCACCGAGTTTCATGCTGATGGTGCCCTCAACGAGTTCTTCCTGACTAACAAAGGCCTCCGCGAGCGGGTCCTCTACACAACGTTGGATGATCCGGCGCAGCGGGCGCGCGCCGTACTGGCGGTCCTTGCGGGTCTGCTTCAGCAGCCACAGCAAGGCTTCTTCTTCAACTTCTATCTTCAAGTGCTTCTTGACCAGGTTGACATTGATCTCATCAACCAGCAGGCGACAGATTTCCAGCAGGTGCTCTTCGTTCAGTTTGTCGAAGACCACGACTTCATCGATACGGTTGATGAACTCGGGCCGGAACACGCGCTTCAGTTCGCGCATGGCGTCCTGCTTCATGTTGCGGTCGCGTTGCTGGTGCGTCTGGGCCAGGCCCATGGACTTCTCGTTCACGATCAGCTTGGAACCGATGTTGCTGGTCATGATGATGATGGTGTTACGGAAGTCGATATTGTTGCCGAAGGCATCGGTCACCTGGCCGTCTTCAAAGATTTGCAGCAGGATGTTGACCAAATCGGGGTGCGCCTTCTCGATTTCGTCGAAGAGCACGATGGAGTAGGGGTTGCGCTTCACCTTCTCGGTGAGCTGACCGCCTTCCTCGAAGCCCACGTAACCCGGGGGCGAACCGATCATCTTGCTGACGGAATGCTTTTCCATGTATTCGGACATGTCGAAGCGAATCAGTTTCTTGGGATCGCCGAAGAGGAAACGGGCCAACTGTTTGGACAGTTCGGTCTTGCCCACGCCGGTAGGTCCCAGGAAGAGGAAGGAACCCATGGGCCGGTTGGGGTTCTTAAGGCCCGTGCGGCTGCGGCGGATGGCGCGACTGACGGCGCTGATGGCGTCGGCCTGGCCGACCACGTATTTGCTGAGGTCCGCTTCCATTTTGGACAGGCGCGTCTTGTCTTCCTGCTTCATGGCGGTAACGGGCACGCCGGTCCAGGCGGAGACCACCTGCTCGATGTCCTTGGCCTGTACGTCCAGGATGCGGTCGTCGCGGTGAACGCTGTCCTTTTCCTCCTGGATCTGCTTGCGAATCTTGATTTCCTGCTCGCGCAAGACCACCGCCCGTTCGAAGTCCTTGGAGGTTACGGCCTCGTTCATATCCTCCGAGATCTGCGACAGTTGCTTTTCCAGGTTGCGAATGGTCTGCGTGTTGGTGGAATGGCTCAGTTTCACCCGGGCGCCGGCCTCATCCAGCAGGTCAAGGGCCTTGTCGGGCAGGGCGCGGTCGGTGATATAACGGTTGGACAGGTGCACGGCGGCGCGGATGGAGCCGTCGTTATAGCGTACCCGGTGGAAACCCTCGTAATGGTCGCGCAGGCCGAACAGGATGCGCTCTGCCTCGCTTTCATCCGGCGGGAAGATGTTGACCGGCTGGAAGCGACGCACCAGGGCCCGGTCCTTTTCCACGTACTTGGAGAATTCCTTGTGCGTGGTGGAGCCGATGCACTGAATCTCGCCGCGGCTGAGCGCGGGCTTGAGGATGTTGGCCGCATCCAGGCTGCCCTCGGCGGCGCCGGTACCGATGATGCTGTGAATCTCGTCGATGAACAGGATTACCGAGGAGTCCTTGGCGGCTTCCGCGATAATGCTCTTCAGGCGTTCCTCGAACTGGCCGCGGTACTTGGTGCCGGCCACGACCAGCGACAGGTCCAGCGCGTAGATGCGCTTGTCCATCAGCTCGATGGGCACGTCGCCCTGGACGATCTTCTGGGCCAGGCCCTCCACGATGGAGGTTTTGCCCACGCCGGGCTCGCCCAAGAGGATGGGGTTGTTCTTGCGGCGACGCGACAAGATCTGGATGATGCGCTCGATCTCCAGGTCGCGGCCGATCAGACGGTCGAAGGTGCCGCGTTCGGCCAACTCGCTCAGGTTGCGGCTGAACTCGCCCAACAGCGGGTGTTCCTTCTTCTTTTTCTTCAGCTTCTCTTCTTTCAGGTAATCCAACAGGATTTCTTTGGCGCGGTAGAGGTCCGCGCCCATTTCCACAAGCAGTTGTGACGCGAAGGCGTGTTCGTCACGCAAAATCCCCAGCAGGATGTGTTCAACTCCCACGTACTTGTGGTTCAGCGACATGGACTCTTTCAACGCGTAATGCAGGACGCGTTTGGTCTCTTCGCTCAAGGGGATCTCGACCGTGGTGGCCGCTGCTTGCTTTTTGTAGCTTGCCTGGCTGATGATACGGTCTTTCAAGTCTTGAATGTTGACTCCCATCTGTTCCAGCATTTGCATGGTGGTCCGTTCCGCCTCGCGGATGAGACCTAAGAGAAGATGGGCACTGGTAATGGTGCTGGCGCCGAATTGGCTCGCCTCGTAGCGGGCAAAAAATAGGACGCGTCGTGCCTTGTCGGTGTACTTTTCAAACATCGCTAACTCCAACTGTCGAGGCATCGTGTGCGCTTGATGGGCCGAGGCTACCAAGCTTGTGTATTCTAGCACACAAATCGGCTAGAGCCGGGTTGTGCGTAACGACTACACACGAGATTTTCAGCTCGTGCTGAAGACTTGCGAGAAGGTCGAAAACGCGACGGCCGGAATTCTGGTCCAAACTTCCGGTCGGCTCGTCTGCCAACACCACTCGAGGTCCGTTGATCAAGGCCCTGGCGATCGCCGTACGTTGCTGTTCGCCCCCGGAGAGTTGCGCCGGTCGATGATCCAAGCGGTCACCCATGCCCATTCGCTCAAGCAAGTCCTGTGCCTTTTTTGCCACCTCTTCTTTCGGCCGGCCCGTCAACAGGCCCGGCATGGTGACATTTTCCAGCGCGGTGAACTCCGGCAGCAGTTGGTTGAACTGGAATACGAAACCGATATCGTGCTGCCGCACATGGTCCCAATCGTCCGGCCCGAGCGCGGTCAGCTCGCGACCGCCCAGCACGATGCTGCCCTCGTCCAACGGGTCCAGACCGGCGATCACATTCAGCAGGGTGGTTTTTCCAGAGCCCGACGGGCCTACAACGGCCAGCATCTCGCCCTCGTATAGGGTGAGGTCAATTTGGCGCAGCACATGCAGCCGTTTTGGCCCGCTCCGGTAGGATTTACTGACACCCTTCAGTTCCAAAAGAATCTTCCGCCCGTCCTGTTCAGTCATACTTCAACGCCTCCACCGGGTCCATGCGGGCCGCCTGGCGCGCGGGGTAGAGCGCGGTCAACCAGGCCAGGACCAGGGAACCCGCCGCGACCAGGGCCACTTCGGTCGGGTTGACTTGGAAAGGCAGGTAACTGAGGACCTCGTAGACCTTGTTGTCCAACTTGATCAGGCGAAAGTGATCGGTGAGCAAGGCGCCGCCCACGCCCAACACCGTGCCCAGCAAGGTCCCCTTCACGGCCAGCGTCATACCCTGGCGGATGAAAATCGCCTGGATCACCCGGCGCGGCGTGCCGAAGGATTTCATGATGCCGATGTCGCGGTGTTTCTCCATGACCATCATGATCAGCGCGGACACCATGTTCAGCGCCACGATGAGGATGAACAGGCTGATCACGAAGGTGGTGGCTACCTTCTCCAGGTTCAACGCCTCCAGGAGGCCCTTGTTCAAGTCGCGGAAATCGATAATGGTAGCCGTCAGCGGCATGTCGGAATCGTATTTTAAAGCTTGCTTGGCACGGTCCATACGATCCACGGAGGTGAAGGTCACCATGACGCTGCTGACCCGTTTGGTGCCCATCAGCCGCATGCCGTCTTCCAGGTTCAGGTAGGCCTCGTATTCGTCGAATTGCGAGTTGCCGGTCTTGAAAATGCCGACCACTTCCACCTTCATTTCCCGCAATTGCAGGCCCTGGCTCTGTCGCCTGGAGAAGCCCGCGCTCTTCAACTTGCCCACCGCAATCTGCAACGGCGTGCCGATGCTCACGCCCAGGTTGCGCGCCATGTCGTAACCCAGGATGATGCCGGGCAGCGAATCGGGCGGCCGGTTGGTCAAGGCGCTCAGGGTCCCGGCCTCCAGATTGGCCAGGCGATCGCTGGCGTTGGAGAAACTGGCCGGATCGATGCTCTTGAAACGGGCAAAACGAATACCGCGAGAGGAGGCCACGACCACGCCGGGGTCCTCGCGCATGAGCGTCCAGGCCCGGGCGCCGGACGTACCCGACAACTTGTTGGTAATGATTTCCAGGTCGGCGGGGCTGAAACCCTCCCGGGCCAGGCGCTTCTCCTTCTCGTCCAGATCGCTGAAAAAGGCCTGGCGCGAGAAGAAATGCAGGGTGCCGGTTTCGCCGATGAGACTGGTCATGAAGGCGTCGCGCATACCGTTGTGAATACTCAGCGCCACGTTCAACGCACCCACGCCCAAGGTGATGCCCACCAGCGTGATGAGAGAGATCACCCCGATAAACGCCTGCTTGCGCTTGGCGTGGAGATAACGACGGGCGACAAAGGCCTCGAATTTCAAACTCACTCCTGTTGACGCATGAGGGGGAACAGGATGACATCCCGGATGGAAGTGGAATTGGTCAGCAGCATCACCAGGCGGTCGATACCCAGGCCCTGACCGCCGGTGGGCGGCAGGCCGTGTTCCATGGAGACCAGGAAATCCTCGTCCAGCATCTGGGCTTCGTCGTCACCGGCCTCGCGGCGAGCGACCTGGTCCGTGAAGCGGGCGCGCTGGTCCAGCGGATCGTTCAACTCGGTGTAGGCATTGGCGATTTCCATACCGGCGATGTACAACTCGAAACGCTCCACGAAGTGCTCACTGCCGGGCAGCTTCTTGGTAAGCGGCGATACGGCGACCGGGTATTCGGTGATGAAGGTGGGCTGGATCAGCTTATCCTCGGCGACGGCCTCGAAGACCTCGGCCAACAGGGTGCCGAAGTCCATCTTCTCGGCATCGCCGATGTGCAGTTGTTTGGCAATGCCCAAAAGCCTGTCGGCGTCTTCCAGGTCGGCGGGATCGATATCGCCGAATTTACAGATAGCTTCCTTCATGGTCATCATGGCGAAGGGTTTGCCGAAATCCAACTCGTGCTCGCCGAACGGCAACACGGGATTGTCGCAAATGCGCTCCACGCAACGCTTGATCAGGCCTTCCACCTCTTCCATCATGGTGCTCAGGTCGGCATAGGCCTGGTACCATTCCATCATGGTGAATTCGGGGTTGTGCTGGGTGGAGATGCCCTCGTTGCGGAAGTTGCGGTTGATCTCGTAAACCCGTTCCATGCCGCCGACAATCAGGCGCTTGAGGGGCAATTCCAGCGCGATGCGCATGTACAGCTTCATGTCCAGCGTATTGTGGTGGGTGATGAAGGGACGGGCATTCGCGCCGCCGGGAATGGTGTGCATCATGGGCGTTTCCACTTCCAGGTAGCCCAATTCGTCCATAAAGGTACGGATCTCCCGAATGATCCGCGAGCGCTTGACGAAGGTGTCCTTGACCTCGGGATTGGCGATCAAATCGAGATAGCGCTGACGATAACGGGTTTCCTTGTCCTTGAGCCCGGACCACTTATCGGGCAAGCCGCGATAGGCCTTGGCCAGGAAGACATAAGAGGTGGCGCTGACACTGAGCTCGCCTTTGTTGGTGCGGAAGACCTTGCCGGTAACCTGAACGAAATCGGCCAGATCGGTGAGCTTGTAGACCTTGAAGGCGTCTTCGCCCACCTGGTCGCGGCGAACATAGAGTTGAAGACGGGCGGTGCCGTCCTCGACCGTCATAAACGCGGCTTTGCCCATGGGCCGGTTGAGCACAACCCGGCCGACCACGGTGACCACCTCGCCCATGGATTCGAGAGTTTCCTTGTCTTTATCGCCGAAGAGCTGATGAATCTCGGCATTCTTGTGACTGCGTTCCACCTTGCCGGGGTAGGGATCGGTTCCCAATTCGGCGATTTTTTCGCGGTGGCTATGACGCTGGCGCATGTGTTCGTTGGCAAATTCCACGGAAACCTCCCAAAGGTCGGGGCACTCGGGCCGACCGACCGTTATAAACCGCCGGCGCGCCGATGTCAAGGATGGAGCGATTGCCGGGAGTTCGCGAAACCGAGATCAATCGGCTATCCCTGCCGACAGGCGCCCGGGTACACACTGATTTGTCGGAGGCCTCGATGGAAAAAATCGCCGGCCTGCTTCGACCGTTTCCAATTGACAGCGGTCCCCCGGTGGTTCTATGGTGTTGTTGAACGAACCTTCACATTAGTCTAAAGGAGTGATTCGATGCATGGCCTGATGATGGATTTCCCACTGACCATTCACAGTATCCTGGAGCACGGCTACCGGCTGTTCTCCGATGTCACCGTGACCACCCGCCTGCCCGACGGCAATACCCACCGCTATACCTACGGCGATATGTACCGTCGCGTGAAGCGCATGTCTTCCGCCCTGGAAAAGCTGGGCGTTCAAGTCGGCGATCGCGTGGGCACCTTCGGCTGGAACAACTATCAGCACCTGGAACTTTATTACGCCATTCCCGGTTGCGGCGCCGTTTGTCACACGCTCAACATTCGCCTTACACATGATCAATTGGGCTACATCATAGAGCACGCCGAGGACAAGGTCATCTTCGTAGATGCGAGCCTGATGCCCCTGTTCAACACGATCTCCGAATACCTGGGAAATGTAGAGACCATCGTCCTCTACAACGCCGAGCCCGGTTTCGAGACCTCGCTGCCCAATGTCCGCTTCTATGAAGAACTCCTGGCGACCGGCGACGAAGACTACGATTGGCCCGTCACCGACGAACGCGCCGCCATGGGCCTGTGTTATACCAGCGGCACCACGGGTCATCCCAAGGGCGCGCTTTACAGTCATCGCTCCATGTACCTGCACACCCTGGGCGTGTTGCAAGCCAACTCCCTGGCCGTGGACCAGACCGATGTGGTGCTGCCGGTGGTGCCCCAGTTCCACGCCATGGCCTGGGGCCTGCCCTACGCCTGCTGCATGGCCGGCGCCGCCCTGGTGATGCCCGGTCCCTTCCTGCAAGGCAAACCCCTGGCCGATATGATTGCCGAGGAAGGCGTGACCATTGCCGCCGGGGTGCCCACCATTTGGAACGGCCTGTACCAGGAACTGGTCGCCAATCCGCGCGAGTTGGCGCTGAAGGAACTGGTGGTGGGCGGATCGGCCATGCCGCGCGGCTTGACCGCGAACTACGAATCCAATCTGGGTGTCGAGGTGCTGCACGCCTGGGGTATGACGGAGACCTCGCCGCTGGGCACCTCCTGCCGCCTGCCGCGCGGGCACCAGGATATGAGCGACGAACAGAAATGGGATATCAAAGCCATGCAGGGCCGACCCGTCGGCGGTGTGGAACTGCGCATCGTCGACGACGCGGGCAAGGAATTGCCCTGGGACGGCAGAACCCTGGGCGAGTTGCAGGTCAGGGGGCCCTGGGTCGTGAGTTGCTATTACAAACGCGAGGTCAACCCGGAAAACTTCACCGACGACGGCTGGTTCCGCACCGGGGACGTGGTCTCCATGACGCCCGGCGGGTATATGAAGATCGGCGACCGCACCAAGGACCTGGTCAAGAGCGGCGGGGAATGGATCTCCAGCGTAGAACTGGAGAACGCCGTCATGGCCCATCCCAAGGTAGCCGAGGCCGCGGTCATCGCCATCCCCGACGAAAAGTGGTCGGAACGTCCCCTGGTCGCCCTGGTGCCGGCGGAGGGTGAAACCGTCACCGGCGAAGAGATCAATGAGCACCTGGCTCCGACATTCCCAAAATACTGGTTACCGGAAAAATACGCGTTCATCGACACGGTGCCCAAAACTTCGGTCGGCAAGTTCGACAAGAAGGTACTGCGCGCCATGTACGCCGAGGGCAAGCTGTAAGGTTCCCGGCTCGATAAACAGGCAGAATATCATGGTGCGTGTTCCCCCTCTATAACGGAGGACGGCACACGCACCGGTATGTCCCCATGCGGCCGGGCGGGATCACCGAAGAATCACGCGTCATTCCAAGGAGATACCGGCCGGATCCTCGCGAAATATCGTGTGGTTTTCAGGAAAGCCGACCTGAGAATCAAAGCCAGGCGGCCAGTTCTCCCAGGGCGGTGGCTTGTAACAGGTAGATGATGTTGCGCTCGGCGGCTCGGCGGCGGATGGCGGTCAACAGGGCGCGGTTATCCAGGTTTTCGTGATCGTCGCCCCGGCGGTCGGAAACATAGCCCCACATGTGCAACAGCGCGTCGCGTAAGCGGCCGGCGTGCGGCGGCCGGCGCATCAGGGAGACCAGCAAGCGGGCGCAGGCGGGTTCGTCGATACGGCCTTCGGCCAGGTCGCGCCCCAACTGTCGTCCGCGGCCGGGATCACGCGCCATGACGCTGTATTTGTGCGCCGCCCACATATCGGTCGCTCGCTTGGGGAAGGGGATGCGTCCCGGTTCGCGGGTTAGGTAGCGGCGGGCCAGTTCATTGTACTGTTCCGCCGGTTCGGTAAGGTAATTTTCGGGCCATTCCATGTCACCGGCGTTTTGCGGAACGGGGCTGCGGTGGCCGTAGCCGCGTAATTCCATCTCGGCTACCAGCAAGCCGTGGCGACACGCCAGGGCCGGTAAGTTATGTTGCCAGCGCTTGAATTCGGGATGATCGGCGGGGCCCCGGCCATGCTCGGCAACCCTGAGCAAGGCGTGTAGTTCGCGATGTTCGGCCAACAGGCTGCCGTTGTTCAAATAACCGGGATCGATATCCCAAATACGCATGCCGTCTCCTCGCAAAGATTATAGGGCACCTGTCAACGGTACTCCGGGCCGGGCTCGGGAGTAGAAGTCGGCAAATTAAGACAATCAAATATGCGACTGATTCTATTTAACAGTCAAAATTTAAGGTTTAATGCCCTTTTTTCCCTGTATGGCTCCAACAACATCTTCAAATGGTTGTGCCAATCTGTTCTGGGCGCGTTGCAAAGCCTTCAGACGGATTTCCAGGCGGCTCCGGGCGTATTGTCGAGATCGGCGATGTGGCGTTCCTCGAATTTGAACCGGTTGTTTGCGCCGACAATGCCCCGGATAGGGCGAATAAGGCCTCGAAATACCGATCGATACGCCAATATCACAACCAAATAACGCACCAGAACCCTCTCCCTGCTTGCTTCGGGCACTCCGAAAGTACGATAAGGTCGAGCGACCGAAATCCTGGCTTTTTCCAGATAGGGCCTGCGCCCTCGGAAAAACACTCTGCATTGCACGATGGGCAAGCCTTCGGACGACTTTCGAGGTTTTTGCCTCGGCTTGTGTATAATGATTCCAGAATTGTTGAAGGCTGGTTTGGATGACGGTTCCCTTTAATGAAACCATGAGGTCCTTGGATAAAGACGGCCACGGTCGTTCCTTCCTGGCTCTGGTCGTTTTGTTCGTTCTTCTGGGCGCCTGGTTTACCTGGGCCTTCCTGGGTTTGGTCAAGCTGTACGTGCCCGCCGAAAGCGCCCGGCTGCAAATCGAGTCCGAACCTTTTCCCTTGGAGCTCTCGGTATCCGGCAAGGTGGTCCGCGGCTATTTGGAAGTGGGCAAAAAGGTCAAGAAAGGCGATCTTCTCCTGGAGTTGGACAGTGCCGAGATCGCTCGCGCTGTAGCCGGCCAGGAAGCTTCTGCCGACAGGTTGGAAGAGGAACGCCTTGGTTTGGAAGCCGCTGCCCGGGCCTCGGAAGCCCTTCATAAACGTCAGCTGAGCATCCTGGGCAACGAAGCCGACCAGGTCGACCTGCGCTTGGAGGAGGCCCGACGTCTGGCCGAATCCGGTCGCTCGATTCTCGCCCGCTATGAAAAAGCGTCGGCTCAGGGACTTTTCCCCGAAATCGATGTTATGCGGGCCCGCATGGAGGTCACCCGTTTGGATGCCGATGTCAATCGCCTGGCTCGGGAACGGGACCAGGTCCGCGACCGTATCGAGCGCGCCGAGGAGCAGCGCCGGGTAGCGCGCCGGGAAGAGGCCGGCCGCCTATCGGCCCTGACCCGGCAAAAAGAGGGCGCCCTGGAAGCGCTCGATCTGCTGGAGTTACGCCTGGAGGGTTACCGCATCCACGCAACCACCGACGGCGTCGTCGGCGAGACGGTCACCCTGAACCCGGGCCAATGGCTGGAAACAGGCACGCGCTTCGCCACCTTGTTACCCCCGGGCCGTACACGTGTGCATGCCCAATTCAATCCCGGGCAAGCCCTGGGCCGCATCGAGAAAGGTCAGCGGGCCGTCCTGCGTTTCCCGGCCTTTCCCTGGTTGAGGTTCGGCAGCCGCGAAGCCCTGGTAACCCATGTTTCCGGCGAGATTCGCGAGGGCCTCATGGAGGTCATTCTGAATCCCTCGGACATTGGAAGCGGCGAGCGCATACCTCTTACCCACGGCCTTCCCTGTACCGTGGAAATCGAGGTGGACCGTATCAGTCCCTGGTCCCTGTTCCTAAGAAAACTCGGCAAAGAATTGGATGGTAACGCCGATTGATCTGCCGGCGTCTCTCTCAATACGTCGGCAATTAATTCGCACTTTCTACAAACTTTCGCATTTTTCGATTAATTAAATTGCCTCGAACTTTCGAAGAGTATCAATGCGAGCCGTGGAAAATTTCGCGAATACAGGCGCGGGAGGTGCGTTGGATGCGTGTGTTGGTTATGGCAGAACTCTTTGAAACCATTATTGAGAAGGAAGATATTCAGACAGCTCGTCGTCGCTTGAGTCTTCACGTGGAAGAAGTCATCAAGCCGTCATGCAAGTTGGAAATGGCCGGGGTTTTTGCCGATGGTCGAGCGCCTTTTTTCATCATGGATGTGGACTCATCCTCCGAACTGATGCGCTTGCTGGGCGGTCCCCTATTGGACTGTTTCCGCGTGACCACGCGACCCATTTGTTCTTTTGAGGAACTGGCCGAGGTCTTCGGTAGCTGATCCGAGACGTTTGCCGGTGTCGTGATTGACTGATAGGAGAAGGGCGAAGTTATCGAGCCGAATATATCGGGGTGCTTCGTCTTTTTGATTTCAGGGGGCTGAGCGCTATTCACCGGATTGCCGATTCGCATCATTGTTTTTCTGTGATCAAGCTGTTGGACCGGCATGGTTTTTAGCGGCGTAAAGCCCCGATACCGGGTGTGCTTGATCACCTTTATGATTAAATTTTGATGTTTATGGTACTAAAAATTCTATTTTTTCGTATATTTATATCGAGGTCCAACTTGCGGGAAACCGTAATTATGATGAAAGGCAGGTGAACCTATGGTAGAAATCAACGAGGTGTTGATCGATCTTCAAAGGGATTTGGGCTTGGCCCTATCCTTCTAAATGCTTCAATCCAAACGGTTCTTGCTCGGTGCCCCCGTGCAATCCGTACAAGTTGAAAACCCCGCGGCCGTCAAGACGGACGCGGGGTTTTGCATTTAAAGGATCGGATTCGCCTTATTTAGGCGGCTCGGCCACCTTCAGGATTAGTTTGCCGAAGTTTTCGCCGGTAAAGAGCATGTTCAGCGTGTCGGGGAAGGTTTCCAGACCTTCCACCACGTGTTCCCGAGTGAATAACTTGCCGGCCGTGATCCAGCCCGCGATTTCTTTGGCGGCCTCGCCGTAACGCGGCGCATAGTCGAAGACAATAAAACCTTCCATGCGCGCCCGGTTGATGAGAAGCGACAGGTAGTTCTTGGGGCCGTTTACGCCTTCGGTATTATTGTATTGGGAGATGGCGCCGCAGATGGAGATGCGGGCGCCGCGCCTGATCTGGGCCAACACCGTATCCAGGGTCTCGCCGCCCACATTATCGAAGTAGATGTCGATACCCTTGGGACAGTGCTTGCGCAGACTATGGTACAGGTCTTCTTCCTTGTAGTTGATCGCCGCGTCGAAGCCCAACTGTTCTACAAGGTAATTGCATTTCTTGGGAGAACCCGCGGTGCCGATCACGCGACAGCCCTTGATCTTGGCAATCTGGCCCACCACGGCGCCCACGGCGCCGGCGGCGCCGGAAACCACCACGGTTTCCCCTTCTTGAGGGTTGCAGATATCCAGGAGACCGAAATAGGCCGTCATGCCCGGCATGCCCAAGGCGCCGAGAAAGGTGGCGTGCCGGGCCAGGGAGATGTCTACCTTGCGCAGATCCTTACCGTCGGAAAGCGCGTATTCCTGAACGCCGCCGATACCGACCACCCAATCGCCCTCGCTATAACCGTCCGACTTGGAGCTGACGACTTGACCCAGGGTTCCGGCGCGCATCACATCGCCCAATTTGATGGGTTCGATATAACTGCGTTGGTCGTTCATCCAACCGCGCATGGCCGGGTCCAACGAGATGTAGTAGATCTTGACCAGGACCTGGCCGTCAGCCGGTTCGGGGATCGGCGATTCAGCGTATTCGAAGTCACTATGTTTGGGCATGCCCTCGGGCCGTGCCGACAGTTTCCATTGGTGATTGACCGATTCCGTCATGTCTTGAGTAACCTCTCGTCCGAAAATCAATGCTCGTTCATCCTCTCATACCGGCGGACCGTTGAAAAGAGTTTTAGGTCGGTCGGCGGCAACCGCTTTACCCATGCCGGGGGAAGTATTTGGCCAGGGTTTTTTCACCGGGCGGTTGCGTCATCAACGAGACGACAATCAGCGCCGCGGCAGCCATGAGGAAGATCCAGGTAACCGGCATGGCGCCCATGACCAATCCTTCCGTGTGACCGTAGCCCGAGCGCCAAAAGAAGTAGAGCCAACTGATCGCCGTCACCGCGATGGAAGCAAAGGCGCCGGCCTTGGTCACGCGACGCCAGTACAGGGAGGCAACCACCAGCGGAAACAAGCCGGTGAAGCCGCTGAAGCACCACACGCCCAGTTCGAAGACCTTGACCGGATTGGCCAGGGACAATAAATAGGTGATGATGACGATGGAAACCACGAAAGCCCGCGCCATGGCCAGCTTTTGCCGGTCGGAGATATCGCCCGTCAAGCGCACGGCGATATCGTTGGTGAACATGGTGCCCAGGCATAGAAACTGACTGTCCAGCGAGCTCATGATGGCGGCCAGGATGCCGGCGGTAATCAAACCGGACATAATCGGACTTTCCAACATGTTGACCATGATGCCCAAAACCGCGCCGGATTTGGCGGGCGGCAAGTCCACGCCGGCGCCCAGGGCCCAGATGCCGATCAAGACACAGGGCACCCATACAATCATGATGCAAAGGGGATGCGCCACCACGGTCAGTTTGAAGGCCCGGGCGTCGCGCGCGGTCAACCAGTGTTGGAAAAGGTGCGGGAACATGGCCGCCGACAAGGGAATGAAGGCATAGGTCAGGAATTTAACCGGTTTCATCATGCCTTCCCTGGCCAGGTGTTGCGGGGAAACCTCCATCACGGCTTGGGTGGCCGCGGAGAAACCGCCCAATTTATCCCCGATCAACAGGAAGGCGACCAGACCCATGAGCATAAAGAACAGGGTTTGGAAAGTATTGGCCCAGGCGGCGCCGCGTAGACCGCCGAAGAAGATGTACAACAATACCACGCAGCAAATGACGCCCGCCGTCAGCCAGGGCGGGATGGCGCCGCCCTCGAACAATTCGGGAAAAGCGCCCTGGGTAAGGCCGGCCATCACGCGGCCCGAACCCAACAGGCCGATCAACAAATAAGGAATCACCAGGCCGACGAGGATGGGGAACAGCAGGTAACCTATGGCCGGTGACTCGAAGCGGTCGCGAAAGTACTGGCATTGGGTGACGAAGCCGTAGCGTTTACCGATCGCCCATAACTTCAGCCCAACCACATAAAAACTGAGCGCATGTAACAGGGCGGCCCAAGAGGCCAGCAGGCCGAAGGTGCCGATGCCTTCCACATAGGCTTTGGAAGTACTGCCCACCAGGGCGAAGGCGGTCATGGTGGTGCCGAAGACACTCATCAGCAGCATAAAGGGGCCGATGGAGTGACTGGCTACGAAGTAATCTTCAGAGGTTTCGCGCGAACGCCGACTGCTGAACAAACCCAGCGTCAGCAGCAACGCCAGGTAGCCGATAACGATGCCGATGGTAATGGTCACTGGCGCTCCTCCCCGTTACCCACGACCAAAAGGTCGTCCACGGAGTGAGGCCAGAAATATTTCACCGCCAACCAACCCACAAAGGCGGTGACCAGACAGTAAGCGGCATGATAGGCCAGGCCGATCGGCATAAACCCGAAAACAAGAGTTTTGGAGTCCCACAACCAGAAGTCCTGGTGAAGGATCATCAATAAAACCACCAACACAATGACTAATTTACGCATGATTCATTCCCATCCGGGCCGAGGCCGGTCCCGGCAACCGATGATATTTACTAGAAGCATTGACGGTGCGCGGCACGCTCGAGGTGCAAACTAGCGGGTTCGTTCGCCCGGGTATCGGGAAGGATGAGAAGGGGTTCCGGCCCGCGAGAGCAGGCCGGAAGACGGTTTACAGATAACATTCCTCGAAAGCCATGTCGCACTGGTCGACACAAGCACAGAGAATCCACTCCTCGGTATAGCGGGCGACACAGTCGGCCTTACAGCGGTCCCAGGCATATAAGCACTGAGTTTGCTGACTATCGGTAGGCGGATCACTCGGCGAAGCTACGGCTAGAACGCCGTAGGCAAGAATGCTGAAAAGGCAGACAAAAAACAGGGTCTTCTTCATTGGAGACACCTCTTTGATTGGATTGTCCGGGTCTATGCAGTTTGCTTACGATGACGATTGGGAAAAGTTCGCCAAAATTCTATTCCGGTGAAGAAAGACGCAACCCGGCCCGTCAGTTGGGTTTGGTGGTTAGCGCGTGGGAGTGTATATTGGTATTTGAACCTTGGCTCAGGGAGGATCTATGCCTATTCGTAACGGCGCCGACTATATCGAAAGCTTGCGCGGTCGTGATTTGGAAGTCTATCTTTTGGGTGAGCGCGTCTCCGAACCCGTGGATCATCCCATTATTCGGCCTTCCATTAACGCTCTGGCCGAAACCTACGATCTGGCCGTGCGGGAACCCGAGTTGGCAACCGCAGTTTCCGAGTTGACCGGACAACGCGTGAACCGCTTTCTGCACATTGCCGGCAGTGCGGGAGATCTGGTGTTGCAGAACAAAATGCAGCGACGGTTGGGACAGTTGACCGGAACCTGTTTTCAGCGTTGCGTGGGCATGGATGCCCTGAACGCGTTGCACTCGGTCACCTATGACATCGACCGGGAGCACGGCACGTCCTACCACCGCCGCTTTCTGGATTTCGTTGCTCGGATGCAGCGGGAGAACTTCGTCATCGGCGGCGCCATGACCGATGTCAAGGGCGATCGTTCCAAGCCGCCCCATCAGCAGGAAGACCCCGACCTCTACGTGCACGTGGTGAAACGCGACGATCGGGGTATTACCATTCGCGGCGCCAAGGCTCACCAGACCGGTTGCATTAACAGCCATTGGATCGTGGTCATGCCCACCCTGCGACTGGGTGAGGCGGACCGGGACTACGCCGTGGTGGGCGCCCTGCCCGTGGATACGCCGGGGTTGATCTATATCTACGGCCGGCAGTCCTGCGATACCCGCAGTATGGAAGGAACGCTGGACGTGGGCAATGCCCGGTTCGGCGGCCAGGAGGCGATGATCGTCTTCGATGATGTGTTCATACCCTGGGAGCAGGTGTTCATGCACGGGGAAACGGCATTTGCGGCGACCCTGGTGGAACGCTTCACCTGTTATCACCGCCGCAGCTATGTCTGCAAAACCGGGCTGGGCGATGTTCTGATCGGCGCCACCGGTGCGATTGCCGAATACAACGGCGCGCAGAAGGCATCGCATATCAAAGACAAACTGGTGGAGATGACCCACCTCAACGAATCCATTTTTGCCGCGGGCATTGCCTCCTCCTACCAGGGTCACCCCTTGGATTCAGGCGTGTATATTTCCGACAGTATGCTGGCCAACGTGTGCAAGCACAATGTCACCCGTTATCCCTTTGAACTGGCCAGGACGGCTCAGGACATCGCGGGAGGCCTGGTCTCCACCCTCCCCTCCGAGGCCGACTTGGAAAACGAGAAGACCGGGCCGCTGTTGCGTAAATACCTGCGCGGCGCCGAGGGGACGCCGGTAGAAGCCCGGATGCGCATGTTGCGACTGATCGAGAACATGACCATGGGCCGCAACGCGGTCGGTTACCTGACGGAGTCATTGCATGGTGCGGGCTCGCCTCAGGCCCAACGGATCCAAATCGCCCGACAGATGCAGTTGGATGTCAAAAAACGCCTGGCCGAGAACCTGGCCGGCATTACCCGGGAAGGCGAACCCTCGGAGGAGCACCGCGATTATTTCGGTCGCGTGTTCGAGGTATAGTTCATTCCGTAACCCGTAAGCCTGAAAACAGAAAAGCCCGGGCGAGCCGGGCTTTTCCTCAATCTGTCGGAGGGCGGGCCTCCGTTGTCGCTTAGAGCGGTTTTTTCTCGGGCGTGCTGGCGGCGACCACATAACCCTCGTGTTTCAGGTAATCGGCCATCACCATCAGGCACTCTTCCAGGATGGCGTCGGGCACGGGCACGCGCTTGTCCTTATCAGCCTTCGCCTCTTCGGCCTTTTTGAGTTCCTCGGGATCGGGCTTGGGATAGACCGTGGTGATGCTGGAGACCCGCAGCTTGCGTTCTTCGTTGCGTTTCTTGTCCAGATCTTCCAGGGCTTTCTTTTCCTGGAGGCGTTTCTCCAGGTTCAGCGATACCCGGTTCTCCTTGCGGCGTCTCTCACGGTAGGCCAGGTCTTCTCTGAGGTACTCGAATTCCCGGGTTTTGGTAACCCGTTTGGTCGATTCTTTACGCAGATGATTCAGGGACTGCCTCACCATTTTGTAGTTGCGATGGTTCACCGACTCGATCTCGTCCCAGCCCAGGGCGAAGTCGAGATGTTCCTCGGTCACCTTCATGCCGTCGTAGGGAGAGGGCAGGATGATGTCCGGTTCAACGCCTTTGAATTGGGTGGAGCCGCCGTTCACGCGGTAGAACTTGTGGGTAGTCAGCTTCAGGGCGCCGGCCACGTCTTCCTCGAAGGCCCGCTGAGCGGTGCGGTTCAACTGGCTCTGCAACGAGATGACGTTCTGCACCGTACCTTTGCCGTGAGTGGATTTGCCGCCCACCACCACGGCACGACCGTAATCTTGCAGCGCGCTGGCAAAGATCTCGGAAGCGGAGGCGGAGAACACCGAGGTCAACACCATCAGCGGACCGCCGTACACCATTTCGGGATCGGGATCGCGTTCCACGTCTACTTTGTCGCGGTAGTTCTTGATCTGAACGATCGGGCCCTCGTGGATGAACAGCCCGGTCAGGCGGATGGCCTCATCCAGGGAACCGCCGCCGTTTCTGCGCAGGTCGATGACCACGCCGTCTACCTGCTTTTCTTCCAGGTCGTCCAACAGTTTGCGGACATCGCGGGTGGTGCTCTTGTAATTCTCATCGCCGCGAATCTTGCCGCGGGAGTCCATATAGAAGGAGGGGATGTTGATCACGCCCACCCGATAGGTCAGGCCGTTCTTACCCTCGATCTCTTTGACCTCCGCCTTGGCGTCCTGGCTGGTCAGTTCCACCCGATCGCGGGTAATGACGATTTCCTTGGTGACGGACTGGTCTGCGGCATCTGCCGGGATCACGGTCAGGCGCACCACGGAGCCTTTGGGACCGCGAATCTGCTTGACCACTTTATCGATGCGCAGGCCGACCACATCGCTGGGTTTGCCTTCAGCGCCCTGGCTGACCGCAATGATCTTGTCGTCCTTCTGCAATTCGCCCTGACGATGGGCAGGTCCGCCCTTGACGATATCCACCACCAGGGTGTAATCGCCCTCTGTCGTCAAGGTAGCGCCGATGCCTTCCAGCGAGTGACCCATTTGGATGTCGAAATTATCCTTGGTTGCCGGGCGCAGGTAGGAGGAATGGGGATCGTAAACCTCGGCCAGACTGGAGAGGAAATTCTCGACGATGTCGGGTACTTCGTACTCGTCGTAGGTGCGCTGGAGGCGGTCGTAACGCTTGGTCAGCGTTTCCATGTACTCTTCCGGCTTCTTTTCGCGCAATTTGAACCGCAGGATGTCTTCCTTCACCCGTTGCCGCCACAATTCGTCCAACTCGGCGCGAGTCTTCGCCCAAGGCGCCTCGGTGCGGTCGAACGAGGTGTACTCGTCCTTGGTGAAATCGAACTCGGTCTTCATGATCTTGCGCACATAAGCCAGGCGCTCGTTGACGCGCTGACGGAATACGTCGAAGATGATGAAAGCCGCTTCCAGGTTGGCGGGTATCTTGTTCAGGTCGTTATCCAAACGCGTCTCGAACATCCTGAACGATTCGATATCGCTCTCCAGGAAATACATCCGGTTGAAGTCCAAGTTCTTCAAATAGGCGTTGAACAAGTTCTTGGAAACCTTGTCGTCCGGTTTGTACCGCTGGTAATGGTAGTAGTTGAGATACTTGGATACCAGGCTGGCAATCTCGGGCTGGTAACGCTCGGCCAGAGCATCGTAAGGGTCTTGTTGCTTCTCGGATCTTTCGTCTTGAAAAACGAAGCCGGAAGAGACAAGGGTGAACAGTAACAAGGCGAGAACTTTCAACTTATTGGCCATGGAGCCCCCATTTTTTTAGGTTGCGACAAGAACAACCGCGGACCTTTTGAGTTTACGTTGCCGGTAAGCCCAAAGTTACGGCCGGTGCTTCATTTGGTGACATAAGCCTACCCTAAATTGGACCGGTAAGTCCAGAGCCGGCGAACACCGTCATGGAGCCTTATTGACTTTTCGGCAATCGGCCGGCCGGTCGTGAGTGAATTCCCATTCACCGATACACATGAAACGGGGTTACTTTTTTCGAAAGAGATTGTCCACCCACCCGGTGAACTTGCCCTGGCGCTTGTAAGCGGCCGCGTAGGCGGCATACTGCACCGCGCGTTCCGCCACCATCTGCCGTTCGGCCCCGGTCAATTCGCGCACCACTTTGGCGGGGCGGCCGAAAGCCAGCACGCCGGACGGAATTTCCTTGCCCTCGGTGACCAGGCTGCCCGCGCCGATCAAAACATCGCTGCCGATGACGGCATTGTCCATGATGGTGGAGCCCATGCCGATCAACACCCGATCGCCGATGGTGCAGCCGTGCGCAGTCACGCCGTGCCCGAAACTGACATCGTCGCCGATCGTCAGCGGGTACTTGCGGTAGGTGGTGTGAAAGATACAGGCATCCTGGACATTGGTGCGCGTGCCGATGAGGATGGTGTTCACATCCCCCCGCATGCACACGTTGAACCAGACACTGCAATCCTCGCCCATGGTTACGTCGCCGTTGATGCGGGCGCTGATGTCGATGTAGCAGGAATCGGGGATAAGGGGGTTTTTGTCCAAATGCGGTAGCGTAATGTCCAAAACGCGTCTCCTTAAGTTGTTGTAAAATCTTGCCCGGTCGATGATTCAGGCGCCGCTGAAATCGATGGTGCGTTGGATGCCCATTTTCTTCATGCGGCTTTGCAGGGTAGAGGGTTTCAGGCCCAGGCGCTCTGCCGCGCCTTCCGGGCCGTACAGTTTGCCGCCGCAACGATTCAGAGTGCGGATGATATGCCTGCGCTGGACCTCTTCAAGGCTGGTGAATTCTTCAAGCATCGAGTTGGATTCGGGTTCGGTAAAAGCGTTGGGTGCGCGCCTGGTTTTCAGATCGAAGAGGTCGGCGGTTAAAACGTTGCCGCCCGCCAGGATGGCCGCTCGCTCCAGGACATTGGCCAACTCGCGGATGTTGCCGGGCCAGGCGTAGGCCTGCAGACGCGCATAGGCGTCCTCGGCCAGGTAGAGGCCCGACTTGCCCAGGCGTTTGGCCAGGCCCTTCAGCAATGCCTCGCACAGGGGTTGCAAGTCATCCATGCGCTCGCGCAGGGCCGCCAGGGTGACCGGAAAGACGCTCAAACGGTAGTACAAATCCTCCCTGAAGCGACGTTCCTCGCAGGCCCGGTGCAGGTCGGCATTGGTAGCGGCCAGGATGCGGACATCCACCTTGACCGTACGATCGCTGCCGACGGGCTCGAAGGTGCCCTCTTGCAGGACGCGCAACAGTTTGGCTTGCAGCGCCGGGGACAGGTCGCCGATCTCGTCCAGGAACAGCGTGCCCGTGTTGGCCATGCGGAACCGCCCGGGCCGGTCGCGGACGGCGTCGGTATAGGCGCCCTTGACCACGCCGAACAGTTCGCTTTCCAGCAGGTTCTCCGGGATCGATGCGCAGTTGATCTTGACCAGCGGTTTGTCACAGCGGCGGCTCCAGCGGTGCACCATACCGGCGGCGCCTTCCTTGCCGGTGCCGGTTTCGCCCATGATGAGCACCGGCGTGTCCGTTTCGGCCACCTGTTTCAGCCGTTCGCCCACCAGCCGCACGTTGGAGCATCGAGAGTCCAGCGGGCTGAGCAAAACGCCGGGCTGGTTTTCCTTGGATAACAGCAGTTCGCGCTCGGTGGCTTCGCGGTGGGCGCGGCGCAGCAACCGATTCTGTTCCAACTGGTGCAGCGACATGCCCAGGATCTGCGCGTAGATTTCCATCAATTGAACGAAATGGTTTTCGTACGCCTCGCAGGTGACCCGGTCAAACGAAATGACGCCCAGCGGCTCGTTGCCGAATCGCATGGGGATGACCATGCAGGCGTGTCCGTGCGGAAAGTCCAGAATGCCGTCAAAAGGATCGCCCTCGCCGCGGGCGTGATCTTCCTCGTTGAAAACGCGGGGACCGCCCGTGTTCAGGGCGGCGCCGATCGAGGGGAAATCGGCCAGGGCGATCGCGTGCCGGCGCACCCGTTTATCGGCCATGGGACCGCGAGCCGCTTTGACGATAAGGTGCTCGCCCTCCAGCAGGAAGACGGCGATCAGATCGAATCGGGACAGCTTCAGCATCCGGTCCAAGCCGAAGTTGAGCAAGGGCTCCGGATCATCGGGGTCGTGGCTTGCCAATCGAACCATTTGATTGAGGTCGCTGGTCAGGTCCTCGATAGGTTTCAAAAGCGCTGCTCCTTCGGTGAGTTCCGGAACACCCACCATTGTACCGAAATATCGGTGCAATCGGTCCGAAATATCGGTGGATTGCGGGGACGTAAATCAGCGAAAGCAGGCTCCGCCGCCCCACCCGGGAAGGACGGCGCCAAGCCGTTCGACGACGGCAGATTCACTTGTCTCCGTCACCCTTCCAGTTGCCACTTGTTCCCTGAAAAGATCTTCGCTAAAATGCAGGCGCGGTCTCTCCAACCGTAAAAAACCGTCTCCAGCATGCACAAGGGGGGCGCCGTCCAAATCATGGATTGCTCGTGAACCTTGGGAGGCACATCATGACTAGAATCGTCGGTATCGACCTTGGCACCACCAATTCTCTCTGTGCGGTCTTCGATGCGCACCAGGGTCCGGTGCTCATCCCCAATGCGGTCGGCAGTGTGCTGACGCCTTCCGTCGTCGGCCTGCTGGATGACGGGCGCATCCTGACCGGGTACCCCGCCCGCGAGATGAGCGTTACCCGTCCCGAACGCACCGCCGCGCGCTTCAAGCGCTTCATGGGGACCGACGATCATCGACCGCTGGGTGACCAGAAGTTCAGCGCCCCCGAATTATCCAGCGTCATCTTGAAAACGCTGGTGCAGGACGCCCGCGCCCACTTGGGCTACCAGGTGACCGACGCGGTGATTACCGTACCCGCCTATTTTAACGATAACCAGCGCAACGCCACCAAACTGGCCGGCGAGTTGGCGGGCCTCAAGGTCCGTCGGATCATCAACGAGCCCACCGCCGCCGCGCTGACCTACGGCTACCATGAGAAGGAAGCCGACAAGAAGATCCTGGTTTTCGACCTGGGCGGCGGCACCTTCGACGTAACCCTGATGGAGATTTTCGAGGGCACCCTGGAGATTATCGCCACCGCCGGCCGCAGTCAGTTGGGCGGGGAAGATTTCACGGAATCCCTCACCCGTCACGTTCTGACGGAAGCGGGCATGGAACCAGAGCGGGTGGAAGAGTTGGAGCCCCTGCGTTACACCCGGCTGCGCAAGCTTTGCGAACAGGCCAAGATCCAGCTTTCCGATGAAGAGGAAGTGAAGATCGCCCTGCCCGATGCCGAGGGCAAACTGGCCGAGAACGGGGACGACATCACCATCACGCGGGCCGCCTTCGCCGACTTGTGCGCTCCCCTGCTGGACCGGCTGAAGCAGCCGATCGCCCGGACCCTGCGCGACGGTGAATGCACCCCGAACGAGGTTCAGGACATCATCCTGGTAGGCGGCGCCACGCGCATGTACCTGGTCCACCAGTTCCTGGCCGATTACTTCGGCAAGCAGCCGATGTGCAAACACAATCCCGACGAGGTGGTGGCCATGGGCGCCGCGGTTCAGGCCGCGCTGATGGACGACCACGAGGCCGTGGAAGAAATGGTGATGACCGATGTCTGTCCCTTCACCTTGGGCGTGGAGGTCTCCAAGCGCCTGGGCAGTTCGGTGCGCGACGGCTATTACCTGCCCATCATCCACCGCAACACCACGGTTCCCGTCTCCAAGGAAGAGGTGGTAGCCACCCTCTACGATAATCAAAGCCAGGTGATGGTGAAGGTCTACCAGGGCGAGTCGCGCAAAACCAAGGAAAACCTGATGCTGGGCGAGTTGGAAGTCAACGGTATTCCGCCCGGCCCCGCGGGGCAGCCCATCTACATCCGCTTTACCTACGATATGAACGGTATTCTCGAAGTAGAGGCAATTGTCCACGACAGCGGCCTGAAATTCCAAACCGTGCTGACGCATCACGTGAAGGGCCTCAACGAACAGGAAATCCAACGCGCCGTGGACCGCATGCAGGAAGTCAAGTTCTACCCTCGCGACGAATTGCGCCACCAACACCTGCTGCATTATGCCGAACAGGTGATCGGCGAGGTAAACCCCATGGAGCGCGAGCGCCTGGAAGAAGCGCTGGACCAATTCGAGCAGGCCCTGTTCGATACAGACCGCGAACTCTTCGAACACCGTCGCGGTCTGTTGCTGGAAACACTGGACAACATGGGTTACGCCTTCGACGATCCCGAGGATCTCTGACAGCATGGATGCGGCGGAATACCTTTCAGAGGCCCTGGCTCGAAACCCGGCGCAGGAGGCCGCATCCATCGTCGCCTTGCGCGCCCGGTTCCTGAAGCTGGACCACATCAGCCACGGTGAAACCAGGGACGATATGGCGCGCGAACGCATCGCCGACCTGCTGGAATGCCTGCGCAATGATTTCTGGAATGAAGATGCGAAGCGCTACCGCGTGCAGCTACTGGCCGAGGACCTCGACCGGCACCCGGACCTGAAGGCGCGCTTCAATCGCCTGGAAGCCGTTTACCCCTTTCGCGAGCAATTCCATTCGGCTTTGAACCACGGGCTCCTGGAGCCCGAACTGTTGAAGTTTTATGGGCAGGTGCTGGTCGCGGGCTATCGCCAGGCGGCTCGATTGAAAGATTTGTTCACGGATAACCTGCACGTGGTGCACGAACTGAAACGAGTCAAGCGTTGGGTCCGCATCCTTCGCGCTCAGGAACCCGGTTTGTACGGTTTGGAGAAGCCCTGGCTGGATACCATTCTGCAATCTCAACCTGGACGCTGGCGGCCCCCGCAAGAGCGCAAGTTTCGTCGCGGCTTCTGGCTGCCCATCGTCTTGGGAGTTGCGGTGGGCGCCGTGATCCTGGCCGCCCTTTTGCTCCTGGGCCTGTGGATGTGAGGGCTCTATGACGGACGCCGCACCCGATTGGAGCCTTTTGCCCGACCGCCCCGAGGCATTCTTCGGCCTGGAGCCCGGGTTCGACCGCAAACAACTGAAGCGCGCCTACAACCGCCTGCTGAAGCAATTCAAGCCCGAGAAGTTCCCGCAAGAATTCCAACGCATCCGCGAGGCCTATGAGGAACTGGACACCAACCTGCGTTACGGTCGGCAGCGCGACCTTTCGGCGGGCGGTAGCGAATACTGGCGCAAGGCAGCGGCCGACCTGAACTCGTTTCCAGTCAAAAAGGAAGAACCTGCCGAGCCGGAACTCGAACCGGATGCGCAGGAACCTTCCACGGAGCGGGAAGCCCTGTACCTGGACGATTTCAAGGAACATATCGAGACCTTTCGGCAACAGCAGCAATCCGGTGAAAAGAAATTGGTCGGCGACCCCGCCTCGGCCTACGCGTCCCTGGCCGAACGCGAGGAAAAGCAACCCTACGACTACTTTTTGCTGGCCCTGCTTTCCGATGTGGTCGGCAACGCCGAGCGCGGGTTTGTCGACTGGCTCATCCGAGGACTGGTTCAATATCCCGAGGATTGGGGTTTGTACAACCTGTTGTTCGAGTACTGCCGCGGACCCATACCCGCCGATGAAATGCCCGGCCTGGCCGCCAAACTGGGCAATAACCTGCACGGCTCTCAGTTCTACCCCATCAGCGAACAGCTGTGGGTGGACCTGCTGACGCGGCTGCCCTTTGACGAGTGGCGCGATCTGCTGGAACGGACCGAACGCGACCTGAAAGGCGCCCACGCCATGGAACGCTCAGTCTTTCTGTTGCGGCTACTGAAGCGCGCCTTCTGGCTGGCTGATGACACCTGGCTGCAAGAAACCCACGGCAGCCTGGAGGAGCGCTTTTCGGAACTACCCGAGGACGAGGAAGTGGACCTGGACCTGATGGAAGGTCTTTGGGCCTACCGTACCGAGGTAGACCGCTTCCGCAACGGCGATCCCATCCGCGAACGCATTCACGAGGTCATTCGCGGCTTTTGCGAGTGTGACGACTGGGTTGCCGAGCGCCTCTTCCTGGAGTGTCAACTTTTTCTGCAGAACAATAAGGAAGCCCTCTTCAACGCCTTCCCCATCGGTGAAACCTATCCCGCCGCCTGGCATGTTTGGTCCGTCATCTCCTGGCAGGTGGAAGACCGCACCAACATGGGCGAGGAACCCGAGAGCAACAGCACGGTGGACCTGAAAGTGATGCGCTTCCTTGAGCGGATCGAGGAACGCACCGCCGCGCATCGTTACGGCGGTATCCGCACCGTGCTGCCGGTGGTCTATTACACCCTGCTGGTGCTGGTGATGTTGGTGCTGCCCCTGACAGGTCTTGCGGTCACGGTGCAACAATTGGAACTGCTGTCGCCGCGTGTGGCCGTGATTCTGTTTTTTGCCTGGACGCCGGTCTTCCTTTTCGGCATCAAGGAGCGCGTGTTGGACCGGCAGCGGGAACGGCTGGAGGAATGGCTGAAGGGCGCCTGCTATCACGAGATTCAGCGCGGCATGCTGTTGGAATTCCTGGAGACGAGCCATATGGACGGCCGTCTGTTGCGCCACCGCTTGCAAAACCTGGAGCGGGCCGACCTGGTCTATCGTGAGGATCTGGCCTATTTCTTCGAGCGCGATTACGCCCTGCATTTCTTCGCATTGTCCCAACACTTCCTGGTTTGATGCGTCGGTGCAATCGCGCGCTGACTTACTGCTCCTTTTTCTGCCAACCCTCCCAACCGGGTCCGCGCACCACGCGTCCGGGCGTCGCGCCGGTGTGCTCGCCGTCCTTGAGCACCTGGACACCGTTCACCAGCACGTGATGAACCCCGGTGCTGTAGGCGTGCGGTTTCTCGAAGGTGGCGTGGTCGCTGATGGTTGCCGGATCGAAGACAACCACATCGGCCCGAAAGCCGGCTTCCAGCTTGCCGCGTTCGCGAATACCCAGGCGGGAGGCCGCCAGCCAGGTCAGTTTGTGAATCGCTTCTTCCAGGGGGATTACATTTTCCTCGCGCACGTACTTGCCCAACAGGCGGGCGAAGTTGCCGTAGGCGCGTGGATGGGGATTGCCTTCCAGGAAGACGCCCTCGGGCGCGAGTGAGGAGCCGTCGGAACCGAAGGTCATGTAGGGCAGCTTGATCTGGCGCTTCACATTCTCTTCCGTCATCAGGAAATAGACCGTGCCCACGCGGCTGCCGTCCTCGACCACCAGGTCCATGGCAGTTTCCTCGGGCGAGGTGCCGCGCATGACGGCGACCTCGGCCAGGGTCTTGCCGATCAGGTTCCGTAGGGATTTATTCTTGAAGCCTACCAAGATCATGTTTTCGGGACCGGCGAAATAATAGAGGTTCTCCCACTCATCGGTATCGCCGGCCATCTCGCCCGCTACCCGCAAACGCGTGCGCGGATCCTTCAAGCGCTCGGCCCATTTCTCGAAACCGCCCTCCTGGACCCAGGGCGGCATGGAGGCGTTCAGTCCGGTGGCGCCCGCCACATAGGTGTACATATTGGCAGAAATCTCCAGGCCGCGCGCCCGCGCCTGCTCGATCTTCTGAATGACCGCGTCCAGCTTGCCGTGATTGGGTTTGCCGGCCGCTTTCAGGTGATAAATCTCGGCGGGAACACCGGCTTCCTCGGCAATTTGAATCAATTCGTCCATGGCTTCCAACAAGCGGTTGGACTCGCTACGCATATGACTGATGTAACGGCCGCCGAAGGGAGCCACGGCTTTGCACAGGGCTGTCAGCTCGGAGGTTTTCGCATAAAAAGCCGGGGCGTAGATCAACGAGGAACCGATGCCCAACGCACCCTCGCGCATGGCTTGCGCGGCCAGTTCGGTCATGCGCTGTAACTCCTCCGGCGTCGGTTCGCGATCCTCGTAGCCGATCTCGTGGATGCGTAAGGTGGTGGCGCCCACATACGAGGCTATATTGGTAGAAACGCCTTTCTTCTCCAGAAACTCCAGGTATTCGCCCAGCGTGGTCCATTCGATGGGATAGGCAATCCCGGACTGGTCTTTCTGCATCCGGGCTTTCATCTCGGGACTGAGCGGACCCATGGACCAGCCCTCGCCGAATACCTCCAACGTCACGCCCTGGCGAATATCGCTTTGCGATTCGCCGTCGTGGATCAGGGATTCGGTCGCCCAACTGAGCATGTTGATGAAACCGGGCGTCACCGCTTTTCCGGTCGCGTCGATCTCGGCGGCGCCTTTCAGCTTCTTGCCGGAACCCACGTGGGTAATGAGATCGCCGTCGATGCAAACATCGGCGAGTACGGGCGCGCTACCGGTACCGTCATAGACACTGCCGTTGCGAATCACGATATCGCAGGTCTGAGGCGGGGCGGCGCAGGCAATCAACAGCAGAAGGGAAAACAGGGCGAGCAGCCGATGGATCATGTCCTAAACCTCGCAACTAATCGATTTGTTCCATTATGAACCAGACCGGCGCAAAAAGAAAACCCTCGACCGCCTTCAGAAGATCACTCGACAGCCTCAAATCGGCCGCAAAATACCCGATTCTTCCCGGGAACACATGAGGACAATGCATAAAATATCCGATTCTTCCCGGGAACAATCGAGGATTGGCTCGGTGCCGGATACTCCCGTGGTAACCTGCAAATTCTCCCGACTTTGACGACACCCCGGCTTGAACCCCACGCGGCATCGATGAAGCCCGTGTTTGATGTATAATGACTTATTGATCACACCATCCATCAATCTTGCGGAGGTATGTCATCTCTACGGAAGACCCCAAGCCGGTACCCCCTGCCGATACGGACCTCTCGGCCACCTTGATGCCCGGATTGGAGCCCTCGGATGAAACTCGGCCTGCCGGCTCGCCCCCTCTTGAAGTGGCGGGCTGGGATCGGTACAGTCATTTCCGGTTCCTGGGCCGAGGGGGCATGGGCTCCGTCTTCTCCGCTTTCGATAACCAGTTGCAGCGCAAGGTGGCGGTTAAATTCATCGATAACCTGGACCCGCAACGCGTCCGGCGGTTCATAAGGGAGGCTCGCGCCCAGGCACGGGTGGACCACCCCCATGTCGCCGGCATTTTCGATGTCGGCCAGGTGCGCGGCAGGCCCTATATCGCCATGCATTATATCGCCGGCGAAACTCTGGATGCAGCGGCGCGGCAGATGAACCTGGAACAAAAACTTCTGGTGATGAAAAAAGTGGCGCTGGGTGTTCAGCAGGCGCACGCGGCCGGCTTGATTCACCGGGACCTGAAACCCCGCAACATTATGGTCGAACCGGACCCGGACGGCGGCTACAAACCCTATGTCCTGGATTTCGGATTGGCCCGCCTGGGTGAAAGCGGCACGATGACCGCCGACGGTACCGTCATGGGTACGCCGGGTTATATGGCGCCGGAACAGGCTCGGGGTGAAATCGAAAACCTGGACAGGCGCGCCGATGTCTACGCGTTGGGCGCCACCTTGTACCACCTGGTAACCGGAGGAGCGCCTTTTGCCGGCAGCAATCCGGCCGAGATCCTATTGGACATTCTCGAAAAAGATCCGCCGAAACCCGGTCAGTCGGTCCCGGGCCTTCCTCGCGATATTGAAACGATCATCCTGAAATGTATGGCGAAACAACCCGAGGTCCGCTACGGCAGTGCGCGCGAACTGGCCGATGACCTGGATCGTTACCTTCGAGGCGAACCCATCCAGGCGCGCCCCGCCTCCTTTTGGTACCGAATGGCCCGGAAGGCGTCAAGAAATCGGCCCCTGGTCTTCGTGAGCCTGGCCGCGATAATCATACTGATCTTGTCGGGCCTTTGGAACGCCGTCAATGCGAAGCGCGCCCAAGCCCGGGAAGTATTGGTGCGCGATTTGACGGAAGAAGTCAAAGAAATCGAAGCAGCGATTCGCCACTATTACCTTTCACCCCCGCACGATATCCGACCGGACCGCCGAGTCATACAGGAGCGAATCGACAGCCTGGGCCGAGGAATGGATCAACGGGGAGACTGGGCGGCGGGTCCCTTACATTACGCGCGCGGTCTCGGTTTCTACGCGTTGGAAGATCTGGACAAGGCGCGTTCCCATCTGGAGGCTGCCTGGGACGCGGATTATCGCGGGCCGGAAACGGCATTCGCCTTGGGTTTGGTCTACAGTAAGATCTACCGCCGCGAATTGGATCGTCCGATCGTATTTGAAGACAACCGATCCCGAAAAAAGCGTCGCGCAACCCTGGCCGCGCGTTGGCGCCGTCCTTCATTGGAGAAAATGCGCCTGGCCAAAGGCTCGGACAGCGCGCCGCCGGATTACCTGCGCGCCTTGATTGCCTTCTCCGAGGAACGGTTCGAGGAAGCCCTGGCCGCTCTGGACCTCTGTAAACAAAATCCCTGGTTTTTCGAAGCCTATCATTTGGAGGGCGACGTCTTTCGCCAACAGGCCTTCATGTTCCGGGAGAAAGGCATGAACGATGAGGCTCGCCGGGCTTTCACCCGCGCCCTGGAGGCCTATGCCGAGGCGGGCGCTATCGCCAGGAGCAACCCGGGCATTCCCATGTCCGCCGCCGCGGCTTATGCGCAGATGCTGGTCATGGATCTCTTCTCGGGAGACCGGTTCCAACAACACCTGGACGCCGGTCTCGCCCAGGTTCGAAACGCCGCTTTTTTGGACCCCGAAAAAAGCGAGATCCACCTGTTGGAAGCGCGCTTACACATCCTGGCCGCTGAACACCAGCGCCTTGCCGCTGAAGACCCCGTTCCCTATTACGAATCTGCCGTAGCGGCCGGTTTGCGCGCCGCCGTGTCCAATCCCTCCGCCGCGGGCCTGGTTTTGGGCGATGCCTATTGGCGGCACGCCCGCCGCCTCCAGCAGTTGAACCGGCACGCCGAGAACTTGATCGTCCAGGCGGTGACCCATTTGGACCGGGTTCTGCCCAATGACCGCAATGCCATGTATTTCCGCACGCTGGGCAACGCCAACAAAGCGCTTGCCCGCCTCCATCAACAAGACACAGCCGGCCATTACGACCGCGCACTCAACGCGTTTCGTCAGGCGGTTCGCCTGGGCGGTTCCGATATCTCCAATTACCAGGCTCTGGCCTCCTGCTTACGCGAAGTCGCGGGAACCGTGGCGCCGGAACAAGCGACTGGCCTGCTGACGGAAGCGGTCAAGCAACTTGAAGCGGCCTTGGAGATTCAACCCGATCATTGGGTGTTGCTGCTCTACGCGGGCCGGACCTGGATGTCCCTGGCTCAAGGCGGCAGCCCGCAACTGGAAACGCTGGATCTTGAACAAACCCAAAAAGCCCTGGGGTGCTACGATCAAGCGCTGGCCCTGAATCCCCCGCTAACCCATCATCTTCATGCCGCCGTCGGCACTGTCTGGTACGAGTGCGCCCGCTATAATTACATCCAGGGCGAGGACCCGTTCCCATACTTCCAAAAAGCGGACGAAGCCTTCCAAAAAGCCGCTACGGAAGCGCCCGGCGCCTGGCAATACCTCGTGAACCAGGCCCAGTCCGCCTATTTCCGCGGCAAGTACCTGGTCAGGCAGGGCAAGGACCCCGGCAATGCGCTCGATCAAGCTCATGCCTATATCCAACGCGCCCTTTCTCTTGCCGAAACCACCAGCGCGCGGTTGTTCCTGGCCAATGTCCACAGGCTGGAAGCAGAGCGCCATTGGCAGACAGGTCGTGATTGGACGGCCTCGGTCGAGAAGGCTGTCGAAGCCCTGAACACCATCCTTGCGGACCGGCCCGAACATGCCGAGGCCTTGCGGACCGTGACGCGCCTGTTCACCCTGAAGGCGCGTATTGTGCAAGCCGCCGGCGGCGATCCCGACCCCGCCTTGAATAAAGCTCGCGACGCCTTTCAACAAGCGTTTGCCCAACATCCGAAAGCACCGTCCTTTCTGCTGGCAGGGGCTTACCTATATCTCCACAAGGCGTATCTGGCGAAAGAGAAGGGTACATTGCCGAATACGGCGGTCGAGGCGGGTTTACAGCTGTGTTCCGCTGTGCCGAAGGGGCATCCCCGTGCGACCGAAGCTCTGGCCCTGGATGCCGTATTTCATTTATTGAAAGCGGGTGATGATCCGACCATGGCAGAAAAAGCGCGTGCCCAACTCCGGCGGGCGCTCACCATGAACCCTTTTCTGGAATACCGCCATCGCCGCTTCCTTTAGCGAGGGGAGGAGGAATATCGATCTCCAATTCGTCGGTGCCGGTTGCTTGCAGTATTGTCGGATTCTTTTCGGACCCTGAATCCAACTGAAGACGGTAGAAGCCCACCTGGATCGGGATCTCGGCAGTTGGAGACGAACCGCCCGGATTAGGGTATTGACCCTGGAAGTTACCATTTAAATAAACATCGACGGCCGGCCCCCGATCATTCTGCCAATTGATGAGAATATTTTGAAAGCCTGTATCGATAACGACATTAACGATAGGAGCCCCTGCCGTACTACTTTTGAACACGACATTGTTAAGCCCGCCGTTGCCAAGAACCTGGAATAGATAAGTCAGGTCTTGAACTTCGTACCGATAGGTCACACCGCCGGTGCCCGTGACCAAATACTTATTAAAGCCGGTCCTATCGCTGGTTACCTCGGTCAGGGGATCTCCGTTCGGCGGCAGCCAGGTTGGATTCAGAGTATCGGTAAAGTAAACCGTTCCCCCGGCGAGAATGCCGTCTATGCCCAACTCCCAATTAGCCAAGACGTCGATTACATACACGTTGAAATTGGACATGTTGCCTTCCCTTTTGAAAGTAATGCCTTTCCGTGGTTGGATGTGTTATGGGCTACCGGAGGGTATATCGATTTCCAATTCGTTGGTGCCCGTGGACTGGTTACAGGAATAGGGGAGTTCCTTATTATCGATACCCGTAGATTGTTGGCTATTTGAGGTTAGCGTGATTTTATAATGACCTCCGGATTTAACCAAATGGTCTTCGAATTTAACCAACTTGACATATTCATTTTCTTCAAGGGTTAGAGGAGGATCAGGACCTGGTAACGGGGGGTCAAAATCAAATTTCAATTTAACATTATCGGAACCTCTCCTCACCAGAATAAGTCCGTCAGTACCCTTACCGATTTCGTAGACAATGACCGGCTTGTCCTCGACATTTTTATATCTAATTTTTCCGATTCCTCCGTCCAGAACGTTAAAGGTATAATTATTTGTTTCAACATTAAAGGAATAGGCATCGTCCTCACCTTTAACACGGTGGCAAATAAAATCGCCCGAATCCCACTCGTGTAAGAGCGGGTTTCTTTTACTGATCCAATTAAAACTCAGGTCTTTGTCAATCAAAACTCTAGCTTTTTTTCTGACACCGTTGATACCCAATTGCCACTTGTTATTTGGTGTTTCCACAGCGTAAATGTTTACATAGGTCATGTGATCCTCCTGGACCCGGTATCAAAACTACCGATATTCCTAGATCATGAACGTACACGAACTCTTAAATGACAACAGAACTTTATTTTAACTTATTTCGGTGTTACTGTCAGCGCCAAAGTGCTATTCCATGTTTTTCCAGGGGCCTGTAATTACATAGGCGCGATACGGATTCCCGCCGCATCGCGCCTGTTCCCCGGCCGGTTATGTCATCCGAATCAATGCAACATGAAATCGATGCGTAGGGTCATTTTCACGTCGGCCGGCTTGTCAGCCCTTTTCCTCTCCGGTTCCGTGAAAAACTCCAAAACCCGGGCGGATTTGACAGGACTCCCGCCTCCGTCGATAATAACCCAACCAGATCGTGCTCCTTTCCGGCCGAACCTTTGGGAGGGAACGCATCCTCAACCCCATGCCCGGAGAGAATCCATGGCAAAACTCTATTTTCGATACGGCACCGTGGGCAGCGCCAAGACGCTCAACCTGCTTGCCGTGGCTCATAATTACACGCAGCAGGGCAAGCGGGTCCTGCTCATCAAGCCCGAGTTGGATGTGCGCTGGGACAAACAGCAGATCCGTTCGCGGGCGGGCCTGGAGCGCAAGGCCGATTTGTTGGTCCGGCCGGATACGGTTCTGGATGAAGCTGATTTTGAAGGCATCGACTGTGTGCTGGTAGACGAAGCCCAATTCCTCAGCACCGGCGTCATCGACCAGTTGCGCGCCTTGACCACGCAACGCAAGGTGCCGGTGATCTGCTACGGTTTGCGCACCGATTTCCGCACCCAATTATTCCCCGGTTCCGAGCGCTTGATGGCCATGGCCGATTCCATCGAGGAAGTGAAAACCACCTGCGCCTTCTGCAACAAGAAAGCTATCTTCAACCTCAAGTTCCTGAACGGGGAACCCACCCTGGCCGGTCCTTCCATCGACCTGGGCGCCGAGGAGAAATACCTGCCCGCCTGTTACCGCTGCTACAACCTCAAGTTAGCGGACGAGCGGGCCCTGGCCGGAGCGACCGATGGCGGGTAAGCAACGCTGCCTGATGTGCGGGCACCGGGTGGAGTTGGTCTGGGTGCACGGTCACGGTCAGTGCCCGGTCTGTAAAACCAATGTGGCCCCCTGCTGCGACGGCGCCACGGCCTGTCCTCCATCGAGCTGAATTCAACCGGCCAAAAGCGATTCCAGGGCGCACAGGCTTTCCAGGTTATGGCCGGGAAGAAAGTGATCCAGGTAAGGCAGGGCCTCGCGCATGCCGCGTGCCTCCGGTTTGTAGGCATCTCCGCCCGTCAGCGGGTTCAGCCAGATGAGACTTCGAGCCCGGCGTTTGACGGCGGCCAACTGGTCGCCCAGCATGCCCGGTTCGCCGGTGTCCAGGCCGTCGGAGAGAATGATGACGCGTGTGCCGCGTGACAGCATATCCCGACCGTGCACCGCGATGAAAGTTTGCAGGCAAAGACCGATGCAGGTGCCGCCCGACCAACCGCTTGCCGATTCGCTGACCGCGGTCATGGCCTCTTCCATGTCAGCCCGAGCCAGGGCGTTGGAAATACGCGTCAACCTGGTGCTGAAGAGGAAGGCGTCTACCCTGGGATAGTGCTGCCGCAATATGTAGATGAACCTCAGGAAGAACAGGCTGTAGCGATCCATGGAGCCGCTGCAATCCAAAAAGAACACCAGGCGCGGACGCCGAGGCCGTTTGCCGCGTCGGCATAATTCCAGGGGATCGCCGCCACGGGCGATGCTCTTGCGAATGGTGCGGCGCATGTCCAGACGACCGCCTCGCCGGGCCTGCTTGAAGCGTCGGGAAAGGCGCAGGCTCAATCGTCTGGCCAGGCGCATGGCCAGCGCCTCCATCTCCTCCATTTGATGGCTGGGAATCTTGGCCAGGTCAATGGTCATGGCGTAGTCGACGGCGCTTGCACCCGTGGTTTCGGAACCTTCCTCCTCGGCAGGTCGGTCGCTCTCGCCGCCAAGGTACATGGCGCGCAGCTTCTGCCATTGGTCGGGTTTGGGTTTTGGTGTTGTTTTCTCTCTTTCGATTTCCCGGTTGCCGGTCCACCATGCGTCGAACAAACCGGGAAAGCGATCGAAGTCCTCGCGGTTGCCGCAGAACAGGGCGCGCAGGCCGTGGAACCAGGCGCGGCGATCGGTCAGCACACCGGTACGGGCAACGGCCAGGGCCTCCAGGGCAAGGCCGGTGCCGGGGTTCATGCCGTTTTCGCGCAGGAAGCGACAGAAGCCGAAGACGGCATGGGTGTAGGGACCGTAGGCAATCGAGGGGTCGCTCATTTTAGTTTGCCGCGCCGGCTTTGGCCAGCAGTTGCGTTATGCCCTCTTGACGAATTTGGGACATGTCTTCCGTGGTTTTCAGAATGCAGCCAAGGGTGGCGTCCAGAATCTCTTCGTCCAGCGTTTGCGCGCCCAGTGCCTGCAGGGCGGCGGACCAGTCCAAGGTTTCGGCCACACCGGGAATCTTGGTCAGTTTCGTTCCCCTGAGGTATTGCATGAAGGCGACTACTTGATCGGCCAGGGCCGCTTCGATATCGGGCATGCGACGGGTTACGATGCGGCGCTCTACTTGTGAATCGGGATAGTCGATCCAGTGATAGAGACAGCGGCGCTTCAAGGCGTCAGATAATTCGCGGGTGCGGTTGGAGGTAAGGATCACGTGGGGTTTGTGCTCGGCGCGTACCGTGCCCAGTTCGGGGATGGTGATCTGGTAGGCCGACAACAATTCCAGGAGAAAGGCCTCGAATTCCTCGTCGGCTCTGTCGATTTCGTCGATCAACAGAACCGGCGCCTTGTCCCTGGCCGTGATTGAGCGCAGCAGGGGACGCTCCAGCATGAATTCCCGACTGAAGACGTGGGCTTCCTTTTGTTCCAGGTCCCGATCGCTGCCTTCTTGAAGCTTGATCGCCAGCAATTGTTTCTGGTAGTTCCACTCGTAAACGGCGGTGTTTACATCCAGGCCCTCGTAGCATTGCAGCCGAATCAGTTCGGTGTCCAGGACTTTGGCCAGGGCGTGTGACGCCTCGGTTTTGCCGACACCGGCATGGCCCTCGATGAGCAGAGGTTTGCCCAATCGGGTCAGTAAAAACAAAACGGTAGCCAGGTCACGTTCCAGCACGTAACCTTGCGCGCCGAAGCCGTCGATCAATCGGGTCAATGCGGCATGGGGTTGTTCTGTCATAAGGCCTCCGCGATGGTTGCGTTTTGATTATAACGGGCGGTGCGCGGCCTGTGCTACCATGGAATCACTTCATCCTCGGGGGCGTTCATGGATGCACCGCTCAATGTCACCACCACGGTTCCTGATCGCGCCCTGGCCGATCGGTTGACGCGTTGCCTGTTGGAAGCGCGCCTGGCCGCTTCCGTCCAGGTGATCGGGCCCATGGACAGCACTTACTGGTGGCGGGACCGGATCGAGCAAGCGCGGGAATGGCTCTGTCTCATCAAGACGCGGCGGGCCGTGTTGGCCCCGTTAACCGCGATGATCCGGGAGTTGCACCCCTACGAGGTTCCCGAGATCTACGCCGTGCCCATCGAGGCAGGCACCCCGGAATATCAGGCTTGGATCGACCGCTACACCGGCGATCCCACGGAAGGAGCGGTATCATGACGATTGAATTGGGCAGCAGCGGCATCCGGATTTCCCCGATCATCATGGGTTGCTGGCAGGCCGGCGCTCAGTATTGGGCCGGTATCGACGACGATCAGTCCATCCGCGCCGTTCTAGCGGCCCTTGACGCGGGCATCAACAGTTTCGATACGGCCGAGGAATACGGCGAGGGCCACAGCGAGCGCATTCTGGCCGAAGCTCTGACCAGTCGTCGCCGGGACGCGGTGCTGATGAGCAAGGTCTTCTCAAACCATCTTCGCTACGACCAGGTGATCAAATCATGCGAGCGCAGCCTGCGCAACCTGGGCACCGATTATCTGGACCTGTACCAGATCCATTGGCCCAGCGGTTCCTGGAACAGTGAGTCGGTGCCCGTTCAAGAGACCATGCACGCCCTGGCCGATCTGAAGCACCAAGGCAAGATACGCGCGATCGGCGTTTCCAATTTCAGCCGGGCGCAGTTGGAAGAGGTCAGCGCCTACGGCCATATCGACAGCGTGCAGCCGCCTTATTCACTGTTCTGGCGACATGTGGAAAAAGACATTCGGCCCTGGTGTGTGGAGAAGGGCGTTACCATCCTTGCTTATTCTCCATTGGCGCAAGGCATCCTGGCCGGACGGTTCGGTCCCGATCCCACTTTCGAGAAGGGGGATCATCGGGGAGCCAACAAACTCTTCCTGGCCGAGCATTACCCGCGAGTGTTGGCGGCGCTGGACCGCTTGCGGGCCGTCGCGACGCGCAACCGGATTACCCCGGCACAGTTGGCGCTGGCCTGGCTGATCCGACAGCCGAACAGTTGCGCCATAGCGGGGGCGCGCAACGAAGAACAGGTCCGCGACAACGCCAGGGCCATGTCCGTCGATTTGTCTGCTGAAGACCTGGCCGAGGTGGATACTATCGGCATGCAGGTCGCCGAACCCTTCATGGACGATCCCGTACCCTGGACCTGGGAACCCTGAGACTCAGCGTTTCAGAACACCCTTACCCGTTTCGATCCAATCCTGGCCTTTCTGTTCCTCGGTAGTCAGGGTCAACTGGTCTCCCTCCAACAGCCAGGAGGTGCGACGCGTGCCTTTTTGCTCCTGTAAGACCCAGCGATTGTCTTTGTAATCGCCGATGAAACCGGCCGCCGGTGTGCCGGGCCGATTATCCAGGCTCAGCCGGGCATAGGCCTTGTAACCGGAGTGCCAGGTGAACAGTCCGAATTCTTTGTGATTTCCAGTGGTCAGGAATTGGATCAGGCTGCAACCGCGCAAGGCCCGGTGGGATTCAAGCGTGATCGGTTCTTGTTTGCCGTCCGCTGTCCAGGTACCGCGCCATTTCCCGGCCAGATCTTTAAGGCGCAAAAAGCTGTCCTCGGTACATGCCTCCTCGGTGGCGAAAGTGTGGGCCTCCAAACCATTCGGCCAGGGCGCCAGATCGGATGTTCTGGAGAACTCCATGATCCAACCGTGGCTCCAGGTCTTGCCGCCGTCATTGGAAAAGGCATCGTCCCAACGCAGGCGGTCGGCGGCGATGTCGCTGAAGGTGTACCGGCTGATGGTTTCCTTGCCTTCAGCGTTCTTGCTCGTCGAGAAGAACTCGCCGCGACCATGTTGAAAGCTGCCGCTGAGCGAACCGACAAAAGAGCGATTGGGTTGGGGCCAGTTCAGCCACAGTACCCACTTCTTCTGATCCGGGTCGAAATAACGCAGGCTGAAACCCTTGATGGGCTGGGAGTCCCATAATTCCAAGATCGCCTTGCCGTCCAGGATACGAAAGATATGCGCCTCGGCCTTGACGGAATCCGGCCAGGAACCGTCCTCCTGACGAATCCGTAAATTGACGGACCAAGCGCCGATCCAGAAATCGAACTGGCGCATGGTTTCTTGATTGAAGGGGGGCGTTACCGGGTCATGACGTTGCGCCGACAGGGGCAACACCGAACAAAGAGTCATCCAACAGAACAGCAGTCTCATGACGGAGGTCCTTTCAAGCGGCAAGCTTCAAGCCGCAAGCTACAAGTGGTTTGTTTTGGTTAGCTACCGGGCCTGCTTTAATATACGGATCATCTGGAGAAAGAGATCTTCGCTCGGAGATTTGTTGGTGTTGCCCGGCTTTAAGGATGCTAAGATGGTGGGGAAAGAAGGCCGTTCTCCCGTTGGGAGGGCGGCCTTCGGTCGTTTTAGGGCTTTTATTCGCGAATAAAAATTATTGGAGGCATTGATGAATAGCGACCCTCATTTCTACCAACTGTTTCGAAAGTGTCCCGAACTGGTTGCCGATCTGGCCCCGATCGATCTGGCCGGCCGTTATCACTTCAGTTCCCGCGCCTATAAACGTGTGGAGCGAACCTACGACGGGATCTTCGAACCGGAAGACATCAACTTTCCATCCATGGTCACCGAGTTTCAGGTGCTGGGAAACGAAAACACCTATCCGCGCCTCTTCCTGGAAATGGCGGGTTACCAATTGGAAGAACCGAAGCGAAAGGTTTGGGGCCTGTTGGTCTTCCCCAGCCGCAGCTGCGACCCCCGCACCATGCCCTGGCGCAAATTCGCAAGTTGCGAACCGGAGTTTCGAGTCGTATACTTAGATGAGGCCCTCCGCAAATTGGGTGAAGACCACCCGCTATACGCGGTTTTCCAACCCTTTCTCGTGGACAAGGTCGAGGTCGTCGAAGCCAAAGCCCAAGACTGGTTGGGCACCATTCGCAACGCTCCTTTAGAAACAGAAAAGATCATCTGCCTGGAGGAAATATTCCTATCCTGGCTAACTCAAAGGCTCAGTAAATACAGCAAAGAGGAGATCAGAAAGATGTTCGGATTCGACACCCCGGTTGAAGAAACCCGGTTCTACAGAGAAGTCAAACAAGAAGGTCGTGAGGAAGGTCGCCAGGTAGGCCGGGAAGAAAAGGCCAAGCAAGCAATCAACGCCTTTGAAGCTCAAATGAAAGATCTTTTAGAAGCCGGTCTGATTACGAAAACCATTTACCATGAGCGAGTAAGTATTTTCCGGGCTCAATTGGCCGGTAAACACGGGGAGGCTTGAGTTCTTCCATCGAGGGGAAGGGAAAGATGTTTGGATTCGACACCCCGGTTGAAGAAACCCGGTTCTACAGAGAAGTCAAACAAGAAGGTCGTGAGGAAGGTCGTCAAGAAGGTCGCCAGGTAGGCCGGGAAGAAAAGGCCAAGCAAGCAATCAACGCCTTTGAAGTTCAAATGAAGCATTACTTGGAGACCGGAAAGTTTACCGAGGAAGAATACCGGCATGCAATTAGTGCATTTCGTGCCCAATTGGCCGGTAAACACGGGGAGGCTTGATCCTCCATAGTTTCAAAGCCTGATCAGTCCCAAAAAGTTGCCGCGCTCAGGTTGTACTTGGCCAGGTATTTTCTCAGCCTATCGGAATCGTTGACCGATTTGCGTTGGCGGCGGCTGGCCTGGAACAGCTTGCGGCCCGCTTGCGCCATGTTTTTCGATTGGCGGCAGACTTCGATGACTTGAGCCAGTTGCGCGCGGTCGAACAGGTCCACTTCTTCTACCCCCTCGGCGCCGAGGTACTCTTCCAGGACCGCAAAGGCCGCGTCCGGTCGGGTCCACTGCCGTTTCAGGCGACCGATTTCCTCCTCTACGATCTCCTGGTTGATGCGGCCGCCGCCGGCCAGGGTTGCCATGCGACTGATGGAGGCGCTTAAGTCGCGGAAGTTGGCCGACCAGATCCCCTCGGGCCCCGTGGCAAAGGCAAGGTAGCGCTGCCAGGCCTCTTTGTTGAAGGTCACCTTGCGGTTGGCGTCGCGTCCGAAACGGGCCAGTTCGAAATGAATATTGGGCTCGATATCCTCCACACGTCCGGCCAGTCCGGGAAGGTGGAAGGTCCACAGGTTGATACGGGCCAAAAGATCCTCGCGGAACCTACCCCGGCGAACCTGGTCGTACAAATCGCGGTTGGTGCCCGCGATCAGTTGGAAATCGCTACGGACGGTCTTGTCGGAACCCATGGGCATGAAAACCTTGTGTTCCAAGGCGCGCAGCAGCATGGTTTGTTCGTCCATGCCCAATTCGCCGATTTCATCCAGGAACAACAGACCATTGTGCGCGGTGCGCAGCAGTCCGGGGCGGTCGCTCTGGGCGCCGGTGAAGGCGCCGCGCACGTGGCCGAACAAGGTAGACATGGCCGTGTCGCCCCGCAGGGTTCCGCAGTTCACCTCGACGAAGGCGCCCTCCACCTGGCGGCGCAACTTCTTCAACTCGTAGACCTTGGAAGCCAGTTGAGTTTTGCCGGCACCGGTGGGGCCCATCAATAAGATCGGATAGGGCGAGCCGACAGCCACCTGCTCGATTTGCTCGATCAGGTGGTTGAAGCCCTGGTTGCGGGTATCGATACCTGACTTCAAGAAGGCGCGCGCTTCCAGGGTCTCGCGTTCAAAACGGGCGGCTAACTGATCGTATTTGGAGAGGTCCAGATCGATAATGCGATAGGTGCCGGGTCCGGGATCCTTCTTTTTGGGCGGCGAGGCTTGGATCAACCTGCCGGGGAAGTAACCGGATTCGGTAAGTAGAAAGAGACAGATTTGGATGACGTGCGTCCCGGTGGTGATATTGATCAAGTAGTCTTCCTCATCCGGTTTGAAGTCATAGCCGTCGGCAAATTTCAGCAGGGCCGCGAAGACCTCTTCAAAGTCCCAGGGGTCCTCGAAATCGATCAGTTGCAGTTCTATATGGGTCTCGGGGGAAACCAGGGCAATATCTTCAGCCAGGCGTTTGGTTTGATTGGCCAGGCGGGTTTGCACCAACAAATCCAGGCGGTCGATCAACAGATCCTCGTGCCGACAGAGTGAGAGCGTCGGACGCCACTTATCCCAGCGCTTGGCGGCCTTGGCGGTATCCAAAGTCGCTCCAAACAGGCCGATAACCACGGTTTTCTTCACCAGTTACCTCGATTCCAAAAAATATTCGGCAAAGCCGGCCGGCCGGACAGGGGCTGTCCAACCGACGGAGTAAACTCCGGTTTGTGTGATTTGGGAAAGCCAGTGGCCGTTCGGGCCGGTGTGATCCGGGTATCCGGAACACGGGTTGCGCCGCCCGGACGGTCCACTGACCTACAGTATACGCCACTATAAAAAGAAATATAATCCGATAGTTTGCGAGATACAAAAGAGATTGCCTGAGAAGCGGGAATAAAGATGGAAATATTGATAACATCCTTTTTCAACCACGTTTAGCTCAGTTAGGGGATACCGACCCAACTTTGGCACAGCCCTTGATACAAGGTAAGTGTGACCGAAAGCAACACCCAACGGCGCTTTCGGCTATACTGGAACCTGATGCGAGGAGCGATGGCATGAATCAGAATTATCAGCAGATCGAAACCGCCCATGCACCGATCAAAGCATGGGTCAAAGGCGTACCGTTCTCGGAGAATGCCGAGCAACAGTTGCGCAACATCGCCGCCTTGCCCTTTATTTATAAGTGGGTCGCCGCGATGCCCGATGTACACCTGGGTTTGGGTGCGACCATCGGCAGCGTGGTGCCTACCCGTCAGGCAATCATCCCCGCCGCGGTCGGTGTGGATATCGGTTGCGGTATGATGGCCGTACAGACCAGCATGACCGCCTCTCAATTACCCGATAACCTGGCCGATGTCCGTTCGGTGATCGAAAAAGCCGTCCCGCACGGCCGCACCAAAAGCGGTGGTCGCGGTGACCGGGGCGCCTGGGGTAACCTGCCTGACCGCGTAGCCGATGCATGGACCCAATTGCAGCCCGGATTCCAGGCGCTCTGCGAAAAGACGCCGCAATTGGCCAAATCCAACAACGTACACCACCTCGGAACCCTGGGCACCGGAAACCACTTCCTCGAAGTGTGTTTGGACGAGAAGCAGAATGTGTGGATCATGCTGCACTCGGGTTCTCGCGGTGTGGGCAACCGAATCGGTTCCACCTTCATCCAATTGGCCAAGAAAGACATGGAGCGGCACCTGGTCAATCTGCCCGACCGCAACCTGGCTTATCTGCAAGAGGGCAGCGAGCACTTCGATAACTATGTCGAAGCCGTCAACTGGGCGCAGACCTTTGCGCGGCGCAACCGTGAAATCATGATGGCAAACACCATTACAGCCTTGCGTGCAAGCGGACTGCTGCCCCCGTTCGAAACCCATTTGACCGCGGTCAACTGTCACCACAACTACGTCCAAATGGAACACCATTTCGGCGAGAATGTATGGGTCACCCGCAAGGGCGCGGTTCGTGCGGGTCTGGGCGAACTGGGCATCATTCCGGGAAGCATGGGCGCCAAGTCCTTCATCGTGCGCGGTAAGGGCAATGCGGACAGCTTCTGTAGTTGCAGCCACGGCGCGGGCCGCATCATGTCGCGAACCCAGGCAAAGAAAACCTATACGGTAGAAGATCACGTGCGGGCAACCGCGGGCGTGGAATGCCGCAAGGACGCCGATGTGATCGATGAAACGCCCATGGCCTACAAGCCCATCGACGCGGTCATGGCGGCTCAGGAAGACCTTGTAGAGATTGTCCATACGCTACGTCAAGTGGTTTGTGTCAAAGGTTGACCGGAGGTTTGTGCGGGCGGTATTGTCCGCGCGGCTCCCAACTTGACGCCCAAGGAAAAGGAGGATCGCGCTATGATCGAAATTGACGGATCTCGCGGTGAGGGCGGCGGACAAATCATCCGGTCGGCCCTCGGCTTGTCCCTGGTGACGGGAAAAGCGTTTCAAATCAAGAATATTCGCGCCGGTCGCAAGAAGCCGGGCCTGTTGCGGCAACACCTGACGGCCGTGCGCGCCGCCGCTGAAATCGGCAGCGCCCGCGTGGAAGGCGATAACATGGGTTCCAAAACCCTGCGCTTTGAACCGGGCTCGGTGAAGGGCGGTCACTACCATTACGCCGTGGGTACCGCGGGCAGCGCCAACCTGGTGCTCCAGGCGGTCTTGCCGGGCCTGCTTCAGGCTGACGAACCCAGCGAACTGATCTTGGAAGGCGGAACCCACAACCAGGCTTCGCCGCCGTTCGATTTTCTGAAAAACACATTTGCACCCGTGCTGCATCGCATGGGGCCGAAACTAAGTCTAACCCTGGACCGACATGGGTTCTATCCCGCGGGCGGCGGTTGCATGACCGTGCAAATCGAGCCGGCGCCCTTGAAACCGATCGAGTTGAATGAACGCGGTGCCCTGCAATCTATCGAGGCCCATGCCGTGATTGCACGCCTGGCCAAACACATCGCCGACCGGGAACTGAATACGGTCGGCGAACGTTTGGAAATCCCCCATGAGCATCGCCACATCCGCTTCGCGGGTGAATCGCAAGGTCCGGGTAATGTCTTGTTGGTAACCCTTACCGGCGAGCATGTCACCGAAACGATCTGTGGTTTCGGCGATCGCGGCATGCGCGCGGAAGACCTGGCCGAGGCGGTCGCGGCCGAGGCTCAGGCCTATCTAAACGCCGACGTACCCGTGGGCGCACACCTCGCCGATCAACTGTTGATACCTTTTGCCATGGCCGGCGGCGGCAGTTTCCGGACCACCGCGCCTTCCTCGCACTTCACCACCAACGTAGAAACCGTGCGCACCTTCCTGGACGTTTCCTTCCGCGTGGAACACCTTTCGGAAAAGGCCTGGGCGGTTACGGTGCGTTGATTCCCGTCTCCAGTTCGGAAGCCCTGGCCTCGGCGAGCAGCCAATCTCGGATGGTTTTGATTTTGGCAAGGTGGCCCCCGCCGCGTGGATAGACCACGTAGTAGGCCACGTCATCGCTGAGGCTTAGGGCGAACGGAGTCATCAGGCGGCCGCTGTTGAGTTCCGGCATCACCAGGCGGCGGTTGGCCAGGGCGATGCCGCGACCCTCGATGGCGGCTTGAATGGTGATATTGGCGTCCGTGTAGAGCGGATCGCGGATGACATCGACGCCTTGCACGTCCGCCAGTCGCAGCCAGGTGGTCCACTGCTCGCGAGTATCCGTGTGCAGTAACCGGTGGTAGCGGATGTCGCCCGGCTCTCTCAGCGGGTATTCTCCGTCCATGAGGCCCGGCGCGCAGACCGGCACGAAATCGGATGAGAAGAGGTAATCGGAGGCCACGCCCTGCCAACGGCCGCGGCCGAAGCGGATGGCCAGATCTACCTTATCGCGTTCGAAATCGACCAGTTCCAGGGTAGCGTTGACCATGATTTCCCAGTGGGAGTGCTGCTCATAGAAACGGGACAGGCGCGGTACCAACCAGCGCGAGGCAAACGACGGGATGACGCTGACCGTCAGTTTCTCCCGGGTTTCCCCGTGCATCAGCCGGCGCGTTTCCGCCGCCAGTTTATCCAAGATCTCGGTGGCCAGTTCCGCGTAGGCCTCGCCCGCCGCGGTCAAGATCAACGATCTCGGTCTTCGCACAAACAATTTCTTTTTCAGGTACTCCTCCAGGTTCTTGACCTGGCGGCTGATGGCTCCGTGGGTGACGAACAGTTCTTCCGCCGCGCGCGTAATGCTGAGATGGCGCGCCGCTGCTTCAAAAGCGCGAATAGCGTTGAGCGGTGGCAATGGCTCCGGCATTATGCCTCCTTTGCAGAACCTACGTCCTCGTTATGTTTGATCGGTGGTGAGTAAATTTTGCTTTAGAGCATTTTTACGGCTAGCGTTTTCTTTGCTTCGCGCGCTGACTTGCTTTTTCCAGGGCAGATTGAAGTCCAGAGGCGGGCTCAGGCTCGCTTGTCGAAGATTCCGGTGGGGGTTTACGATTAGTCGATTCCTTTCGTAAGGCCTTATCCTCAATTGGTTTGGCTGATAATGGTTTGACGGAGGGCCTCTCGGTATCTTCGGCCGCAACCGTATCTGACACCGTTCCTTTTTTCTTGACCCTTGGTATTGACGGGGCAAGACTTTTTAACGAACCGGTGCGACGCTCGAAGATTTCCATCAGCAGTAGAACCAGCACCAGGCCCAAGAACCAGGGGCGAAGGTCCAGAAGGTTGTTGCGCTTGGGAAGGTCCTTCCAGATACCGCCCAGATTGGTCCGTTCCGAGCCGCCCGAAAGAGCCGCCAGGGCTTCCAATTCGCTTGCGCCTTGACCGGACCGGGCCGGTGCGAATTCCGGTGAGTAGGGTAGGCGAACCGGCGGCAGTGTGGAAACGGCCTCGCCCTCCAGGGCCAGGGAACTGAGCAGGGTTTCGTCACCGCGTAGCGGGAGTTCGGCAACCAGGCTGTGGGGGCTTTCCCAGCGCAGGCCCATGTTCTCGCGGGTGGGTTTCTCGCCTGCCTTGCCGCGCAGGATGTTCAGTTGGGGGATGGTTTTGAAGGGATCGTCCGTACGCTCCGGGTCCAGGTGGAGGGTAACGCGGACCGTGCCGCCCCGTTGTTCCTGGGTGAGCAGGCTGCCGCCCGGAAGGTCGTCGTCCCGGCCGGCGATCCAGCGGCCCAGGCTGGTGAAGAAATCGCCCACGTTGTCCCACCCGGCCAGGGGACCGGTGAACTCGCCCGAGGCCTCGCCGGTGAAGGATACCACCCGGCCGCTGCCGGCAAACCAGGAAGCGACGACCGGCGCTTTGTACTCGTCACTGGTCACGGCGGCAAGTTCGGCGCCGTCTCGCAAATAACAGAGGTTGTAACCGCCCAACGGCGGCGGGTTGGAAAAGTTGAATCCGCTGAGGCCCAGAATGCCGCTGCCCAGTTGGAAGGCGGTAACTCCTTCCACGAAGGTAGAGCGCGCCACCACGAAGGTGTCTTGGGCAAAGATACGCGGCAGAGCGGTTGCATCCTCCGTGAAATAGATCTCACCGCCGCCTCGACGGGCCACGTCGATCAGAAAGGCGCCGTCAGCGTCTGAATCCGTGCCCAGGCCGACCACACTGACCGTAAGCCCGGCCGCACTCGTCTTCTCCAACAGTTCCCGGTAATTTCCCGGCTGCTCGGCATCGGCGGCGTCGGCGAAGAGGATGATGTGGCGCGTGGCCGATTCGGCGTTTTCCAGCATGCGCGTGCCGGCCACCAGTCCGTTGTAGACGAAGATGCCGCCGCCCATGGACTCCACGCTCCGCACCCGGTTGATGATACCGCCGCGCTTCTCGCCTACCTTTTGCAGATCCACGGCGATATGGGGATCGGTGTCAACGGCGATCATGCCGAACTCGTCGACCGGTGAGAGCAGTTGGACGACTTCCGAGGCGGCCAGGTTGGCCAGGTCCATCTTTTGTTGACCGCCGGGAACCGTCATGGCCATACTCCCGGACCGATCGACCACTACCACAATCGCCAGGTTCAGTTTTCGATGCTCCTGGCGCAGTTCCATGGAAACGGGCAGGATCGGGTCCAGCGGTGACTTGTACCAACCACCGGTGCCGTAAGCGTTCCTACCGCCTGTAGTCATGAGGCCCGCGCCGGTTTCGGTGACCCAGGCGGCAATGGCTTCCATGCCCGCATCGCCCATTTTCTCGGCGGGGATGTCCTCCAGGACCATTGCCGCGTAGCCGGAAAGCTCGTCCAGGTTCCAGCGCAGTTGGTCGGGTGTTCTGACCACAATTTCCAGGCCGCCCCGACGCATGAGATCGGCCAGGGAGGTGTCGGCATCGGCCGAAACCAATAGGGTAGGTCGTGGACCCCTGACACTGACCAGGAAATCAGCGGTATTGTTTTCTTTCACGGCGTCACGGCCGGCGCCCTTGATGCGTAGTCGGTAGCGTTGGGTGCCGGGCGCGCGCGCCATGTCACGGAAGATCAGCCGATTGCTGCCCGGCTCCAAGGCGCGTGTTCCGCGAGCAATGACCTGATCGTCGCGCAGCAGTTCGTATTCGGCGTTGCGGGCGTCCGGGGAACGGACCCAGGCGGTGATCATGAAACCCTCGCGGGCGCTGACCTGGTTGGGCGCTTCCACCCGTTCGATCGCCAGGTTATCGCCGGCTCGATCCAGCAGACGGTAATCCAGGGCGATGCCGCGAGCAGAAGCCAGGGCCGCCGCTTCACGCGGATCGCTGCCGGTCCACAAGCCGTCGCTCAGGACCAATAACCGGCCGGAACCGTCGCGTGGGATGAGGCCCATGGCCATGTCCAACGCTTGTTTCAGATCCGAGCCGTCCTCGTCCACCTGCCCGCTCAACTCGCCCGGGTCGGCCTGATCGGGAAATTTCTCGACGGCGGGTCGGTAGCCGAAGGAGACAATGGCCAGGCGACTATCGGCCGGGCGATCGTCGCGAACCAGGTCCAGGGCTTCGCGTGTGCGCAGGGCGCTGTCCTCGGGCATGGATTTGGAGCGATCCACTACCGCCACCACCACACCGGCCTTGCGTTTGATTTTCAGCGACGGGCCGGCCAGAGCCAGAACCAGCAGAATGGCGCCGACGACGCGCAGCATGATATGTAGGCGGCTGCCGGTGGCGTAGGTGCGCACGAAAACCAGGACCGGGATCAGGAAGAAGAGCCAGATCGGGTGACTGAAGGTCATACGGCCACCCCTTCGGCGCGCCGTTTGACCAGCCACCAGTGCCAGCCCAATAAGGCCAGAGCGGCCAGTAACAGCGGAATGGTCAGCGCTTTGAACTCCTGGCGGCGGTTGACCAGGCCGGACCAGTCGCCCCAGGTACCGGTTTCCGCCCGGGTCAGAGTGGATTCGGCCAGGTCGAGGGTATTGACCGCGAACGCCTCATCGATACCTTCGGCGTTTACCCCGAAGAGGCCCACCCGGTCACCGGTCAACAGCAGGTCGCGACCGGGCGGCGTGATGATGCGAGTGGTTTCGTCCGGTTCGGTGATGGTCACGGGCAATCCCGCTCGCGCCAGTTTCAGGTTGGTGGACGCGCCGATATGCAGGTTGCGGCTCCCAAGACCGGGTTTCGATTGCGCGCGCCATTCCAGCAGGTTCCAAAACAAGACGGGCCAGGCGGGGCTCCGCTGGAAGGTGGAACTGTCGGGCGCAAAGAACATGGTGATGTTGTGGCGACCGCCCAGGTCCTCGTCCTCGATAAGCGGGACATTACCGGCGGTGATCACGGGCAGCCGGTCGGGATCGCCGGAACGTCGCGGCGCGCCCCAGATGCTGCCGCCGAAGTCCAGGCCCTCGCACAACGGGTGACCGCTGTTGCGGATGAAGGGACCTGCCAGGGGTTTGGCATTGGGCGGCGCGGCGATGGTCAGGTACCATGTCTTATCCGGTGGGTCCAGCGGCGGCGGTTCGTCGGTAATCACCAGGTCGGGGATACCGGTCGCCCGGCTGTAACGCTCGGAGGTTACCACTGCCCTGGTAACCAGGTCCCCGATTCGCTCGTCTTCCAGTTCGATGCGCACGTCGACGGTGCGGATATCGGGACGCACGAGCACGACGCGGCTGTCGGCGGGCAGGTCGTCATCCTCGACCGGGGCGACGGTGACCGCGGGCGCCTCGGCCGGAACACTGATCACCAGGCGACGCACCTCGTCGGCGCCCAGGGTCAGGGAGCGGCGCGTGCTTGATTGACCGAAGGAAACGAGCAGGTCTAACGTGGCAGGCTCGGTGTCCAGGTTGGCCAGTTCCACCATACACCAACCGCCGTCGGCATCGACACCACGGCTCGCGTTGACGAAAGCCAGGTTCCCTCGTTGCTTGCCGTAGGCCTGCCACTTGATATTGCCGGCGGGTTCGGAAAGCGGCGCATGGTCGGTCAAAACCCAGATGCGGGCATCATCGCCGCCCAGGTCGCGAGCCAGGGAGAGACCGCCGCCCAAATCGGCGGTCGGGGCGCCGCAGGTCCAGGCGTCCAGGGCTTGGATCAGGGTATCGGCCTCGTCCAGGGACTCCGCGGTCAAACGGGCATCCGATCCGGCCAGGATGAGATGGATGGGGGCGTATCGGCCGGATTCGGCGGCATCGATCAGGTCTTGAGCGGCTTGTTCACGCGGGCTTTTATCGCCGCCGGCGGACATGGAGTAGGAATCGTCCAGGACCACGGCCAGGGGAATCCGCGAGGAACCGCCGTAGAACGCGGGCGCCAGTGCGGCCAGGGTGAGGAGAATCAGAACGGCCAGTTCGATGAAGAAAAGCAGGGGCGTGCGCAACTTCTCGATTTTCTTGCCGCCGCGTGGTGAAGCCGGTTGGTTTTCCCAGAGGAACAGGGCCGACACGGTTTGGGGCTTCGAGCGGCCCAAAAGGAAGTAGATAGCGACCAGGGCCGGGATCGAAAGACCGCCCAACAAAGCCCAGGGGAAACCGAATTGCAACATGCGGCGATCCTACGGGGCTCAGACGGTGGGCAGGGATTTTTTCATAGAAATCATGGAGCCGGTTTCGGAATCCAGCTTCATCAGCTTGTAGACGCGCTCGCCGGGACCCAGGCTGCGCGTGCCGGAAGCGGGCTGCCAGTCGAAGCTGAAGGTGATCGCCCAGATCTTGCCCTCTTCGATCAGTTCGGCTTCCTCCAGCATGACTTCCAGAAGCGGCGTATCTTTGTAGACATTGGTGAAATATTCTTTGGCCTTGGTGACGGCCTCGGTGGCATCGATCATGTGGTTTACCTCGAAGAAACTGCCGGGAGAGCAGGAATTGGGGTCATTGTAACCCGGTAAGCTAATATACGACAAAAGTTTTGATCGAGCCTGCTGAGTTTGAAAGGAAACGGTCGTAGGAAGAGAGCCCGGTCTCGAATTTGAGTAGCGTGAACAAGCCCCACCTATAAAAACCCGAAGCCGGAACTATGACCTAAGTCCATGAATAGAATTCGCTTACCGGCAAGGTGGGGTTTGTTCGCGCCGGACAAACCAGTACTCGAGAGCATGAAGGGCACGATACCGAAGGCAAGATCATGCGATCGAAACGCGAAAGGATTGCCTTCGGAAAACGATTGGAATACTGTGTTGGTTTTATGTCCCTCCAGCGCAAATAAACACACCCCATGCCGGCAAGCTTGCCATCGATACTTCCACTTTGGATGTCCCCGCGGTATATCGTTTTACGGGTGTGCTTGTTTAAGCTGCCCGGCTTGCTCATGGGTCCCTTGATCGGCAGGGAACAGGTAGGTTTTCAGGTGGGTCTTGTGGGCATGGTGACGGCTTTTCGGTATCGGGAGGAATTGTGGCTTCCTCAACGGCCGGGGATTCGCCGGGTTCCGCCTTTGGGTTCGGGTCTTGGTGATCGATTGTTTCCGGTTCCTTCGGCGCCGACATATCGACATCTTCCACCCGGCCGGGGGGTGTTGGGGCAGCTGGTTTTGTCAGTTCCGATCGATCGGGTTCATGTCTTGACGCTACGGGGATTTGCTCGGCGTCGCCGCTGAAGGTGTAGCCGTAGCGGCGTTGGATTTCCCGGCGGCGGGACGGGCTCAGGCCGCGCAGGGCGAAGCGCAGGTAGGCGTAGACATCGCCCCTCAGTTCATCCACCCGTCGGCGTGCGGCTTTCAGGCCGGTCAACACGGCCTGATGAGCCAGGCCGGCGCGATCGACGCCCTGGCAGGAGGTCTCGGCAGCGGCCAGAGTCGTTTCTACGGCGGCGATGTCGGGGAGAGTCATGGGTGGATAACCCCGGGCCACGGCGACGGCTTCCGCCTTGATCAAGGTTCGGGCGTATTTCAGCCAATCCCGCTTGTAGCGGGCGATCAGGAACTTGCCGGAGGCGTCCAGGCCGTAGATTTTGAAGATTTCGGAGGAGTGATCCAACACCTCGGCCCGGGCCTGCAACATTCGCCAGAACGAGCGGCACAGTTTGGCCAGTTTACCCAGATTTTGATCGCAAGCCAGGACCTGTTGGTGGCGGGAACTCAGCGTTTGGACCTTGGCCGCAACGGCCGCCGGGAACGCGCTTTCCAAGTCGAGACCGCGATCGATGAGGTTTCGGGGCAGAAAACCCGCGCCGAATTCCCTCTCCAAAGCGGCGGTCTTCAGCATACGGTTCAACCATTCCTCGCGATAGGCATCGCTTCTGATGTCCAACACGCGCATGAGTACCTCCTTTGCCAAACTTTCACGGCAGCCTTTGCGCTGCCTTCAGGAGGTATCTTAATGCGCTTTCTCGGGGTCTGCCATATAGATCATATTGTTTCTATTTTAAATATATATGCTTATAGTCTACATATATTCTTTGGCCGGCCTCCTGCGCGAGGAAAACCGACGCTATTGCTCGATTTCTGTTGTCGAGGCTTGTGAAATAGAGACTTATGCCTCGATTTCGAAAGTCACGCACCAAAGAATCAGTCCAGATTCCCCGATTCCGGAAGCCCGAGCGCAAGGAACCGCTACTGATTTTCGGCATTCCGACTCTCAGAATGAAGGAACCAGCGGTCATTCCCGGCGCACCGACTTTCGGAATGGAGGTTCGAGCGGTGATTTCCGGCTAAGAGGAAGCCGGATAGGTCCTTCGCGGGCATCGAAAAAGATCCGGCGGCGTGCTAGCCGCCTTGGGCGAAATCAACGACAAAAAGTTGTCGATACGGATTTGGAATAAAAACCTCCCACCCCACTCAGCGGTGAGTTTTCGGTTCTTCTGCCTCCTTGAATTCGGGTCAACAAAACCATCGATTCGAAAAGGCCTTGCCGTCATTCATGGCATCGTTTTTTGGTTGGCTTCTTTTTCTGGGGTCGGCTGCCCTCAGGTCTGCCTTTTTGGTATTTGGACAACGGACAAAATTTAGCCGGGCTGGGGAAAGGTCAGGGCCCACGATCGTACATCGTGAGCCCCAAACCCTACAAGGCCTTTAGGCACATTGACCGGACACTCCATCCAGTTCCCGTGCCGACCTCAGGACAAAGTCCTAGAGCTTACTCAAGGCGTCTTTGTACTTGGCGACCGCGTCCTTGTACTTACCTTCGGCCCTGTAGTCGTCCCCTTCGGCCAGGGAGTCTTCGGCATCGCCGGTATTGCCGGAGGCCTCCTCGACGGCCGTCACAACCACGTATCGGGCGATAGCGGCGATATCGTCCATCAAGCTGACCAGCTCGGAGGGATCGTTACATTCCTCCTCGTCGTAGGCTGCTTCGAGATCACCCTCAACGCCCTCCAAGTTCCCCAAGGCCGCTTCTTGATCGGGCTTGAGCATCTCATCCAAGGCGGTATCGGCCCCGGCGAGGGCATCCTCCACCTTGTCGGTACACTTGCCGGGGTTGGCCGCGATAACAGCCTGCAGGCGGGCGATGATGTCCGGCAGGGTCGGCAGGGCAAGGTAGAGAACCAGGCCGTCGTGATCGGCAGAGCGGAAGGGGGTGGTCACATCGGAGCCCAGCCCACCCGGCGCATCCGCGTTCCCGCGTGCGTATTGCATCTCAACGACATAATTGTCGAGTGAGGCGGTGGTCAATATGTGATCCAAGGATTGGGCCGAGCCGGCAAACACGAATGAGTAGCGCTCGGACGCCGGCACGGAAAGCACCTGATTGGTCAGATCCGGATCGTAGTCAGTGCCCGGCAACAGGGCGCCCAAGGGGTCAAGGATACCGGTGATGATCCCCAGGCTGTCCACGTAACCGTCCGTGAATTCAAAAGCGTTGAAGTCGCCACAAACAACCAGGTGCAAATCCGGGTCCATCATCTGCATATCGCGAATGGCCGAGGCGATGCGGTCTGCCTGTTCCCAGCGTTTGGCACGGACACGGCCGCTGGTCGCGATGCTGCTGAGCGAACGGTTGTGAACGGCCATGACGTTGATGGGGTAAGACAGGCCGCCGGAATCCAGAGAGCCCTCCAGCAACAACGGCGGCCGGTCATGGAGGATGAAAACGGTACCCTCGTACGTAAAGGTATCGTTTGCCTGAATTTGGCTGACACTGCTCACATTGATGGAGTCACGCACCATGAAACCGGAATCGATGCCGCCAATATCGTTACCCTCGATCAGGTAGACCGAATAGTTGACGGCGGGGTCATCGTTCAAGATCCGGGCGGCCAGGTCTTCGAGCACCTCGATCGTGCCCACCTCGGAGACCGCGAGGATATCGGGGGCGTCCATCACCTCCCGAATCCAAAGGGAGAACTTGGTCAATCGATCGGCATAGCCGCCGGCATCCGGCAGGCCGTCGAAGAGACGGAACATGTTCTGGCAGGCCACGGTGATCTCGCCGATATTCCGGTCACGTACACCGTCCAGGGTTAGGTTAGGCGGTGTCACATCGAGCGAGGTCGGTTGGATCTGGTAGGCGCCGAAGCTGAATCCCAGGGCGCCCACCGTGTCGATCGTTGCGCCTGCGAAGACATCCACGTTGGGTAGGCCCGCGCCGTCGGGGTTCACCTCGAATATCTCGGGATTGCCGTCCCAAACCGGGAGACCGGGCAGGCCCGGGAAGAGGATACCGGGCTCGCGAAAGGGCCGCCCGCCCACGGCCACCAACGGGATATTGCCGAATCTGTTCGTAGGCCCGCCGGCCACACCGCCGATGACCTCAACCAACATGCCCTCCAGAGGCTCCAAGTCCGGTGTCGGCCGGGGTACCGGTGATGGAAGGCTGCCGTCGAGCAGGGCAGCCGAGGGCAAGGGGTTCCCCGAGGACGTTACCGTGAAGCTCACGTTCCCGCTCATCTCGGTAAATCCGAAGAACTCGACGATATCACCTTCGACCTCGACCTCATCACCCACACTAAGCGCGGGTGCGCCGCCGGTAAAGACAAACAGGCCCTCTGAGGTCATCGGATCGCCGTCCACGTCCGCGTCCGGCGTCTGAATATAAAACCCATTGGCGGCAACGGCCGTGACAATATTGCCCTCGGTGCGCTTGTTGAGGCCCACCAGGGGAGAGTCTGTGCCCGCCCCCTGAATCTCGGCGATGGTCACCGGCGGCTCTACGAAGTTGGGCGCGCCCGGCGTGGGTGCCTGTTGCACGTAAGTGTCGCTGTTCCGAGCGATCCCGCCATCGGGCACACGAGCATTGGCATGACCGGTGCCGTCACCGCCGCCACGCTCATTGACCTGGGGCTGGCCGGCATTGAGCAGGACCAGCAGGCCGGCATCATCGGCGTCATCGGTGTCGTAGACCAAGGCGTCGATCAACTTGTTCTCCGTCACCGCGGTTCCATTGGGGAAGTCCGTATCGCTGCCCACGTAGAGCGCAACGGCGTCCGCGCCGTTCTGAAGGGAGTTACCGGGGAATACCAGGCCCACATTGTCGACCCCGGCATTGCCGATCACGAAGAAGCCGTCGTTGTCCAGGCTATAACCGTCCAGGTCGTAGGCACCGTAGGAGGTATCGCTGCTTCCGTTAAAGGTTACCACGACCAAACCGTCCAGCGGCTCGTTGGGCGCACCGAACAGCTCCAGAAACTCGGCCATATCGGTACCCGGCGTATCGGCATCCACTTCGTTGATCACGATCTCGGGCACGGGTACATTCGAGAAGCCCGGCGTGGGGGCCTTCTGAACATAGGACGAGGTATCCAGCGCACTACCACCGTCGGGCAGCCGCGAGTTGGAATGGTTGTCTTTGTCACCCATCCCGTCTTCGTTGATTTGAGCCTGGCCGGGGAGCAATACCGACAACAGGCCGGCATCGTCGGAATCGTTGGTGTCGTATACCAACGCATCGATCAAGCCACTCGCGGTGACCGCCGTGCCGTTGGGAAAGTCGGCAGCATTGCCGGCGTAGATGGCAATGGCGTCCGCGCCGTTCTGCACGGCGTTGGACGAGAGGATGATGTCCGCGCCGGGGATGGCGGCGTTACCCATCAGGAAAAAGCCGCCGCCGTCCGTGCTGAAGCCGTCTAGATCGTAGGCCGCGTAAGAGGTATCGCCATTGCCGTTGTAGAAGACGACAACCAGGCCGTCGAGAGGGCTGTTGGGTGTACCGAAAAGCTCGACGAACTCGGCCATATCGGTGCCCGGCGTATCGGCGTCCACCTCGTTGATCACGATATCGGTGTCGACGATGATATTGGAAGCACCGGGTGTCGGCATCTGCGGGACGTAGGTGCTGGTGTCGAAGGGCAGGCCGCCGTCGGGCACCCGTGCAATGGCGTGGTTGTCTTTGTCGCCCGCGCCGTCCTCATTGATTTGCGGCTGACCTGGTGTTAAAACCGAGAGCAGGCCCGCATCGTCGGCGTCGTTGGTATCGTAGACCACCGCATCCAGCAGGCCGATATTATCGACCGGCGTATCGACCGGGAAATCGGCCGCATCGCCGATGTATAGGGCAACCGCGTCAGCACCGTTCTGAATGGTATTGGAGGGAACCACCAAATCCACATTGGTGACCCCGGCATTGCCCAGGACGAAGAAACCGTCACCGTCGAGACTGTAACCGTCCAGGTCGAAGGCAGCCGAGGAGGCATCGTCGGAGCCGTTGTGCAGCACCAGCACCAAGCCGTCGAGGGAGGCATTGGGCTCACCCAGGAGCTCGATAAATTCGGCCACATCCGTACCGGGCGTATCCGCGTCGACCTCGTTGATGACCGGGGTCGGGCCGCCGCCGTTGGATGCGCCGGGGGTGGGCGCCTGTTGGACATAAGTAGAGGTATCGAGAGCGGTACCACCGTCAGGCAGGCGGGAATTGGAGTGGTTGTCTTTATCGCCGCCCCCATTCTCGTTGATCTGGGCCTGGCCGGGGGTCAGCACATTGAGTAAGCCGCTGTCATCCGCGTCGGATGTGTCGTAGACCAGGGCATCGATCAAATCCACATCGGTCACCGGGGTATCGTTGGGAAAATCGGCCCCATCGCCGAGATGCAGGGCCACGGCATCCGCCCCATTCTGAAGGCTGTTGCCGGCAATCACGAGATCCACATTGGCAACGCCCGCATTGCCCACCACAAAAAAGCCGCCGAGTCCGATACTGTAGCCGTCCAGGTCATATGCGGCGTAGGAAGCGTCGTCGGAACCGTTGTACAACACCAACACCAGGCCGTCCAGGGAGGTCCCCGCGGGTCCGGTCAACTCCACGAACTCCAGGGTATCGGTTCCGGCCGTGTCAGAATCTACCTCGTTGATCACCACATCCGGCAAGACGCTCCCCACATTGAAAACACCGGGATCGGGTATGCTGAATAGGGAGTCCCAGGTCACGGAAGTATCTTCGCTGCTCTCATCGTCGCCGGTTAGGCCGTTGCCGCCCGCGGCTTCGAAACCACTTTCGAAACGGATCCGTTTGGTGGAGACACCCGGCCCGGGATCGCCTGCCTGGCTGGGGATGGAGGCGGCCTCTGCCGCATAGGCAGAGGCGCTGCTGTCCCCATCCGGTCCGTCAACCATCAGCCCACTCTTGTCCGCCAACATATTGCTCGCCGAGGGCGTGCCGATCTGAACCATATCGAGATCGGCCACCAGATCCGAGCTCCCGTCCCAGCTGAAGAGTACGAGCGCTTCGCCGCTATTGGTGAGGCCCGCGCCAGCACCCAGGTTCGTGGCGATCATGTCGGGGGTTGCGCCGTCGGTGCCCTTTAGTTCGTAGTCGGCCTTGCTGCCATAGGTCGCCTCGTAGGCCAGGCCATCCATCGCGACCACGGCGACCGCGCCCGCGCCCAGGCTGGACCCGGGGGGGAAACGCACGATGAAATCGGACGAGCTGATAGAAGGAGCGGGGCCGGCACCCGAGGCACCGGGCAGCAGGGCGTAGTCCGCATCATCGCTTAGATAGACGTCATCCAAGGCGATCGGAGCCCCGGTCGGATTGAAGATTTCTACGAATTCCGCTGCGGTAGGTGTGACAACCGCCTCCGTTAACAATAAATGGTCGTCGCCGGCAAGAGCGGCAGCCGCGAAAAGCAAGCCGGATAAACCGGCTGCAAAAGAAACTGCGGTCTTTTTCATGTTTACTACTCCGAAATATGCCGCCGTTTAAAGGGAACGGCGGAAATAAATACTGAAAGCTGATTAATGTATGACGCCCGAAATCTTTTCCTGGTAAAGAGAGAGATAAAAAAATCACGAAAGGATGAAATAAGGCGATACTGTAAGGTGGTAACCTTGAAGAAGCAGCATTATAGCGCAGTATCGCGAACGAGAGAAGGATTTTGAAGCGCAAGCGGCGAAAATTACAAAAATAGAACGCCTTCATAGAAAGGGCAACCAGTGCGTGCTAATGAAACTCGATCGACTGGACGCAATTGCTTGACGGCCTTAGACGCCACGATGAGTTGATCCTCAGTGAGGAAATCACACCTGAATCCTACTGGGGTGCCGGGACCGTAAGGAACCGGCATCACTCTTTGGCGGAAGTTCAAGTTTCACGACGGCCGCCGGGCCGGGCACCATTTGACCGCCGTCGGTGTCCACCCCCCGCAATTTGAGGGAATACCCACAAACTATTGAATAGTCCGCACGAGCGCGCCGTAATGGGACGAATTACGCATCCGAAACCCAGTGGGCAGAAGGGTTCCCGAGAGGGTCCGGCTGCTCTGAAATCGGCATCAATTATGCTTTGGATATGGATTGTATAGCTTATCCGCGCGATGATCGGCGCGCTCCCCATTTCAAAACCTGCAATGGCCGGCACGACAGCCGGACAAATGGCTGATTAATTAAGGAGAACATCATGAGCTACATCGACGAAGTCAAAGAGCAAGTGAAAAAAAGAGACCCCCATGAACCCGAGTTTTACCAAGCGGTAGAAGAAGTGCTCGACTCCATTGGACCCGTATTGGAGCGGCACCCCGAGTTCATCAAGGCCAGAATCGTGGAGCGCCTGACGGAGCCTGAGCGGGTGATTTCCTTCAGAGTTCCCTGGGTCGACGATCGCAACGAGTTCCATGTCAATCGGGGCTTCCGCGTGGAGTTCAACAGCGCCATCGGCCCCTACAAGGGCGGGCTCCGCTTTCACCCGTCGGTGAATCTGAGCATCCTCAAGTTCCTGGGTTTCGAGCAGGTCTTCAAAAATGCGCTGACCACCACCATGATCGGTGGCGGGAAGGGTGGCTCCGATTTCGATCCCAAGGGGAAATCGGATGTGGAAGTGATGTCCTTCTGCCAGTCGTTCATGAGCGAGCTGTTCCGTCACATCGGCGCGAGCACGGACGTCCCCGCGGGTGATATCGGTGTGGGCGGCCGCGAGATCGGCTACCTGTTCGGCCAGTACAAACGTCTGGCCAATTGCTTCGAGGGCGTGCTCACCGGCAAGGGCCTCAACTGGGGCGGTTCCCTGATCCGGCCCGAGGCAACCGGTTACGGCCAGGTCTATTTCGCCATGGAAATGCTCGAGAGCCGCAACTTGACCATGGACGGCAAAACCTGCATCATTTCCGGCGCGGGCAACGTGGCCCAATTCGCCGCGGAAAAAGTCCTGGACTACGGGGGCAAGGTGCTTACCTTCTCCGATTCCAGCGGCTTCATCTACGATGAGGAAGGCATCGATCGGGAAAAGCTGGCCTATGTCAAGCGCCTGAAGAACGAGGAACGGGGGCGGATCAGAGAGTACGTCGACAAGTTTCCCAAGGCGGAATACTACGCGGTCGATCCAACCCTCGACCACAATCCGCTGTGGAATATCAAGGCGGATATTGCCCTGCCCGGCGCAACCCAAAACGAAATCAACGAAAAGGATGCCCGCAACCTGATCGACAACGGCTGTATCTGCGTCTCGGAAGGGGCGAACATGCCCTCGACACCCGGGGCGGTAGATCAGTTCATCGACCATCGCCTGCTCTTCGGGCCCGCCAAGGCGGCCAACGCGGGCGGTGTGGCGACCTCCGCTCTGGAAATGAGCCAGAACAGCATGCGTCTGGCCTGGTCCCGCAAAGAGGTGGACGAGAAGCTGCACCGCATCATGAGGAGCATCCACGCGACCTGTGTGGATAACGCGGAGAAATACGGGTCGCCCGGTAACCTTGTCGCCGGCGCCAATATCGCGGGCTTCTTCAAGGTAGCCTGCTCGATGATGGACCAGGGTCTGGTATGAAAAAAAAGCCCGACCATTCCTCCTTCGAATTCAGCGAGATGATGCCAACGCTGATCAGGGAAATTCTCATGATCGCGAGCCCATACGATCGCTTTATTCTGGAGGAGGACGGTCGGTTTTCCGACCGCATGCTCACGGAGTATTCCTCCCTGGACATTTCCTTCCCGCCTCATTTTTCCCATGTCAGCTCCGCCGGCGCAGCCTTGGAGAAGCTGAAAAAAAAGCGTTATGACCTGGTGGTGACCACCTCCCATTGCTCCGATTTGCCGCCCCGTGAGCTGGCGGCGACAATCGCGGAACGCCACCCGGGCCTGCCCGTGGTCATGCTCACCTACGATCGTGCCGAGGCCGAGACCTACCTGCGCGACTCGACGCTCGATGCCATCCCCCAAGTCTTTCTGTGGACCGGGGAGCCAACCCTGCTGGTGGCTCTGGTCAAATGCGTGGAAGACTTCAAGAACGTGGAGCACGATACGGCGGAGGGCATGGTCCGTGTGATTGTCGTGGTCGAGGATGATCCCGCTTTCTTTTCGGCCTTTCTGCCGGAAATGTACCGGGAGATCCTGGCCCAGTTCCACTCGCTGCTACCCCACCGGCTCAATGAACGGGACCGGCAGCATCGCATGCGGGTCCGCCCCAAAATCCTGTTGGCGCGGAACTACGATGAGGCGACCGCCTTGATTGAACTTTATCGCGAGTATTTGCTGGGGATTGTCTGTGACGTGAGCTTCCCCCGCCAGGGCGTCATGGATGAGACCGCCGGCTTGACCCTGGTCGGCGATGCCCGCAAAAAGCGGCCGGACCTGCCGGTGCTGCTGCTCTCCACTGACAAGAAATTCGGCGAGATTGCCCACGGTCTCGACATTCATTTTGCCCACAAGAAAACGAGCATGCGCGAGATCGGCGACTTCATGAAGCACAACTTCGGGTTCGGTTCCTTCGTCTTCAAGTTGCCCAACGGTGAGGTGGTGGGTGAGGCCGGGAATATGGAAGAGATGCTGTCGGTCCTCAAGCAAATCCCAGTGGAATCCATCGAGTATCATGCGCGTAAGCAGGATTTTTCCAACTGGCTCATGGCCCGATCCGAGTTTGACCCGGCCATGGAAGTGAAGTACCGGCAGGTGGAAGAGTTCCGTGACCTGGAGGAGGTTCGCGACTATCTCATCGAGGTCTTTTCACAATTCCTCTACCAACGCCAGCGCGGTCAGGTGACCGACCTCCCCAAGGTTTCCAGCCTGCTGACGCGCGATTTCATCCGTGTCGGCCGAGGGTCCATGGGCGGCAAGTCACGCGGCATTGCCTTTGTGGCCCATATGCTCGCCGAAAGCCCCATCAATCAGAAATACCCGGGAATCCATATCACCGTCCCCCGTACCGCCGTGATCTGCACCGATTATTACGACCGTTTCTGCGCCCGTAATGATCTGGCTCACCGTGCTCTGGAAGCGGACTCCGACGAGGAGGTGACCCGTCTCTTCTTGGAGCAAGAGCTCGATGATGAGCTTTTAGAGGTAGTCGAGAAGATCGTCACAGAGATCGACTATCCCCTGGCGGTCCGTTCATCGAGCTTGCTGGAAGACTCTTCCTTTCATCCGCTCGCCGGTCTCTACGATACCTTCATCCTGCCCAACTCGGCCGATTCATTCGAGATTCGGATGCAGCAATTATCACGCGCGATTCGGCTTGTGATGGCTTCCTCATTCTTCAAAGAGGCCCGGCGGTTCCTGGCCGCCAACGCCTTCCGGCCGGAACGGGAGAAAATGGCGGTTGTGATTCAACGCCTCGTCGGCCAACGCTTCGGCGACCTCTTCTACCCCGATTTCGCGGGGGTCGCTCAGTCTCACAACTACTACCCCCTGGGTTACATCAAGCCGGAAGACGGGATTGTCACCGTTGCCTTGGGATTGGGTTATACCGTGGTGGATGGCCGCAGGGCCCTGCGTTTCTCACCCAAGCATCCCAACGTGCTGCCGCAAATGTCGACTTCCCAGGAAGCGCTCAATGCCTCTCAACGGGACTTCTTTGCCTTGAGCCTCGCGGACCCCGAGCGCATGCCCGACCGGGATACGGCGGTCAACCTGGTCTTGGAAGGGCTTTCCAGAGCCGAAAAGGACGGCACCCTGCGCTCGGTGGGCGCAACCTGGTCCAAGGAAAACGATGTCATCTATGACAGCATCTATCGTGCCGGGGTACGGATCGTGAATTTTGCAGGCGTCCTGAAATACGACCGCTTCCCGCTGGCTCCCCTGGTCAGCGACCTGCTGGACCTGTGTTCCGAGGGGATGGGCGCTTCGGTGGAAATCGAGTTTGCCGTGGCATTGGACCGCAATGGCCGGCCGGCCGAGCTGGCGGTGCTCGAGCTGAGGCCCCTGATGGGAATGGGCCACGAAAAAACTGTTTCCCTGGACAACACCTCGGATCGTTCGAAGCTGCTGTTAGCCGGCAAGGCCATGGGCAACGGCATCACCGGGAATATCCGGGATGTGGTCTACATCCATCCCGACCGGTTCGAGCTCAATAAGAGTGAGCTGCTGGCCCGTGAGATCGGGATCCTCAACTACCAGCTCGCCCGGGCGAACCGTCCCTATCTGCTGATGGGTCCGGGCCGCTGGGGGACCGCGGATCCCTGGCTGGGCATTCCGGTCGTCTGGGGTCAGGTCTCGGGAGCCAAAACCATCGTGGAGCTGGAGCTGCCGCACTCCCATATCGTCCCTTCCCAGGGGACCCACTTCTTCCACAACCTCAGCTCTCTGAAGGTAGGTTATTTCTGCATCAACGCCGGTAATCCCAAGCACTATAAGGACCTGGACTGGCTGGAAGGGCAAAAGGTAGAAAAAGAGGTAATGGGCATCCGCCATGTGGTCTTGCCAAACGCGATTGAAACCCGCATCGACGGCCGTTGTGGTCGCGGTGTGGTGATTCACGGTGGTGAATAGGCGGCTGACACACCTGTTCCATCCTCCGGAACATCCGATCCGGTAACCTCAAAGGAGTTGCAGCCGATCTCAGTCATGCAGTCATGCCTACCGTCTTGCGGTTCGCCAGGTCTTCGGCGAGACCGTCGATTTGGTCCATGGGAAAACCAGTCTGTCCCCCTAAATCAGCCCAAGGCACGAGCCAAGGGGGTAGACGATTACCTTTGCTGGGTTACTTGCAGGATTTAGGTTAGATATTATGGCTCATTCGGGATTTGGGGGGATAACGATGTTGGTGATTGTCAGTTTGGGCTCTTTCGAAGGATAAACGATGGAACGACCATGGTTTAGGGTTCAGCCCCTAGCGCACCATACGAATGCCTTGGGCGCGTCGCTTGCGGAGCGCCCAAGGCATTCTTAAGGGGTTCTAGAGGCCGGGGCCCAAAACTTTGGTGGAGCCCCCGCTTTATGTTCGAGAAAGGAAAGTCCATGCCCATCCCCCAAAATTCCGGAAGAACTTTTTTTCCCACTTACCCATACCTTTTCTGAAACTTCCGAACAAAGGGTCCCGTTGTTGGCACTCGATCGGGAATCCGCCACTTGCCGGCTTGGACAGATGGAACTCGCGGGCCCCTTTCTCGATGACCCCAACCTCATGGTTGATGGGACGCGTTTTCCGGGACGGAAGGTCGTCATGGGAGAAAGATGGCCGACGACGCTCCCGGCCGCGCCGATCACCAGGTGTTCAAACCGTTCCTATCCGGAAGCATCCATTTCCAAGGCTTCAGCCACAATGTCTTTGATCAGTTGCCAACGTTCACCGTCCAAGCCCGGGGTACCCCTAGCCTATCTTGGCTGATCGTACTCCAAGATTCTACCAGAGCTTCCGGCTCGCGTGCCTTTTCAATCACACCATCACGCCGGGATGTTTGTCCAAGCACCAATTTAAGGGAGCGGCAACTAAATACATCAGCTCATTCCGGCAGCTGTTCCAGGATCTCTGTCATGCTCCGGCGGTAGTCCTGAAACGCGGTTCGGCCCGCTTCTGTCAGGCGCAGGACCGTGTTCGGTTTCTTTGCCACAAAGCGCTTGGTAACTTGCACATAGCCCCTGGTCTCCAATTTGGTCAGGTGAGACGACAGGTTGCCCCAAGTCAGGCCGCTCTGGCGCAGAATGAAGGTGAAATCGGCCTCCTCGACCACGTACAACAACGCTAGGATCATCAAGCGCGCGGGCTCATGCACGATGCGATCGAGATTGGAAAGCGTTTCCAGGTGGTTTTTTGCATCCTGTATCATGGCCGCCACCTTCAACCGGCCGCCTCGGGGGAGACCGGCGGGTATTTATGGACGAAGCGCAGCAAGGCGGCGACACCGGCCGCCAGCATGATGATCGCGCCCGAAACATAGGCGATCAGGAATGGGTAAGCGCTTCCCGCGCCTTGAAGCGCCTTGGCCGCGGGCAGGGCCAGCGCGAACAGGAGACCGTAAGCGTACAAGCGCCTGAAATCGAGGAGATAGGCCATCAGGGCGAACACGCCGGCGGACAACACCACGAAAAAGACCAGGAAGAGGTGATTGCCACCGCCCAAGTTTACGAGACCCGTTTCGACGAGGGCATAGAGACCCGCTCCCAGCAGGAAGGTAATGACCAGAATCAAACCGATGACAGTGGTTTTTTTCTTGCGGGCCGGTGAGAATTTGACGTAACCCAGGCGCGGCGAGGTAATCCACTTCTTGCCCAGCACCAGCAACATAAGCGCAAAGATGACCAGCGGCAGCATGATCAGTGCTTCGCGGCCGGGAGCCGACGGCAATCCAAGCTCATCGAGGATGCGGGGTAGACCCATCCCCAGCAGCAGGAGCCCCAGGTAAATGTCCCAGAGCCCGTCCTGGTAAAAGGAGCGAAAGGCTTTGCGTTCGAGCTGTTTGAGATCAGCATTGGCAACCATGACAGCCTCCTCGACAAGTTTTGCAGTGCACTTTGTACTGCAAAGTTAAATTTAGTGCGGAGAGCTTGGTTTGTCAAGTGTGCCGCCTGATTTTTCCGGTTTTCCCTGCTGAGACCATGGTTATGCGCAAAGGGTGCGGGCAGCGCGTGGTTTGCGAGCGGTTGGCAAAACTGAAAAACCAAATAGATAAAATGGCTTTGAAGTAATCATTTTTAAAGAACTTCCATGAAGTGGTGGGAGCAGGGGTGCTCACAAAGTCATAAGGAACTGGTTTCATCTCACTGGAACCTGGCTTCGCGGAAACCTTTACCATCATGAGGACGGCAGGACCATACGTATTCTAAGCCTTCTTTCCCGGGACGCATCGCTTGGCAGCCGGCTGCCAAGCCTTCCTTCCCGGGCAGTATCGCCTCACAGCGCTCCTTCGAGCATATTTTCTCCCTACTTCGATTACACCCTGAATCATCAATAAACTTGCACAATTCTCTAACTGCCGGTTACAATAAAATTATAATTCAGCGTGGAATGACCCGAATCCAATTCAACTACTCGTTATGGGGTCGCCCAACTGCTCGCCCCGCGCCCCCAAAGAACCCCGAAACCGCCAACCGACCGCACAAAGGCCAGTGCGGTGAATCGTGCCCCTTGGAGGTTTGTCCATGTTGCGCAAAGTCAAAGCACTCTTCTTCTCCGTGTCCATGGCCGGCATCCTGACCTTTGGCATCGCCGCCTTCCTGACACCCGCCCCCGCCCAGGCCGCCGTGAATTGTGTACCCATCTGCGACCCGGGCCCCTGTCTCTGCACCAACAGCAGCTATCCCTGTGTGCGCTGGGTCGCCCCGGGCGGCGGCCCCTGCATCAGCCCCCAGATCCTGCCCCAATGCAACCCGGTGTGCATCGGCGGTCAGTAAGACTCAAACCTGCTACTAATCCGACATCTGGTCGGCAGAGCGAGGCGCGGTGCGGTCGGGCGTCGAAGGTGTTCGGAACCCTAGCGCGGCCAATCCCGCCCCACGCGTCGCCGCCGTGAAAACGGCGGCGACGCACCTATCGATCCAATCAAGCCCTCACCATACACCGGTTGATGAAAAGCGTGTGTTTGGCGAAGCCCCCAAGTTCTGAGCCTGCTAGGGTTGATGGAATACCTTTTTCGGGACAAAAAGAGGCTACCGAGGAGGTGATGGCCGTCGAGCCCCCAATCGTCCTCCCGCCAGGTGCCCAAACCGTTGGTTAAATGAGAAAATTGTGGCCGGTTACCGCTGAGACCTTCGCAGGCTCCGGTATTAAAAGCGCCATGCCCGTTGGTGACCGATGTGCGGCCAACTACGGCCAAAGTGGCTTGTTTTCTGTTGTTTATCGTAAACGCACAAATAATGGGTTCGGTTGGTGCGGCCAGCTTGACCGAAGCTATACAAACTCCGCGTCGCGCATGAGTCGCGCACGCACAAGGAGCGTGAACGATGAAGAACACCCGAGAGAAAGCAAAATTGACCCTGAAGAAGCTGGATTCCCTGACCGGTCAGAAAGGCCGGCGACACATCGTTAGCGATACCGAAATCGCCGGGTTCCGTGCCGTTGTCGGCGAGAGCACCAAAACCTTTATCCTGGAGAGGAGAATCACCGGCGTCACCACGGCACCCCAGAAGTTCACCATCGGCCAATACCCCGCCATGCATGTAGAAGTAGCCAGGGACATCGCCAGACGCTGGACCCAGCTTTGCCGGGACGGTCAGGACCCAACCAGAGTCATCATGGAGCGGAACCAGAAAGACGGCGTGATCTATTCCTTGAAGCCGAAGATCATCAAGCGCATCACCGTCAGTCATGCCCTGGAACTCCACATCGAGTACAAGAACCCCGCCGAGAGCACCATTCTTTTTTATTCCAACACTCTGAAAACCCAGGCTCCCGACTGGTCGGACCGCCCGCTTGACGACATCAAGATGGAAGACATCATCAAGCGCGCTCAAAAGGTCGCCGGCGATGTCTCCAACTCCAGAGCAGTCAAGTTGCTCAAGACCATCCGCGCCATCTGGAACACGGCCAAGGATTATGCCGACAGCCAGGGTATCCCCTGTCCGGGAAATCCGCTCAAACTCATGCGGGTCCATAAGATGTTCACCGTGGACCCTAAAAAGGTCGTCATCCCGTTTTCCCTCGTCGGACGCTTCATCGCCCACGCCGAAGAGGTAAGAAACGACCCGACAAGAAGTCAAGGTATTCGTACGGCCATGCGTCTCTACCTGATCAGCCTGTTTCTGGGTATGCGCAACGGTGAGGCAAGACGCTTGAAATGGGATTACATCGACCTGGAAACCGGCTATTTCAAACTACCCGGCCAAATCGTGAAAAACAAGAAGACCCACATCAAGCCCATCGGCCCTTATGCGCTGTCCATCTTCAAAGAACTCTACGAAAGGAGGCTGCCGGGTAATCCCTACGTCTTCCCCACGCCCTCACGTGAGAAAAAGCACAGGGGAAAACACATCAGCACCCACCGCGCCGGTGAAGCGGTCATCCTGGAAGGCATGCCGGACCACTGCAAGTTCAATCCGCACGCTCTGAGACGAACCTTCATTTCTCTGGCCGATGAAATCAACACGCCCAGGAAGGTCTTGAAAAATCTGGTGAACCATATCAGCGGCGACGTAACAGACGGTTACTGTGTCAAAGAATTCAACCCGCAAAAGGAAGGCCCGTACTTAAACCGGATCGAACAAGCCTTACTGATTTGCCGGGACAAACACAAAAACAATGAGCCCTTGCCAACCCTGGCCATCGACCTTTTCCCAAAAGAATCCGACGCCGAGCTTGAAAAGTTGAAAAAAGAACGCGACCAACTAGCCCAAGAACAAAGCCGTGTGGAGGCTTTAAAGAAGGAACTCGCGGAGAAAGACGAGCAGCTAAGACAAGCAAAGCTTGAAATCCAACGCTTGACCCGAGAACTTGAAGACAGAGCCGCTTGAGCACAAGAAGCGCCGGGTTTACCCGGCGCATTTTCTGCCACTGCGCATGGATACCAACTAGAACGATGGGGAGCGGGAGCCGTAAGCGGTAATAGCCTGAGTACAAATCAATTAATTGACCCTTTTATTAACTCAATCCTGGTTTTGATTAACCTCCAAAGGGTTCCTTCCCTTCCCTTGATCAGGGCACGATACGCGAGTGTCACCGTGTCCGGCCGGTTGGCTTCACCGCAAGGGGCATGCCTTCACTTCGTTGCGGCATCCGCCCTTGCATTTCCAGGAACCGGCCGGAAACGGCGACCCCCGCGTGGCGGCCCCCTCGATCAAGGGAAGGGAAGGAACCCTTCTCACTTCAAGGAGGTCGAACATGACGGCTCAAGTACAACCTTTGGGTATTTACGATAATATCGCCGCCGTCGGCGGGTCCTACATGACCTGGGAGGAAATTGCTCAGGCAGGGGATCTCCACTTCAACCCGGTCAAGGTGCAGCTCATGCATCCTGACTACCCTGTCCTTGCCAATCAAGTCTTCGCGAGCATGCAGGCCAATGATCTCGCGGCTGCCGAACAGCACCTTGCCGGCCTTAGGAAATTGAAACTCATCCCGGACGCCTACGCTGTGCTTCGCGATGATACCCGAGAGCCGCTCGGGGTGGTCGGCAGTCGTTATGAGCCCATCGGCCATGCTGACGGCTTCCGCCTGGTAGACAAGATTATCGGGCAGATGGAGGGCGGGCATTATGTCGCTGCCGGTGCTATTGATCAGGGTTCCCGCGTGTGGGGATTGGCTGATTTACGACAATCCACCCATATCCGGGGAACTGATGATCGAACGGATCACTATCTGTTGTTTTCAACCAGTCACGATGGTTCTTCCAGTTGGGAAGTTCGCGGCACATCTAACCGGATATGGTGTGGCAACGCGCTGAACTACGAACTTTCAACCAGGGCCAGAAACAGTTTCAAGATTCGTCATACCCGGAGTGCACCGGATAAGATTGCCGCGGCCCACACGATCCTTCAAGACTATCTCGGCATGGTGGTGGAATACGACGAGTTGATGAATCACCTGGCTCGTTGCTCTCTGGGCAAGACGGATGAAGAGCGCGCCAACCGGACGATGCACTTTCTGTTCGAAGTCTTCAAGGTCAGTGCGGCGCAACGCAAGGACCCTGAATCCATCTCAACCAAGACCAAGAATAAGATCAACCTGGTATTGGGCAACATGGACGATTGTGATGGAGGCAAAGCTACGGCAACCGCCCATACCGCCTACGGCTTGCTCCATAGTTACACCCGGTACGTAGACAATCAACGACCGGCCCGTGAATCGGGGGGCCGCACCGCACAACAGACCCGAGCGCAGTCGAGCACTTTCGGCAGCTTTGACCAAACGAAACAAAGTGCCCTGAACTTAATCAAGGAGATGGCCGGCGATATGTCACCGCATCAAATTCCCGAAAGAAAGGTTTTCGACATGTTGAGCCCCAAGGGAGAAATCGTTCAAGCGATTGAAGCTATGGAGGAAAAACCGAAGAACGACTCGCGGCCTTGGAACATCGACCAATCAGAAAGTCGAGGGGCTTCTTGAATGATTCGATTCAAAGGGCTTGATTACATCGAAGGTCGCAACACTAATTTTTAGTTGCGCGTAAAAACAAATACGAAAAATGGCCAAAAAGTGGTGGATTTTCCTCTTTTTCAGACCGGAACACAATAGAGCCTAAAGGAAAATCGCTATTCCCAGGCGAATGACTTCGCATTAGACCTCATAGGGTTACCAAACCGGGAATTGCTGATCGGAGGCCGCGGCTCTAATTTTTATTCGTGCATAAAAATAAACACAAAAAATGGCCAAAAAGAGAGGATTTTCCTCTTTTTAAGGCCGGGACACAGTAGAGCCCAATGGAAAATCACTATTCCCAGGCGAACGACTTCGCATTAGACCTCATGGGGTTGCCAAACCGGGAATTGTTGTACGAAAACTACCTTCAGAAAGTTGGTGGGCGCAAATTTGTTGTGACAATGGAAGAACCTAGCGAAGCATGGCCAAAAACCTTAGAATTCGAAATTGGAAACACGGGAGTTTCAAGGATTCGTAGTACTTCGGTTGGAGCGGCTATGTTATCTTCATCAAAACCTCCCAGAGCTGGGTAAATGAGCGGAAAATATTTTTCATTGCCAAATGTTGAAGAGATTTCTGAGCTTACTATACCTCGAGCACGTTTGTTGTATAATGCAATCACCAAACACCGTGACTTCAAAGTTTTGCAAATATACAAAGGTATGGCTGAGAATAATATCACTTTGGAGTATATTACCGTAGATGTAGAATGCGATGAAGTCCCACCAGACAATCCTTACGGCATCCATTTCCGGGAGCGACTCGTGTTCTCTATTTCAACAGATAAAAGATACCTAGTAAAAGTTAATGCTTTGCGTAAAGAATTTCCACTTCTTCTGCATCAGTATAGCGTTGGCGTTAATCAACCTGTAAGCTTATGCCTATACTATGAACCTTCAGAAGTGGTACTACGAACTTGGACGCCAGAAGCTTTCTTAAAGCGAACACAGTGGTGGTTAGAACAGTCTGCTAGAGGTAACATTCATGCAGCTGATCAACAGGTCGATCAATTGTTTTTTGTCACCAATTATGAATTGGTTCTCCCCTGGAACTTTAACGAGCTAAGAAAAGAATCATGCTCTCACTATAATCTTTCTCAATGCCCCCAGCGCCCCGATGGCGGGATTACTTTCTTTGTGTATTTCTCCAACAGGGAATCTGATGAAAGTATCGCCCTTCTTGAGATCGAATTGCCACCAATTGTCCATGGACAGGTCGAGCGTGAACCGTTTACACTCGGTGAGTTATTCGATATCCTGCAATCTAGAAATGCTGATCTACTTACCGCCCTTAAAGAAGCTGTGAAAGAGCGGGTCGGTCAAGATGGTGTTTCTGTAGAGTCAGATGGATCACACTTAATTATTCTTTTGCATGTACCGGTTTGTCGATCAATTAAAAAGAAGCCGGAGAGAATTATTCGACGCGCTTTTCTAATGAAAACTGAAATTCTTAAACTTGGACATAAAATTGGTGCGCTATGGCCTTATGAAAAAAAATATTTCCAAATACCCATTTTTGGTGAGCAAAAGCCTACGACAGAGTGGCGAGAAGAAAAGCTCTTTCCTATGGAGGTTCTTCAAGCTAATGATAGCTCAGCTGCTCGTCGACAATCGGGACTTAAAAATAAAGGACCGGAAGGCGTTCTTGTTGGGGCGGGTTCCCTTGGAAGTTCAATTCTGAACCTATGGAGCCGTTGTGGGTGGGGTCAGTGGACGATCTTGGCCGAGGATGGTTGGCCCGGGGATACATGTATGGTCTTTTTTCGGCCGAAATCCTTACGTCGAGACGCGAGTATATGCATTTTTGGGGGCGAACTAAGGCATCCGTTTACCCGGGTTTGGTTTTTCAGGGCGGAGAACATATGCATTGTTGTAAAGACGTAGAGTTCCAACCGCGGTTCTACCCATCAGCGAACGTGTGGGTTTTCTTGGGTGAGGAAATGGTATGTTTCGGGTTACGGGCGACCTGTCCACGACGCCGGGCGAGTAACGTTTCGATTTGGTCGCGTTCGCCTCGATTTTTGAAAGTTCATAGAGGCATACTCAGGTCTTTCTTTTGAGCCCCCGAAGGTCCCTGGGAAAACCCTGTTCGTTCAGCCTCAGCGATGATTTAACGAAGGCCGCGTTCGGTTACCAGGTAGACCGCGAAGCTGCCCAGCCAGTGGCCGCCCTCGTAGTGCTCTCCGGTGACCGAGGCCAGGCCCGATTCCCGATGTTTCGCGGCCGCCTCGGTCAGAGCCTCGCGACGCGGGTCGTCCTTGGGCAGGCCCGAAACGATACCTTCCAACATCCAGGCGCGGCTGATGTTCAGGCCGTCCAGATGGGCCAGTTTGCCGTCGCCCGGATCGGTGACCACGCCCAGCGGCAGCCAGTTCGTACCCGTCTTCTTGGGAATTTCAGGGAGGAAGGCGGTCAGCCAGGACGCGAACTTTCCGGGTTTCAGCACACGACGCATCAGGTCCGCCTCGGCCAGGCAGGGGGACACAAAGTCCTGGCCGGAGGGTTCGAAAGCCAGGTTGCAACCACGGTCCTTCATATGAAAAGTACGGATCTTTTCTTCCAGCAGGGTCGTCAGTTGCCGGTCGTCCCTGGTGCGCGCCCAATCCAGCGCCAGGCCGAAGGCAAACGAGGTCTGGCTGTGCTCGCCGGTGCGGATGGGGTAGGCCAGCTTGGGCAGCCATTGACGGAAGCGTTCCGCCACCACGGCTTCCAGGGGTTCCAGCACCGTCAGCCAACGCTCCGCCCTGGGGTCTTTCCATTCGCGGAGTTCGGCCGCCAGTTGCAGCAGCCAGGCCAGACCGTAGGGGCGTTCGTAGGCGGCGCGGCCCTTAGCATGGAAATAGGCGACCTCGCCTTCCATATTGGCCGCGGTGAAGCTTTGGTTCAGCGCCCGCTCGATGCGGTCGGCAAAACCGGCCTCGGGGAACAGCCGCAACAGGCGCACCAGCAGCCAGTGGCCGTGTACCGACGAATGCCAGTCGAAGCAACCGTAGAAGGCCGGGTGCAGCACACGCGGCGCGGCGACATCGGCGTCGCTGTTCATGACGTGGGAGATCTTGTTGGGGTACTCCTGGTGAACACAAGCCAGGGCCAGTTCGGCAAAGCGAGCGGCCTCTTTTTCGCCGACGGTCTTCACGGCTTCACCGCCGAACAGGGATGCGGCAATCAAGCCGAAATATAAAGTTGTCTTCCATCGCAAAAGGTCACCTCATTGTGCGCGCATGGCGGCATCGCGCCGCATCTTCTGGGCGAGTAGGAGGGGCACCAACTCGCCCTGCTTCAGGATGCGCGCGGTGCCCAGTTCCGTGGCGCGCTTGTTTTGGAACACGTAGCGCAGGCAGGAAACGATGTACTCGAAATTCTGGTGGATCGTATCGCGCCCTTTGGCCCGGAAGAGCGCCTCGATGGATTTCAACTGGCCGTCCAGGACCACCTGTCGATCGGGAATCGGCGAAGCGATCTCCCTCGGTTCCGACGCCGGCTCCTTCTTGCGCCGCAAACCGGCCAGGGAGTAGAGTTCCTCCATCTGTCGGGATACCTCGTCCATTTTGGGTTTCTTTTCCGGTTTGGGTTGTTCGGCTTTGTCGGCCAGCAGGTAGGGGATGCGGTCCACATTGGCCCGATGATAGCCGGGTGATTCGTTGATCCAGCCCAGGTTACTGATTTGCAGGCCGCTGGAGATATGGCGGGTAACATTTTCCACCAGGGGTTTAACCGCGGTTTCGTAGGAGGTCTCCACGCCGTCGAAGCGGTTGAGCACGTAGTAGATGCGGAACCGATGCACGATGTGCCGCAGGATGGCCACGAAGGAGTTGCCGGGCATGCGTTGCGCCAGCAGTTGCAGAAAGTCGTCCAGGTTGCCCGGCGCGTCCTCGTAGACGTCCTCGGTGCGGTCGATCAGCATGTTGATCTCGCGTGCATCGATGCCCTTGAAATGTTGGTAGAGCGGGGAGTCCTTGTGGAATAGTTCGCGCAGTTCGCGGAAGAGGATGGCCTTGGCGATGTCGGAAGCGGCAAGGGTGGCCGCCGGGTGATTGGGCGTGAAGACCAGGATACCGGAATTGGCGGGCGGCATGAAATCGATGACGCCCGGATCCAGGCCGGCCTTCAGGTCCAGGATGATGTAATCCGCGTTCAGGCCGTTGATGGCGTCGATCAGGTAGTTGCGCCAGGTGCGGTTCATATTGGTGATGGCCTCGATCATGTGCCGGGGCGAGGCGATGAACCCGAAGTCGGCGAACTTGTCGTGGGGGTCCAGCTTGGAACCCAAAGGGGTGATGCATTCCTGAAGCGGCGCGCCCTTCTTGAAGAAGTGGTAGAGATCGCGGCTGACGGGGGCGTCGATGGTGCCGCGAATGGAGGACGTACCGGTGTCCAGGTCTACCAGAATCGTGCGCCCGTACTGGGAAAGACAAAGCGCCAGGTTGATGGCGAACGAGGTCTTGCCGACCCCGCCTTTACCGGAGGATACAGGGATAATACGTTTGGCCATGACTCATCACAAAACAGTTATTTCAACCGGTGTGCGGATTGCCGGCGTCTAAAAAAGCGGCAATACCTCTAGCATCGGTGTCTTCATGCTTCAGGTTAGCAGATTTCTACGGCCGGGTGAAGGGAACTTGTAGGCATGGCGGGTTCTTCTGTTCTGTTTGATATGACTCCCCGCTTGATTCCCCCGGTTTGGTCCGGTATTCTTGTTTGTATAGTAGTTATTTTGCTACACAATGTGTATCCAGGAGCCGCAACATGGTCACCGCCTACCAGGAAGAAACGCTTACCCTGCCGCCGCAACATGCCGGGAACCCCTACCTGACCGGACCTTTCGCACCCGTGCTCAACCAGGACATTTTCACGGACCTGGAGGTGATCGGCGAGATCCCGCGTGATCTGCACGGCACCTATTATCGCAACGGCCCCAATCCCAAGTACGTGCCCAAGGGCCGCTATCACTGGTTCGACGGTGACGGTATGCTGCACGCCCTGTCCTTCGAAGACGGCAAGGCCGTCTATCGCAATCGCTGGATCGAAACCGAGGGTCTGGTCGCCGAGGATGCCGAACGACGCTCCCTGTTTACCGGCCTGATCGAGCCGGACCCCAAGAACCCGTTGGGTTATATCAAGGACAACGCCAATACCGATGTCATCTACCACAAAGGCAATCTGTTGACCCTGTTCTATCGCGCCGGCAAACCCTACGTGGTCGACCCGCACACCTTGAAGACCATCGGCGCCACCGATTTCGGCGGGAAGTGGAAGGGCCTGGTTTCGGCGCATGCCAAGGTAGATGAGCATACCGGCGAATTGATGATCTTCGATTACGGGCCCAAGCCGCCCTATATGCACTACGGCGTGGTCTCACCCGAGGGTGAGTTGGTCAACCGGACCCCGATCCCGCTGCCCGGTTGGCGCCTGCCGCACGATATCGCCATTACCCGGCAGTACACGGTCCTGATGGACATGCCCGTCTTTGTCGATCCCGAGGCGGTCAAACACGGCAAGCAGCGTATCGACTTCTTCCCCGAGATCCCCACCCGTTTTGCCGTCATTCCCAGGCACGGCGGCGAGGCCGATATTCGCTGGTTCGAGGCGGAGCCCTGCTATATCTATCACGTGGTCAACGCCTGGGACAACGGCGATGAGGTGGTCATGGACGTCTGTCGAGTCAGTCAACCCGTGGCCGAGCGCGGGGCGCGCATGTCCGACCTGGACCGCATGAAAAAGGTTCTGGCCGAGGCGCTGCAAAGCGCCCGTTATCACCGCTACCGCTTCAATCTGAAAACCGGCGCCACCCACGAGGAACAGTTGTGGGACATCACCAGCGAGTTCCCCATGGTCGACCTGAACCGCATGGGTACCCCAACTCGCTATTCCTACCACGTCACCCTGCCGCCCCTCGACACGTTGCGCTTCGACGGCCTGGTGAAATACGACACACAAACCGGCGCTCAAGAGGAATACAAATTCGGCCCGGGTCGTTGGGGCAGTGAGGCGCCGTTTGCCGCGCGAACCGATGCCGTATCCGAGGACGACGGCTACCTGCTCAGCTTCCTGCACGACGAGAACAGCGGCCGGTCCGAATGCCTGATCCTGGATGCCGTTAAACTCACCGAGGGTCCGCTTGCCCGCGTCATGCTGCCCCGCCGCGTACCGCTGGGTTTCCACGCCACCTGGATTCCCGGCTTGACCCTGGATAACGAGGTCTCGTCATGACCCCGCCGGTATATGTGCTCGGCGGCGCGCAAACCGACTTCGCGTTGAACTGGACGCGGCAGGGCTGGGACCTGGACGATATGCTGCGCTCCGTCATGGAGGCCGGGTTTGAGGCCTGCGCCGTCGACCCGGAAGAAGTGCAGAGCGCGCATGTGGGCAACTTTGTGGGCACCTTGTTTCGCGGCCAGGGCATGTTGGGCGGGCTCCTGGCCGAGGTTTGCCCGGCCTTCCGGGAACTGCCCATCAGTAGGCACGAGGCCGCCTGCGCCTCCGGCAGCATGGCCCTGACCGCCGCCATGACCGAAATCGAGGCCGGCCGCTACGACCTGGTGTGCGTGCCCGGTATCGAGATGATGCGCAACGTGCACGGCGACCGGGCCGCCGAATTCCTGGGCGCCGCTGCCTGGAACGGGCGCGAGGCTGAAGATGCCCGCTACGTGTGGCCCCATGTCTTCAGCGAACTGACCCAAGAATATGACCGGCGCTACGGCTTGGATTACCGCTACTTGGGCGCGATCGCCGAAAACAATTATCGCAACGCCGCCAAAAACCCCCATGCGCAGACCCGTGACTGGACCTTCCGGCCCGAAAACTTCATTGAGGACGACGAGCACAACCCGGTTGTAGAGGGCCGTGTCCGCCGCTTCGATTGCGGCCGGGTTACCGACGGCGCCGCCGTCCTCTTCCTCGCCTCGCAACGGTTCGCCGACGCCTGGTCCCGTCGTCATGACCGGGCGCCGCTCGCACGTATCGAGGGCTGGGGACACCGTACCGCGCGTTTGCCCTATGCCGACAAGGTGGCGGACAGTCGCGAGGAACCCTTGATCCTGTCCCACGTGGCGCGCACCATCCAAGACGCCTTCAATCGCGCCGGGGTCACCCTGGATGACATCGACGCCATTGAAACCCACGACTGCTTTGCCGTCACGGAATACATGGCCGTCGATCATTTCGGCATCACGGCCCCGGGCGAAAGCTGGAAGGCTGTCGAGGAAGGCGTCATCGCCATGGGCGGTCGCCTGCCGATCAACCCGAGCGGCGGTCTCATCGGCCTGGGCCATCCCGTCGGCGCCACCGGTATCCGCATGGTACTGGACGCCTGGAAACAGGTCACCGGCAACGCGGGCGCCTGCCAGGTAGAGGGCGCCTGTCGCGTCGCTACGCTGAATATCGGCGGTAGTACCACCACCACGGCCTGTTTCGTTATCGGGAAAGCTTTGTAGAATTCCGCCTTAATAAGAAGCGGCATAAGGGACATTGAATGTTGGAAGCTTTAATTATCGATGCGGTGCGCATCCCCAGGACGCGGGTCAGGAAGGACGGCGGTCGCCTGGCTTCCGTCAAGCCCGTTGCACTGTTGAAGCCCTTGTTCCAGGTTCTGGCCGTACGCAACGACCTGCCGGTGAACCAGGTAGACGATATCATTCTGGGCTGTGCGACCCAGGTGGGGGAACAGGGGACGAACCTTGCCCGCCTGGCCGCGCTTTACGCCGGTTGGGATCACGCCGTGCCCGGCCTCACCCTCAACCGTTTCTGTTGTTCCGGGTTGGATGCCCTAAACCTGGCCGCGTCGAAAATCGCCGCCGGCTTCGAGCACCTGGTAGTAGCCGGCGGTGTCGAATCCCTGTCACGCGTGCCCATGTTCGCCGACAAGGGCGCCTGGTTTGCCGATCCCGAGGTTGCCGAGGCGACCCGCTTCGTGCACATGGCCGTAGCGGCCGACCTGTTGGCAAACCGCAAGGGTTATACGCGCAAACAGTTGGAGCAAGTGGCGCTGAACTCGCATCGACGCGCCGCCCATGCCCGCGCCACCGGCTATTTCCAACACTCGCTCATTCCGGTGACCGATGTTGACGGAACCATCCTGGCCGATCGTGACGACGCCATTCGCCAGGACACCGACGCGGACGCCCTGGCCAAGTTGAAACCTGTCTTTCAGCACCCGCCGCAAGGCGACCCCGTCATCGAACAGACCTATCCTCACACTTCGCCGCTACAAAGTCTGCACACCGCCGGCACCGCCCCCGCCATCGTCGACGGCGCTTCACTAATACTCCTGGCTTCTCCCAATAAAGCCAGGGACTTGAATCTAAAACCAAGGGCTCGTTTGAAGGCGTTTGCCAATACGGGCGGTGAACCGGTGATCATGCTGACCGGCCACATGCGCGCCGCTGAAAAGTTGTTCAACGCCACCGGCCTGACCCCCGCCGATATCGATCTTTGGGAAATCAACGAATCTTTTGCCGCAAGCGTCCTGGCTTTTCGCGAGCATTTCGGTCTGGATGACGACCGGGTGAATGTCAACGGCTCCGCCATCTCAATGGGCCATCCGCTCGGCGCTACCGGCGGTAACCTGGCCGGCGCCCTGCTGGACGAATTGGAGCGCCGCGACCTGAAACGCGGCATGGCGGCTATTCCCGGCGGCGCGGGCGTGGGCACCGTCACCCTGATCGAAAGGTTGTAACCATGGCGGGCAAGTTGGAGACCACCGCCGACCGCTTCCGCTATTTCATGGAAGCGCGCGGCCTGGACAACAAATCATTCCTAGCCGCCGTGGACGGCGCGGTAGCCCCCTCCACGCTGTTTTCCATCCTCAACGGCAGCCGCAAGCCCGGCAAGACCCTGGCCGTGCTGATCGAAAAGGTGTGGGGTTTTCGGGCCGCCTACCTGCTCTCCAGCGAGGGCGAGATGTGGACCGGCAGCAAGCGCCGCAAAGCGCCGGACCTCACCGAGGAAGAGGCGCGGGTCATCGCTTTCATGCGAAGCTCGATCGCCAACGCCCGCGAGTTGGAAAGCACCATGGAAAAGCGCGAGCTGTGGAGCGCGCTCTACGCCCGGACGCAACGGGTCCTGGCCGTGTTGGAAGAACGCGCCCGGGACAGGGATGCCGAAGATTACGAGGCTTATCCCCGCCTCTGCCTCATGGCCTTCGAGGAGTCGCAACGCATCGCCTGGGAATTCGGCCGCTATTCACGCTTGTTCCACCAACGCAAGGTCCACAAACTGGTCACCGCCTTCATCGAGCGCTATCTGCATGAACTACCCTTGAGAACCGGCGCCCCGTCGGAAGAAGTGATCGCCGGAGCCCTGGCCGAGTCCCTGCTGAACCGCCGCCGCAAGGAACTGGCGCTGGTCGAGCAATCCATCGCCAACCAACGCAAGACCCTGGAAAACATGTGCCGCTTGAGCCTGCCCCACGAACGGCTTCGGGGGGAAGGAACCAACGCGGCCCGCTTGAGGGACCTCGCTCGGAGTGCGGAATTTTTAGGGCAGCACGATGAGGAGTTTCAAGAAGCGCTGGCGGACCTGATCAGCGACATCAAGGCGGAACTACCGGAACACCCGGACCTGCTGACGGTCTGCAAAGAAATCCTGGCGAACCTGGACGACCAACCGGAACTAATCCCGGAACGCGGCATCGAAGAACTGGAACAAAGCTTCGAAAGCTGACGGTGGTTTTAAGGCCGGGAGTTACGGAAGCGGCGATAGGCAAGCCGAACCAATTTGCGAGCGTCACCCTCGGGGAATTCGGGAAGCATGACCCGTTCGAAGTTATCCATGATGTAAGTGTGATAGGCGGAATATTCTTCGGCCGCTCCGGTTCTTTCCTCTTGGAACTCGAACAGAGGGCCGAGAAAGTCATCCACAAGCTTGCCGCATGCCTCAGAGTTGCGTAACTCCTCTACCGGTTTACTCAAGACTTTCTCCAAATACTTTTCCAACATGCGTTGGAACCAGTCCTTGGCCTCCTTTCGGGCACTGATCAGATCATCCCGGTTCAGATCGCAAAGATCTATTGTTTGACGACCTCGAATATGGTCGTCTCGGGCCGAGAGCTCGCCCGCAAAGTTGAACCTAAGGTATTCGCGGGGATCATCCAACTCAGGATTGAGCAAGCAGGGCTGCTCGGCCTTGAGATATTCGCTTTTGCATAATCGATCGGTGTCAGCGGCTCCCGGTCCGGGGATCCGCTTGCCGGAAATGGGAAACTTGTTGGACTTTTTTCCATTGCACCGCGCACAGCTCAGTAGCAAATTGGTCCATTCATAAGCCAACCAGTAATAACCCGGATGGGCCTTGTCGTCTATCAGGTTCTTTTTGGGTCGGTAATGCTCCACTTGGCCGGAGGAGGCCGGTTCCATGATGGATTCACAATAAGCGCATTTACCGTGATAGATGGAATCCAATGCATCGCGCACCGTAGAGTGGCCGTAGGGCTTGTTCAGATAGTTGGTCAAGCAGGTGTTAAAAGATCAATGAAGCGAGAGTTGCAAGTAGGGGCTGATTTTTCGGCGAAAAAGTATAGAGCAGGTATCGCAATACGCTTGCCGACTATTATCAGGCCACTGCTGCCTCTGCTGTCAACGATGCTTTCTTTTTTCGATTATGGGGCCGGGGAGGCAGATCAATCTGCTTGACCAACCATTGAAAAAGATCACCATGCTCTCTTCCAAAGAATCGCTGCGCTGGTGTGGTTCCATCGGAACGCTGAATGAGAAAATTATGGACCACGGTCAGAGCGGAGAGACGAAGATCGCTGAGTCGATGAAAGCCCCTGTGATATCGTGCCAAATGAGCATTGCGGCCTTCCACACAAGAACTGGAACGCTGAAACAACCCGGCACACTCACGAGCCACTTTTTCAAGGTGGGCAATCTCACTACTGGCCAGACCGGTAAAAGGGCCGGCGCGTTGATGGAATGCTTGAAGAAGGATGGAAGCCCTCTTTTCAATTGTTTCGCGCCGTTCTTCGCATTTTTCCTTCCGGGCAACTTCGAGAAGGTAGTAACCTGGAATCAAAACGTATATAAGTTGTTGCCGCAGTAGTTCGGATTGAGTGGCTTGCCTGGTGAGAAGCCTGATGATGGAAAAGAAGCAGGCAATGGTTGCCGAAATATCGGGGATGAGACGTTTGGCCTTGGCGATTCGTTTATGGGAGGCATCCCCCAGGTGAGTGACTGCTGTGTCTATTTGTTGGAAATCCTCTTCTAGTTTCGCTGATACTGTTTGCGATGTTTGCGGTTCTCCAGTGAAGATGTCGTAGGGGTGATAGGCATCGGAAATGCGGCGCCTGGCTTCTTTGACCCGCTTGCGTTGGGCGTTGGCACGCGCCAACTTCATGCCGGCCTCGAGTTGTTGGGCCTGGAGTTGGGAGCGTGGCTCAAAACGAAGTCGTCTGTCAGATCCTTGTGCCGGTGAGCTTTTTGCCATCAGTGCCTGATGCCGTTGCTCTGCCTGGCCTACTTGAGTGGCCAGTACCCGCGAGGTGCCTTTGACGATCTCTTGTTGAATATGAAAGAGGTCGGGAGCGTGAGGCGCGCGAAGCCCGACAGTTGCATGATGTCGCAATCCTTTGGCCTCATCGCTTGTTTGCCAAACGACCTTGACGTGCAAGCCTTCTAAGGCTTGAGTTACAAGCCGAGTCCAAGTTTCCGAATCCCGTTTTTCGGCGTAACATTCCAAGACAATGTAATTGGAAACCGGTTCGATGACGACCAGGCACATTTTGTCCGGATGGAAGGTCTCATCTTCAGCCACGCAGATTAACTTTTCCGGCATATGATTTGCCAGTCGCCGGGTTTCTTGATTACCAAACGCACAGATCTGCTTATCGATTTCCTTGCTCAAGGCATGTTGGCTGCCGACAGATGAGGCAACAAACTGATCCAAACCGGAATAGTTCAGAAAACTGGTGATATCGCGGATACTTGCCGACCCTTTTTTGGTGAAGCTGACATGCAGTGCGATCACAAGCAAGTGAAGGAAAGCCGTGCCGGCTGAAGATTCGAAAAAGGCGACGACTTCTGGGGCTGCGCCAAGTTGATCGTGCCTTTTCAACCAATATCGTAACGTCTCGAAAGGGACGCCCTGTTCCCGAGCATATTGCCGAAGACTGGTTTCCCCCGCGGATTGTTGAAATCCGGTGACCTTTTCAGCCACAAAACTCCGCGAATGTTGCGGCCTGGGGCTTGTTGAATTGGCGGGGTTTGTGGATAATTTGTTCAGGGATCAGCCTTCTTTGGTTAGTTAAGCTGGTAACTCAACTTATTAGAGCGGGTTGGTCCTCTAATGTCCAGCACTTTTTTCAAGTTGCTGCGATTCCCCCTCATTTATACCGCTTGATCCCTCTTTATCGAGCATTCTCTCCCTGTCTTTGACCAACTATCTGAACAAGCCCTTTAATTTCTAAGATTTTTCTAGACTCCTCAAAATATCTTTGCTAATCTAGGTTAGATCAAAATATGCCAGGGAAAACAATACTCCTTATGAAAAAACCTTTAGAAATCCAGCTAATTAAAAATATTTCATACCTAAAAGTAATACTTGATCTCTTAACACGCATGCAAAATGATGGCAATAAATCTATATCAAAAAAATATATTGTTTTATGTGTCCTTGCTTTGCTATCTACGATATTGTATGGCCAAAACCAAAAAAATGAAAGCATAGATCCAAATACTGTAGCAGAAAGTATTGCAGAAATGCGAGAGGAGCCTGAGATCAACGCAGATTCTGAACCTATCAAACTTATGTACTATTCAGGTGAAACACCTTGCAAATTTCCACTTTCAGGTATATGTCATAAATTTATTTTAAATGGCTTTAGCTCTAGCGGGAAACTTGCATATGAACACCCCGGAACAAGTGACTTTTTGAAGGAGATTATTCAGTTCATTCAAACAAAAGATAGAAAGTATGGCTCTATTCAGTGGCTCAGTTCGATAGAGTTCCATGGCTATGCTGATGGTCTTCCAAACCCAGGAATAGAAGGCTGGGCAAATTTGGATTTTTCGGACTGTCAAGAACAGAAAACTGGAAAAATTTCAGATCCTCAATTGGCCAAACTTAGAGCATGTTTGCTATATGAGGAATTGACTAATATTTATTTAGATAACAGCTATACTTTTATAACAGCGACCACTAAACATACTGACATACCCTCAGGCGGAGACTTCGGCGATTTGATAAGAAGAGTAGAAGTTTTGCTAATAGAAGACATACCCTAAAAGAAGGATATTGACAATGAAAGAGAAAGCATGTGCACAAAAGTACAAATACTTCATTGAGATCAGTTTCAAGACATGTAACAACATGGAAGAAATAGGAGCGAAGGTAAAGTCAAAGATGGAGGATGACCCCGTAGCACTTAAATATCTCTTAAAAAGTAACGGGGAACCATTTTATGCATTAGCGTTAATGGATGAGTATATTGAGTCAAGAGAAATTGCTCGCTCAAAATCAGGGAGTTTTCTAAGTTTATTAAAGTTCGGCTTAGAAAAGGGAGTAATTCCAGTTTTCATCGTATTCTTTGGTGCATATTTAGGTAACAATATAGCAAACAAATTACAAGAGAATTCATATTATAGAAATACTGAATTCAAAGCCAAACTCAACAAGATTGAATCTATCCACGAGAGCTCACTTTCTGTCTCTGATAAAATTTATAAAGAGTATATTGAGATCTTATCAAACAAAGCGCGTGGTAGAATGGCGCCTCGATCCCAATTGTCTAACCTAAGCAGCCTTTCGAATAAACTGAATAACCTGAAATACATGGCCGATAAAATTGTGGTTAATTCTAGGTCTGCTGAGGCAATATCAAATGTAAAATTAAAGCTAGATATCTTTATACTTTGCCAAAATATACAATACCAAAGAGAAAATAAAGGAAAGTGTAACGAAAATTTCGATTTAAAATTACTTGAAAAAATGAAACACTCCACGGCAGAAGATGTGGCCTCTTTTTTGGATGTTTATTCAAGCAAGAAAGGTAAATTATCTTCTTTCTGGGGCCAAATCAGGCGTGAAGACCAGGCCAGCACAGAAGATTAGTGTATAGTTTGGTTCCTATGCAGGAAGTCTTCTGCATCATATGTGAGAACCGGTGTTAGCCTTCAATCTGGTGATTCTTGGTCGAAAACTTTTGGAGCCCAAATGGTTGCGTAAAACCTGGAGTGTTATTAGTTAGTTAAGAAAGTGGCCTAAATGGTGATTGTCTACCAGAGGAATTAGCATTTGCATTGGTTGGGGTCCAATTTCGGCAGTTTCAGGGCCCTGCTTCCCAATATGGAAACCCGAAAATGTGGCCAGCAAGTGATGCACGGAGGACGCTAAACAGTTCTTCGGACTCTTCAAGTTGCTTGTTGTTTGTTTCTAGACGAACACTGGATGATCAAACCGCCGCTTCGGCGGGGCTTCCCCTTTATTCGATAGCCTTGCGGATGGCGGTCAGGGAACCGTGTTCGTCGCACAGGTCCCTGAACTCCTTGCGGTCCATCACCTTGTCCACGTAGCATTCGAAGGTGACGGGATAGATCAGCTCTACCCGTTGCCCCTCCCAATCGGCGGAGACGGCCATGGGGGTTCCGTCCGGTCGGGCCACCTTCACCCCCGGTTTCGTTTCAAAGTCGATATCCAAACGGTCCTGGCTGAAACCCGCGATCGCCGCCACTTTGACCTTTTTGCGGTCTTTATCGTAGAAGAGCGGCACCATGGCGCGCAGGTCGCCGGAGAGCCGGCGATCGGACCACCATTCGCGCAGCCAACTCCTGAAGTACATTCGGTCTTGCAAGCGTTCCCTGCCGCTGCCGTTGAGCGGGTCCACGGTCATGCCGATTTCCGCGCAACTCTGGTAGTAGGCGCCGGCAAACAGGCTTTCCATTTCGGCCAGGCGTTCGGCCAGGGGTTTTTCGGGCTCACTGAGCGAATGGTCGATGGACCACTTGGTGGAAACCTTGCGGTTGGGTCGAATCAAGCTGCGATGCATGACCGCCTCACCGAAGATTTCTTCCAGCAAATCGCGAACGAACGCATAGGATTCGGCGCGGCGTCGGTACATTTGCGGCAAGGGCTCCAGGCTGAGTCGCGGATTGATGGTGATATTGACCTCGGGCGCAGCCGAAGCGATGGCGGGCCATTCCAGGTTTTTGATATGGGTTTCTCGGGTCATGGCCATGAGACCTTTGAAGAGATCTGTCAGGTAGGTCCGATAACGCTCGCCAAGCTTCAGTTTGGCGGCCTCGGGCATGGTATCCGGGCGTAAGAGGGGTTCCAGGGCGTGAAGCTGATAGGCGTACCAGCCGGATTCCGGGCCGGGCGCAAGATCGAGGCGACCGTCCCGAACCCGCGTGATCATTTCCTCGATCAGGTCAAACCCCTCGGGGATCGGCTTGCCTTTGAAGAGTTGCTTACTCAGGGCGCCTTCCGGCGATTCCGAAGGCGGGAAGAACCGGCAACCCTCGGCGCTTCCGCCGACCTTGGGCAGAGGCGAGCCGGTGAGCGGGTTGGTCAGCCGGGCGTGGAGATGCAACAGGGTGCGATAACCGAAATGCAGATGATCGTCGCTTTGCAGTGCCTCGGCCAGGGCTTGGATATGGCCCGGTTCCAACGCCAGCCCCAGGAACCGGTCGCGTCGGAAGATCTGGCGTAATTCCAGGGTTTGATCGTAAAAGCCGATGGGTTTGCTGTCGAACCGATTCAGGAATTCCTTGCGCCACAGGCCCGCCGCCTGTTTGATTTTGCGGCCGACCACCGGCGAGTCGCCGGCAAGGGAAAGTGCGGCGGTGAGAAAACCCATGGTCTGAACCACGTTCTCGTCCGGTTCCTCGGGGTCATAGCGGTCGTTGAGATGAGCCAGCAAACCTTCCAGCAGGGTGGGCTTGGAAACGAAACCGGGACCGTTTTGATCGGCCAGGTGCTCGACCTCGGCCATGAGGGCATCGTCGAAACGCTTGGCCTTCAGCGCCAGCATGGACGCGGAGACAAAACATTCGGAGCCGGGCCCCGCGATGTCTTGGATGTTGGCATAAAGCGGTTGTTCGCCGGGTTTGCCGCCGCCCAGAACAAGCGGCGCATAAATACCGCCCTCATCTTGATTGGGGGTGTCCCAAGGGCTGGCGGTTTCCTCTATTTCCAGTTTGAGAACCTGTGTGCTCAGGTCTCGCTCGATGATGACTTCGCCTAATTCTGTTTGCTGGATTTCGCGTTCGTGCATGATACCTCGGTTGAGAGAAGAGGGCCCGGCTTGAGCCGGACCGTCATCGGTGTCTTATCGGCAGCAATTACGCCAACTCCAGTTCCGCTTTGATGAGCGCGCCTTCCCAGCGGCGACGCTTGCGAATGCCTTCCAGTTTATGGTCCTGCTGCATGGCGGCCACTTCATCGGCAACCTTGCCCCAATCGCCGGCGGCCAGCGGATCGCCCAGCACATTCAGGCCCTTGTTACCGGCGCCGCGGTTATAGGCCAGACTGAGCAAGGCGGTCTGCACGGAGGCGGGGGCGGGGTTTTCCTCATCCACCAGCGCGGGGAAACGGTCGCTGATCTTGATCCAGTAGGGAGCGGCGGCATAAGGCATGGCCTCGTCCGATTTCTCGCTGCTGATGCGAATGCTCTGCAAGACCTCGTCAGCGTTCAGGGCATCCCTGGCCGCGTCGCCGCGCACGCCGATCACTTTCAGCACCGCGGCCCACTGTTCCTCGCCCATCAGGTCCTTGTAGAATTTTTCGACGAAGAAATGATCGGCATAACCCAGATCGACCCCGGGGTCCAAGGTGACGCCGGAGGCGCCGCCCGGCCAGTAGGTTTTGCCCACGTAGCCTTCCTGAAGATGGACCCAATCCAGATCACCGTGGAAGCCGGGCATCAACTCGACAATGGCTTCGTCCACGGTTCCGAATGCTTTTTCGAGAGCGGGCTTCAAGGCGACCCAAGTGTTCTTGCCCACGATGCCGTCGGCGCCCAGGCCGGCCTTTTCCTGAAACTTTTTGACCACGGCGGCGCTGCCGTTGCCGTAATAACCGTCGGTGTCTAAATCGTAACCGATTGCCAGCAGTCCTTTCTGAACGCGCTTGACCACGCTACGCAGCCAGGGGGTCGTACTGGAAAAACCGTCTTTGGGGCGTATGGTAATCTGTAACATACCGATTGCTCCTTGTTCGGGAGGGCGGTCCCGTTGCTTTCTAGAAGTCGGCATAGTTTATCACGAAACGCCGTTATTGCCCGCCCTTCGCCTGCCTGTATCGGGAACTCGCTGAAGTCGAGGGAATTTGGGCGGTGCCGTGTCAGGCGTATCTTCCGGCCGGCTTCCCACGCTTAAAGGAAATCGAGCTCAAGTCGACGCATAAACCAACTAAACAACACCCATTCATGCATAAATCCCCGCTTGGCCGAAAGATGTTTTGTTGTTCCCGGGAACAGCAAAGTCCCTACAGCCTGGTGCTCGATTATTCCCGGGAACATTCGAATATTTATGCATGGTCCTTATGTGTTCCCGGGAACAATCGGTTGCTGAATGCCCGATCCTCATATCCTTCCCGGGAAGAATTGAGTCAATTCGGGATTGTCGCCGGCTCATGTTCGCGACTGTGACTAGGTTCTGGGCGGAAAGGGGAATAACTTGCGCACCAACCTTGTTTGCGGTACGGTGGTTTGGAGGTCGACCCGCCGAATTTGTGCGTGTTAATGGAGGCTTTTCATGAAAACAGCCGCTCTGAGCCTGTTACTCATAACAACGGGTGTCGCTTTCGCCGCGGACAGTCCGGCACGGACCGCAACCGGTGTCCGGCCCCTGTTGATCGGATCTCAAGTCCCCGACGTAAGCTTAACCAAACCCGATGGAACTGCTCTCGATCTTCGCAAGGCTGTTTCGGAAAAGCCGACCTTACTGATCTTCTATCGCGGCAGTTGGTGTCCCTATTGCCAGAAACACCTGGGTCAACTCCAGGAAAAGTTGGGTGACTATGCGGCCGGGGGTTATCAGGTCTTTGCCATTGCCCAGGACACCCCGGAGGTCAATGCGGGTGTGATGAAAAAACAGGGACTGGATTTCCCGGTGCTTTCGGACAAGGGTTTGAACGCGGCATCCCAATTCGGCCTGGTTTTCGAAATGGACATGGAAACCGTCAAGCGTTACAAGAATTTCGGCATCGACTTGATCGGTTTATACGGTCGTAAGGAACCGCGGATGACAGTTCCCGCCATTTTCCTGATTGGAACCGACGGTAGGATTCGTTTTAACTACGTCAATCCCGATTACCGAATTCGCTTGGATTCGGACGTGCTGCTGGCAGCCATGAATGCCTATAAGTAAATGATCACGGCCATGGAGCCGGACTCTTTTACGAGTACCGGTTCCAACTTTGCAAAAACTGAGAAGATGTTCATAAAAATGCCCCGACAAAGCGACTCCGGGAGGCCGCTCCGATCGGCTGAAACTATTGGGAGTCAAGACTTTTACCGTGTCATTCGGGGAAACGAAAAAAATGCATGAACTTCCCTTGACCCATCATTGTTTTGTTTGTTATGGTTCGAAATGTTCCGCGGGCGTAGCTCAGTTGGTAGAGTACAAGCTTCCCAAGCTTGGTGTCGCGAGTTCGAGTCTCGTCGCCCGCTCCAACCACCTTTACCGATTAGCCTTACATCGGAGTTCATCGCAACGATGAATTCATTTATTCATTAAGGATAAAATATTTTCGCATCTTCGGCGAAATATTGATTGTATTGCGCGTGCCTGGCATTAATGGCCGCGCCCGGGAGCGGCCATGGCATGGGGCGGTAAAAAAGCCAAGCAAAAGCAACACGAGACCACGATTGTGCCCGATTCGGTTCCTCGCGCCTCTTCTACGGCCAAAACGCCTACTCTAATCGGGGACGGGGCCAGGGTTAACGGGCGTCTGGATTGTGTCGACAACCTGACCATTGCGGGGACTGTTGCCGGTGAGATTCATTGTGAACAGCTGATCAACGTTGCCGAGAGCGGCAAGGTCGAGGGCAAGGTTCTTTGCCGCGAAATTGTCATTACCGGTATCGTTGAAGGCGATATCGACGCCGAGGAGCAGGTGACCATCACCAGCACCGGACGTCTGATCGGCGATATTACGACCCGGAAGTTCAGCAATGAACCCGGCGGCTTTTTCGAGGGCTACAGCCATATGGCCCAGGAAAAACGCCCCTCGGGTTCTCGGGAACCCGCATCGACCGGAAACAAGCGAAATAAACAAGCAAAGCTGGAGAAGGAAGGAAACAAGGTATGATTATCGGCACCCCAAAAGAGATCAAGAATCATGAATACCGTGTCGGTCTGATTCCGTCGGGCGTCAAAGCGTTAGTTCACGACGGTCATGAAGTACTCATCGAGAACAACGCGGGCATGGGCAGCGGTTTCAGTAATGACCACTACGTTGCGGCGGGCGCGCGAATTGTGGATACCGCCCGCGAAATCTTCGATACCTGCGAGATGATTATCAAGGTCAAAGAACCCCAGGAAGTTGAGTTCAACATGCTGCGGGAAGACCAGATCATCTATACCTATTTGCATCTGGCTCCGGATGCGCCGCAAACTCAGGGGCTGCTTCGCAGCAAGTGCATCGGGATTGCCTATGAAACCATCACCGATCCCACCGGCGCCTTGCCCCTGTTGGTGCCCATGAGCGAGGTTGCCGGGCGTATGTCCGTGCAGGTGGGCGCGCAATACCTGTTGCGCACCAACGGCGGTTTGGGCATGTTGCTGGGCGGTGTTCCCGGCACCGAACGCGCCGAGGTGGTGATCATCGGCGGCGGCATCGTGGGCCTGAACGCGGCCAAGATGGCCGTGGGCTTGGGCGCCAGGGTCACCATTCTGGAGCGTTCCGTCCCTCGTATGCGTTATCTGGACGATGTCTTCAGGCACAGCCTCACTTGTCTGATGAGCAACACCTACAATATCGAGCAACACTTGCGCACCGCCGACCTGGTGGTAGGCGCCGTTTTGATTCCCGGCGCCAGCGCGCCCAAACTGGTCACCGAGGAAATGATCCGCACCCTGATGAAACCCGGTTCGGTGATTGTAGACGTTGCCGTGGATCAGGGCGGGTGCATCGAGACCACCCATCCCACCACGCATGACAATCCCATCTTCAAAGTGGGTGAGGTCATTCAATACTGCGTGGCCAACATGCCGGGCGCCGCGCCGCGTACCTCTACACTGGCGCTGACCAATGTCACCTTGCCCTATGCTCAGTTCATTGCCAAACACGGTGCGCGTGAGGCAATCAAGCTGGATAAACATCTGGCCCACGGCGTCAACGTATTCAACGGCCGGGTCACTCACAAGGCGGTCGCCGATTCGCAGAATCTGGAATACACCGATATTTCAACCCTGCTGGGCTGAGCGGGGTCCGCGCATGCGTCTGCCGGCCGGGCGCGTGCGCTTTGCGGAACGCCTATGACGACCTGGTACCTGCTGAGAGAAAAACAACCGCGTGATGCCGCCCAAAACATGGCGGTGGACCAACACCTGTTGGAACTGGTGGAGACCGGCGTTCTCGACGCGCCGGTCCTGCGAACCTATGCCTGGACGCGTCCTACCTTAAGCTTGGGTTACCACCAGCAATGGCGGCAAACGGTTGACCTGGAAGCGCTGGCGCGGCACGGTATCGACCTTGTCCGGCGGTGGACCGGCGGGCGCGGGGTCTTACACGATCACGGCGAGATCACCTATTCGGTGGTCGCTCCCACCAAAGAGCCTTTTTCAACCCGGATCGCCCACAACTATCGCCTGATCGGCACGGCCCTGGCCCGGTTCACCCATTTGGAGGCCTCGCCGGCGGTCATGGCCGAAACCGGTGAGAGCGCCGCCCAGGTTCGCAGTAAGCGACACCTGCCTTGCTTTGCTTCCATCTCCGATGCCGAGATCGAGAAGAGCGGACGTAAACTGATCGGTAGTTCCCAAAAGATCGGCAGAGGCGCCTTCCTGCAACATGGCAGCATTCCCATGATCCACCGTACCCGGGTGCTGGAGGAGATCACCCGAACCGAGCAGGACATGAGCGGGTTGATGGCAAGCCTGGAAGAACATTTTGCGGCCGCTTCCGTACCATTACCCGGACGCAAAGCATTGGTCGACCGCTTGATCGATGCCTTCGCAATGATCTTTCATACAGAATTCCGCGACTTGGAAGATCTGGGGTATCCTGATAATAACGAGGTCAACCGCATCGCAAGTTCAAGTTTCACAATGGAGGCTTGGACCTTTCGCAAGTAGGAAACTGCCGTGCAATTGGAACTGGTATCCTGGCCGCGTTGAAATCTTAATCAGTCCTTACCGGGATCGATGCCGGCGCTTCTCAGTAGATCTCGCAAGCGTTGGTTTTCATTGGTCAGTAGTTGGTTCTTGCGGCATTCCTCCCTATGGGCTGCTCGCTGCTGCTCGGCCTCTTCCTCAGGTGTAAGAATGATATTGCCCTTGGCATCGTAGAAGCGCAGCCATGCCGATTGGACACCATTGTAGCGACCAACCCACGAACGCAACTCCAGGCCGATTTCAGGGAAGGGAATACGCACCCAGGGTCCGTCCATACAAGGCTCATGAACAAACTTACCGTCCTTCAGCTTGAAGTTACCGGTGATGGTGGTGTCCTCGAAATCAAACGCGATGTAATGAGGCACTTTCAAATAGTCTTTATAGACGTCCCACTTTGAAATTTGCCGTTTCGTTGACCTCTTGACGCCCAGATCCTCGACATCACTGCCGAAAGAGAGCAGTTCGATCACGATGTAGGGTGGAATCTTTTCCTTCCACATGACATAGCTCTTGCGCATTTCGCCGTGAGGAAGGGGTTCCGCGCCGATGGCCGCAAGCCAATCAGGGCGTTTGTAGCGTGTGGGTACTTCCGGGTCGAAGTAGAGGTTCATGTCCGTAGCCGCAAAGAATTTGCCTGAGGGCTTGAAGGTGTCGTCAAGCAGTCGTGGTTGAAGAATGTGGAATTGATCGGGCACGCCGGGTTCCTCCGGACCTTTATTACAGGGCAGGTCATGCATATCCGGAAGGTCATCCGGTTCGATACCGGCCGGCGGTTCCCAGGTCGGGATATTCGGCAAAGCTTCCATTAACATCGGCGCGCCCCCTCAAAAACAGGTTGAAATCAGCCTACCCTGGCCGCCGGCACATATGCAAGGGTTTTTTTGGTAATTTGAGAGCCTTGTTCAGGACTCATCCGCCAGGGATTGCTCGGTTTCCTGAGATTCTGCCGCGGCTGCTTCAAGGGTTGCTTCCAGGGCGGCCGCCTCGTTGAAACTACCGTCCCAGTCTTCCCAAATCGTCAACTCCGCGTCATGTTCTTCCAGGACCTCGTTCATGGCCGGATAGTCGGGTGCTTCCATATTATGCGCGATACGATATTGATCCAACTCATCGATAACCGTTCGACTGAAGCCCTCGTAGGGCATGCGCTCGTCGGCAGCGCGGGCGAAGGCGTCATAGGCCACAAAGCTCAGACCGGCAGTCATAAACGCGTTGTAATGGTGATATTCATTGTAGTTGTGGATATTGCTACCCATGGTGCGAACCCAACGCACGCGCTTGGCAGTACCCGCCGCCTTCATGTCCGGTAGGGTGACCAGCCATTTGGTTTTGTCGCCGCGCAGCATGCCGTACGGCTTCACGCTCCATTTTTTTCGGACTCGATTGATGGATTCGATACGGTCGCAGCGGTCGCGTATCTCGTTGTCCAACCAGCCGACCATATCCAGATAATACTGAACCTTTTTGGCAAGAGCCTGACAGCGGGCAACCAGGATACGTCCGGCTTTGCGAACCGTATGGTGGATGGCTTCGAAATCGGCGTCCTTCAGGAACTCGGCCAGGTCGCTTCGCAAGGCTTCCAGGGAAACATCTTGATATCCGTCCAACCAACCGCCCAGGGAGTTTCGTTCCTCAACCAGATCGATGACTGCCTGATAACGTTTGCGTGCTTTGATCAGCTCACCCGATAGAAAATCACATTTTTCCACCAGCGATTCGTAATCACGGACCAGTTCGGAAAAGTCGTCTTTTTCCAAACGGTCCCTCACGGCTTCCATGGCGCGCTTCTCGCGGAAGTCAGCGAGGGTCATAACTCTCCAGAACTTTTTGAAGCCGGTTTGGGCGGCACTCAGGTGATAGTCGCGATCGTAAAGCCAGATGAACTGGTCGAACTCGTAGCGCTCCTTCTGGTGCCTCAAGCCGTTGTAGAGGTTTTCTGCCTCATGAACCTCGTTGGTCAACTGTCCGGTCTTGGGATGGATGAGATTATCGCGTTGAAGGTAATCCTCGCTTGCATCGATTTCCGCCATACGCTCGGTGTACTCCTTGTGTTGCCGATGCAATAACCGCAAACGCTCAGGTAAGTGGAGCGCCCCCGTTTCCTGCGCTGCTCGCTTGACTTCCTCGGGGTCCGGCTCGCTGACCAAACCCGCGGCAAGGTGCTCCAAGGACCGCTTGAGTTCGACTTTGGCCTGGTCATGCTTGTGGTGTAATTGGCGTCGCTCGGCCAACAAATCGTCGGCCTGCAATTGATAGCTGTGCATGGCGCTGTCGGCCATACGAATACCGTCAGCCTTGGTCTGAAACATGCGAAGCTCCTTGGCATGTGGAATCGAGGAAATGGGAGAAAGCACTTAGATCGAGCATTTTGGTTCGGGTGTTCAGGCGATCGATGAAGTCATGAAAATCAGGTAGGTGCGGCAGCCGGCTCAGTAGCTCTCTACAGGCGCGCGCCATGTCGGCGCGTTTCACATGTAAGGTCAGGGCCGTGAGCAAGGGTTGTGTGACACCCGGCCGGTGTTCGGCCAATGACGTCAACAGGTCAATAAAAGCGCGTCGTAACGCGGACGGCGCAAGCGGCGGGTCGGCGGCCGTGAAACGATCGATGATTTTCAGGAAGTCAGGTTCGGAAATGCCGGCTTCGACCCGCAGGGTCTCGATAACCGCCGTGTCCTTGCCCAAAGCGAGCAGGTTGCGATCGGCGAGCCCGGACCGCCAGGCGATCAAGGCGTCGTCCATGGTGTTTTGCCGGTACAGCTTATCGCAACGAAGCCAAATCTCCGCTTGACGCCAACACTGGGGGAAAAAGGCATTTGGTTCCCAATCACGGGCGCAGGCGGCGGCCGCAATCAAGGCGCTTCGTTCGACGGCGCTGTCACCTAGCACGGCGTGCAGGTCCAATAGCTGAACGGCCGCACTCAAGGCGCCTCGGGCGGGTGGATGCCGGACAAGCGCGTCGCGAAGTTCGGCTTGCGTATCGGCCCGTTTCATATCTTCGACGGCGGCGCGGAGGATACTCGTATCCAGGTTTGTCAACTTCCGATGCAGCCCCGCCGAAACGCCCCGGTCTATACGTTCCTCCTGGCGATCCATTCCTTTCGTCTGGGCATAGAACAGGGTCGGTACCCGAGCCGTGATCAATTCCTGGTATGTGTTATAGCCGGCCGCGCTTACGGCCAGATCCAACGCGGGAAAAAAGCGGCTGACAGCCGCGCCGTGGTAGTTGGCAATATTGGCGCCGTAGCGCACCTTTCCTGAATAGAGGGGACCGTAGCCGACCAGTAGGAAATGGCTCGGGTCCTCGGCGAGGGTTTCGGTCAATATATCGAGCTGATGTTCGGCGGCCTCATCGCCCCCGCCGCCGGCGGAAACATAGATCAGAACGGAGCCGTCGGGAACGCCTAATTGTTCACGGGCCTTCTCGCGGCTGAAGGCGGTTCGCGGGCGGAAACCGTGAATCCGTCCGGTAAAAAAGCGGCGTTCGGCCAATGCTTCGGGCAGCGGATAGCGGGCTTCGTCAGGATCGTCGGGCACCAGAATGCGGTCGTATAAAGCAAGCATATTCTTTTGCAGCTTGCCGTTCCGTATCTTCGGGTCTCGATGTCGGTCCACGAACACGGTTTTGCGGGCAAAATCGCGTATCATCAGAAACTCGTTGAAGGAACCCTCGGGAATGGTATCCAGGACCAACAGGTCCGGCCGCAAGGACGCTACCAGGTTGGATACGAAGAAACGGCTGTCGGCGATGAAGGTCTCAGCCGCGGCCGTGCCGGCCGCGGCGGTTTTAGAGGGAATTTTGTAAACCGGGAAATCGCCGGCAATATAGGCGGCGTCACTGGTTGTCAAAAACCGCAGGTCGGTGGGAACGGCCAGGGCGTCCAAAAGGTCCCGCATTTCGCGGGCAATCGCCAGCAAACGCGACAGGTGGCCCAGGCCGACACCATTGACGGCGTAAAATAGGGCCGATACCTTGCGGCGGTTCGATCGGGCCATCAGGCGCCTTCCTCCACATAAAACGAAGACTGTTGGTAAAGCTCATAAATGCGGGGATCGGGTTCTTCATTT
>JASJCB010000252.1 GCA_030066195.1 Acidobacteriota bacterium
ATGCGGTCAAGGCCTCAGAGGTATTGGGCATCACCCTCACCAAACGGGGACGAGGCACCGCCGCCGAGGCGCCCATGTGCGGCGTGCCCTATCACGCGGTCGACGGCTACATTGCCAAGCTGGTGCGCAACGGCATCCGCGTGGCCATTTGCGATCAGGTCCAGGACCCCAAGGACGCCAAGGGCATCGTGCAGCGCGAGGTCACCCGCGTCATCACCCCCGGTACCGTTCTTGACGAAAACTGCATGGACGGCAAGGACTTCCAATACCTGGCCACGCTGGTCGAGGAAAACGATAAGCTGGGCATTGCGCTGGTCGAGTTCTCTACCGGTCGCTTCGAGGTGATCGAATTGGACGGCCCCAACCGCATGATCGAAGCGGCGGACCTGCTCTCGGCCAAGGACCCGGCCGAGTTGACCGTGCCCGAAGAATACGATGTGGCCTGGCTGGACCCGGGATTTGTGCGTGGTCGCTGCCTCACCCGTATCGACGCCTGGTATTTCGGGCTGGACTACGCGGGCAAGCAACTGCTGGATCATTTCGAAACCATGACCCTGGACGGTTTCGGCCTGGGCGATATGCCGCGCGCGGTTCGGGCAGCCGGCGCCGCGCTTTCCTATATCCAGCAAACCCAGAAGGGTAAAGCGGCTCATATCGAAAGCCTGAAGGTGTTGACCCGCGCCGACTACATGGTGCTGGACAGCACCACCCAACGCAACCTGGAACTGACCCGCTCCCTGTTCGACGGCAACCGTCGCGAGAGTTTGCTGGGTCAGATCGACTACTGCAAAACCGCCATGGGTTCACGCCTCTTGAAGGAGTGGATTCTCCAGCCCTTGCTGGATGTGGCCCGCATCGAGGAACGCCAGGCCTTCGTGACCTCGTTCGTTAGCGCCACCATCCCGCGTGCCGAAATCCGCGCCATCCTGGAAGAAGTACCCGATTTGGACCGCCAGGTCTCCAAACTGGCCATGCGCAATATCAAACCCCGCGAACTGTTGGCCATTGCGCAGGCCCTGGGAAAGATGCCTGCCATCGTGGAATTGCTGGACGAAGTGGTGCCCGATCGCTACGGCCTGCCGGACGAATTGTTCAGCAGCTTATGGGCCCTGCACGACCGTATCGAGAAAACCATCGACCCGGACCCGCCGGCGCATATGCGGGACGGCGGCTTTATCGGCAACGGGGTGGACGCGGAACTGGATGAGTTGCGAGCCTTGCGCCGTGATTCGCGCAGCACCCTGGCTCAAATCGAGACCCGTGAACGCGAACGCACCAATATCCCCAAGCTGAAAGTGCAATACAATAAGGTGTTCGGTTACTACATCGACGTAAGCAAGGTCCACACGGACAAGGTGCCCGAGGACTACATCCGCAAACAAACCCTGGTTAACAGCGAGCGTTACATCACCGAGGAGTTGAAGGAATACGAGACCAGGATCTTGGGCGCCGAGGAAAAGATCATCGTCATCGAACAGCGCCTCTTCGAGGAATTGCTTAGTTGGACCCAGGAGAACCTGCCGCATCTGCGCGCCTGGTCCAAGACCCTGGCCGCGGTGGATGTGCACGCGGGCCTGGCCGAACTGGCCGTGCACCGCAACTACTGCCTGCCCAACGTCAACGCGGGCCACGAGGTCGAAATCGTGGAAGGGCGGCACCCGGTGGTGGAATCGCTTTCCGACGAACCCTTCATTGCCAACGACACCTTTATGAACGGCGAAAACGAACGTCTGCTGATCATCACCGGCCCCAACATGGGTGGTAAATCCACTTACCTGAGACAAAACGCCTTGATTTGCCTGATGGCGCAGATGGGCAGCTATGTTCCCGCCACCAGGGCCGATGTCGGGGTGGTGGATCGCATCTTCACCCGCGTGGGCGCTTCCGATCACCTGGCCAGGGGCCAGTCTACCTTCATGGTCGAGATGACGGAAACGGCCAATATCCTGAACCACGCTACCTCGCGCAGCCTGATTATTCTGGACGAAATCGGTCGGGGCACCTCTACCTTCGACGGCCTGTCGATTGCCTGGGCCACCGCGGAATACATCCAGGACAAGGCTCAAATCGGGGCCAAGACCCTGTTCGCCACCCACTACCACGAGATGACCGAACTGGAGCGCACGTCCGAGGGCGTGGTGAACCTGCACATCACGGTACGCGAGTGGAAGGGCAAGATCGTCTTCCTGCGCCGCATCGAAAAAGGCGCGGCCGACCAGAGCTACGGCATCCACGTGGCCCAACTGGCGGGCCTGCCGGGCAAACTGATTCGCCGGGCCCGCGAGATTCTTGGCAACCTGGAAAAAAATGAACTGGACACCACGGGGAATCCCAGGCTTGCTAAATCTTCCGGACAAGATCGAAAAGAGCCGTCACTTCCCATGCAGATGAGTCTGTTCGGCCCGGAGCCGTCCCCAGTCTTGGACGAACTGGGGGAACTGAACCCGGACAACCTGAGTCCCAAACAAGCCCTGGAAATGCTATACCGCTGGAAGGAGTTGATGTAACGTAAACAAGCCCCCACAATGAACGACCAAACAAAGGGACCAAAAGCCGTCAATAAACAACCCGGGTGCTTACAAACATGGTGGGGGTTTGTTGGCGTCGGAGAGCCGAGCAGGGAACGCTAAGTATGCTGCTGGTACCTAAGGCAATTGCCCACGGACCTGAAATTCCAAATGTTGGGAAGCACCACCCTTCGGAAGACGCCCAATTTTCCGCCCAAGCTTTTTGTCCCTCCCACGCGAACAGACACCCACCGCGCTCATAAGCGCCGTCTGAACTCAGGCCGGTGAATAGTCCCAAAGTAATACCGTTCTACGTGGGCGCCTCTTCACGCTACGGTATAATCCCGCCGGGGAGGTTTTCGGTGTCCAACATCTTCATGGATGAAATCATCCGCAATCTGGCAAACGACGATGCCGTCCGTTTGTTTCACGGGCGCGGTCACTGCTTTCCCGGATGGGAGGACATCAATGCGGAATACTACCCGCCCGTACTGGTCGTTCAGTGTTTCGGTGACGAAGACGGCGCCTCCATACCGCCGCTGTTACCGCAATTGAAAGCAGTGTTCCACAAGACCCCGTTGGAAGCGGTGGTCCTGCAACGACGTCAGGGCCGCGAGGTCACCTGGCAGGTTTTGGACGGTGAGGTCCCGGAAACCGTTTTCGCGGTGGAGGCCGGCCTGCGTTTCGAGGTGGAATTGATGCGCAAGCAAAACATCGGCTTCTTCCCCGACATGCGCCTGGGTCGAAAGTTGGTTCGCGACCTGGCCGCCGGCGCCCGCGTGCTGAACCTGTTTGCCTACACCTGCTCCCTGTCGGCGGCGGCCATGGCGGGCGGCGCTGAAACGGTGGTCAATATGGACGTCAGCAAGGCCGCTTTAAGAGTGGGCCGCCGCAACCACTTACACAACGCACTCGATGTGCGATCGGTACAATTCCTATCATTCGACATCATGCGTTCCTTCGGACGCCTGAACAAATCGGGACCGTTCGACCTGGTGATCTTGGACCCGCCCACCCGCCAGAAAAATCGTTTTGACGCCGTCACGGATTACCCGCGCATTATTCGACGCCTGCCTGAGTTTCTGGCTCCCGGCGCCTCTGTCATCGCCTGCCTGAACGCGCCGCACCTGGGATTCGACAAGTTGGAAGGCATGTTCGACCCGGATCGATTCACCTTGATCAGCCGCCTGGGCCGCCCGCCGGAGTGCCCGGAAAAAGAACCGGATCGTGCCCTGAAAATCTGCCGGTTCCAATTCAAGACCGGCGGCGGCTGAGTCAATCCCACGGCCGATTTACCGCTTAATCTAGTTGAGCCGGAAGCCCGGCGGCTGTAAGATAGATGAGCGCCGGGCGCTGTCCCGGCGTCGAACTCCCGAAATAAGGAAAGGTGATACCATGTTGACACTCCTTTTGATGTTGTGTTTCGCCGCCGATGAGGGTATCTACGGCGCGGCCGTCAAAGCCGAAACGCCGCTCATCACCATTGCTGAATTCGCCGCTCATCCGCAAAAGTATCTCAACAAGGTCGTCAAGGTCGAGGGCGTCGTTCAGGAAGTCTGCCCCAAGGCCGGTTGCTGGCTGACCATGAAGGAAGGCGACGATGAGGTCAAGATCAAGGTCAAGGACGGCGAGATCGTTTTCGACGCCAAATTGATCGGTAAAAAGGTCGTAGCCGAGGGCACCGTCTACAGCTTCCAAATGGATCACGAGCAGGCAATAGAGTATTACCGTCACCTGGCCGAGGAAAAGAACGAGCCCTTCGATCCCAAAACCGTGACCGGACCCGTCACCATCTACCAGATCGGCGGCATCGGCGTCCAGATCAAGTAAGTTACATCAGTCCGTCTTCCATCAGTTGTTCGGTCAGTTTTGCCGGGGAACACTCGGTAAGATAACAACCGTTCCACTGAACCACCGGTGATTCCAAACAATTGCCCGTGCACCCGCTGATCTCGTGGGACACGGGCAAACCGGCCGCTTCCAGGTCCCGGCACCATTCCTCCAGTTCACCGCCGTTCAACAAGCTGCAGGTGGGGCCCTTGCATACGACCACTTTCAACGAATTGTCCATTCAGTAACCTCGATACACGTCCCGGAGCCTTTTTGCCATATGCAACACAAAATCTATAAACTGGATGAGGCGCGGAGCTTGATTCCGTGGATAAGAGAAGCCTGCGAGGAAGCGGAAAAGCAGGTCCGCGAAGTACAGCAGAGCGAGTCCAACCTGGCCCGGGCGCAAACCCGAATCAAGGAAATTATACATCATTGGGCCGAAACCGTCTTCAAGTTGGGCGGTCTGCCCAAACAACCCTTTACGGTTGACTTCGACAACGGTACCGACTTCTACTGCTGGGAATTCCCCGAAAAAGACATTTACTACCGCCATGCCTATCACGCCGGTTATGCCGGACGTCGACGCATCGAAGAGGACAACTGATATGAAAACATCCTTTGCTCTCCTCCTGACCTTTGCCGTCCTACCCGCGGTTACTCAGGACTATACCGTAAACCTGAAACCCACCCTGGAAGAGGCCTACAATTTCGAGACCTATCCCTTCCCCGACGACCTCCTGGTTTACGACCAGGAGCGCCGAAAACTCAACCTTGAAGTGGAGGGGTTGACCCTGATCCAGGTCTGGTCCATTGAGATGGGCGGCAAACCCGATATCTGGAACCGCCTTGTGGCCATTCACAATCGCTACAAGGACCGCGGCCTGCAAACCGTCTCCATCAATTTCGAAAACGGCGGCGACGCCCAATCCAGCTTCAAAAATTTGCGTAACTTCCTGGCCGGCAGACCTCATCCCATGCCCACCTATTTGGATTTCCTGGGCTACACGGTGGACCTGCTCAAGATCCCAGGCTTTCCCACCTACATCCTGGTCAAAGACCAACAAGTGGTATTCACCACCCTCGGCGATGTCGAGGAGGGGGTGGATATGTTGGAAAACGAGATCGAACGCCTGTTGGACAAGTCGAAAAAATGATCGACTCGCACAGTCATATCTATATGGACCGCTACGATGAGGATCGACCGGCGGTCATTGCACGCGCCGCGGAAGTCGGGATTCTCAATCTACTGCAAGTGGGTTGTAACCTGGAAGAATCGCGGCAAGTCATCGCTCTGGCCGAACGCGTTCCGGGCATCTATGCCTCGGTCGGCGTCCATCCCCACGATGCGGACACGGTGACGGATGAGGTGCTTGACGCCCTGGAAGTCTTGACGCATCACCCCAAGGTATTGTCCTGGGGAGAAATCGGCCTGGATTTCTATTACGACAACAGCCCGCGCGAAATCCAAAAAGCGGCCTTCGAGGCCCAGATGAAACGAGCGGCCCGGCTGGACCTGCCCGTGGTCATCCACACCCGCGACGCCGAGCCCGAGACACGCGACATCACCGCGCGCCACCCCATCCCCAGAGGCGGGCACGTGCACTGCTTCACCGGCAGCGGCGAACTGGCCGCGGATCTATTGACCATGGGCTACCACATCGGCTTTACGGGCATCATCACCTTCCGCAAGTCGACGGATCTACGCGAGGTGGTCGCCGCGGTGCCGCTGGAGAGAATGCTCATCGAGACGGACAGTCCCTACCTGGCTCCCGTTCCTCACCGGGGCAAGCGCAACGAACCGGCCTATGTGGCCGAGGTCGCAAAAGCAATCGCACAGATCAAAGACACGCCTGTTGAAGAGGTGGTGCGCATTACCACGGAGAATTTCCACCGGTTATACGGCTGTGACCGGATTGAATGGGAAACCCTGGCGAGTTAGTTCGCAATCCAAACCGTTACGCATGCCAATCGTCTTTGTCGTAGGGAACCGACGGCAGCAGTTCGTCCAGTTTGTGCATGATATCCCGTTGCAGGGCGAACAGGTCATCGGTTCGCTGGTTGCAACACATGCCGAATGAAATGTCCTTTTCCGGCCAGTAGATACCCACCGAGGTGAAGCCGTTGGAACCGCCGGGGTGTCCGTAGCAGAAGGTGGTGCGGCCGTCGGCCATGATGACCTCCACGCGGGTCATACCCAGGCCGTAGCCCGTGTTCTTGACACCCTCGGCCCAGATCTCGGGCTCTTCCGTCAGGTCGTAAACGTTGCCGTAGGGATCTTCGTCGGTCGGTCCCTCGCGCCGCATTTCACGCCCGACCGCGCCCATTTCGGGATCGCCGTGATTGGGGCTGAACAGGTTGTAGAACCACACGGCCAGGTCTCGCGTATTGCCGCAGAGGAAACCGGCGGCCGAGTAACAACTCATGAAGGAACCGCGATCGCGGGTGCGCTCCTCCAGATTCTTGCCGTGGGGGATGGCCTTGGGCGGTTTGTTTTTCAAAAGGTTGTTCACGCTGTTGCCCAGGGCTTCCGTCGCCTCCAGCAGGGCTGCCAACTCCTCGGCTACTTTGACCACCGCCTCCATGGGCGAGGCGTCCGGCTCCAGTTTACCGCGCGTGTAGGCGACCAGCGGTTCGTTGTCCATTGCCCAGTTCAATAGCTCCATCAGGGCTGCCTCGGGTCCGCCGTCGGGATCGATGTGCACGTCTTGCGCCGCGTCCAGGGTGGACTCGTCGATTTCAATAGCGTAAACGTCTGCCTTCAGGAAGTTGATCGCCTCGGTCAGCAAACCCCGCAGCATGCCCAGGCCGTCCAAGCCGGTTTCCGGGTTCAAATGTTGCAAGGCGCAGAATGTGGACAGGTAGAGGTCATAGAAATGCTGCTTGTCCAAAACATCGCGGGGGGATTCCCCAACCTTGAAGTTCAGATCGAAGGAGGCCAAATCGAAGCGAAAGACGCGGCGTTTGCCGCTGCTGACATCCGCGCTCAAGATGGGACGCGCGGCCAGTTCCAAACCCTTCAGCAATTGTTTGGAGAAGTCCTCGCAAAATGCAACCAGGACGGGTTCGGCCGAGGCGTCCAGGCGACGCAGGGCGCCCGCCAACACCATCAAGAGCCAGAAATTGTCGAAATCGACGCAACGCACGAAATCGTTGGAGGCTTTGATGAACATCAGCTGTTCCTCGCCGCTCACGGTAGACCCGGTATAGACGCTGTTCATGCAGTTTTCCACCGCAATGCGCCGATAGGGGAACGACTGGTCCAAAGTATTGTGCAGGTTCTGGACGATCATACCCAGAATCACGAAGTTGGAATTGGTATAGCGGTTCCGCGTGCCCGGTTTGAACAAGGGACGACCCAGGTAATCCATGGCTGCCATGGGCGACCATGTTTTATAGGGACTGTTGACATCGTGCGACATACCCAATTCGGTCGTATCCCCGCGCATGACCTCGTTGTAGAAGAACCAGCTCATGCCCATGTTCTCGAACAACTGACGAATGGCGCGGCCCTTCTCGCGGTGTAATTCCTCATCGCGCGCCTTCCTGTAGTTCATGGTGGGGCTGAGGCTGGAGTCGATATCGTCCAGGCCGGAACTCATCTGCAACAACTGGCGCACCGTCACATAGCCGTCCACGCGGGGGCTGTCTGCAAGGAAGGGTAACCACTTGTAGAGGTTCTGCTCCAGATCGATCCGCCGGCGTAACTTTTCGCGAACGATCAACGCGGCCGTGAAGGTTTTGGTGATGCTGCAATACTCGAAGGTCGTCTCGGGCGTAATGGGGATGGGCAACACACCCTCGCCGGGCAGGCGAGAATATCCGCTGACCAGGGTAATCGGTTCCTGCTCCGGTCCCAGTTGAAACGAGGCGGAAATCCCCGGAATGGGATTTTCCCCGGAGGTGTAGGCGTCCAGGATCGTTTGTAGTACATCCAGCCGGTGGTCCATGATCGCTCCTTGGAGGCATATCTTTTTATAATATAACAATCGACCAAACTATCTTGAAGGTTGATAGCCGGCGGTCAATCAACTGAACAATGAAAAACAGCGGCAATCCCCTGAACATTCGCCGGTGCGTGATTTTCCGCAAACGGGTGGAGGAACCACCTTCAACCACAGGGCATTGGATGCTGCTTTCCCTTCCAAGTCGCACCACGGCAGCATTTTCCCTTGACGGCGTTCGCGGCTCCCGGCCGGCACGGCATTTGCCACTCTCTCCATGAATTGAGCAGGTGAGGTACCTCATGAGTACGGTATACGAAAAGATCCAAGAATTACGGGAACGCAAGGCCCGACTGAGGGAAGGCGGCGGCGCCAAACGCATCGCGCGCGAACACGAACGGGGCAAGTTGACGGCCCGCGAACGTATCGGCCTGTTGTTCGATCCCGAAACCTTCCAGGAAACCAACCTTTTTGCACAGCATCGCTGCACCGATTTCGGCATGGAAGGCAAGGAACTTCCCGCCGACGGCGTGGTCACCGGAGTGGGCACCGTGGACGGTCGCCAGGTCTTCGTGGCCTCGCAGGACTTCACGGTCGGCGGCGGCGCGGTGGGCGAGGTCCACGCGGATAAAATCGTACGCATTATGGACATGGCCCGACACTGCGGCAACCCCATTGTGGTCATCAACGACAGCGGCGGCGCGCGCATCCAGGAAAGCGTCAACGCGCTCAGCGGTTACGGGCGCATCTTCTACCGCAATGTGCTCTCGTCAGGCGTGGTGCCCCAGATTGCCATCATCGCCGGACCATGTGCGGGCGGCGCGGCCTACTCGCCCGCCATGATGGACTTCGTGATCATGGTCCGCGGCACCGGCAAGATCTTCATCACCGGACCCCAGGTCATCAAACAGGTGACCGGCGAGGTAATCAGCGCCGATGAACTGGGCGGCGTCGATGCACAGATGGACCGCAGCGGCGTGGTCCATATGGTCGCGGAAAACGACGAGGATGCCCTGTTACTGTGTCGACGACTGCTGAGCTTCCTACCCTCCAACAATATCAGCGACCCGCCCAACTTCGGCGACGATGAAGTGACTTACGTGGAAGACCTGGAGTTGAACGGCATCATCCCGGACGATCCCCGCGAGCCCTACGATGTCAAGGAAATCATCCCGCGCCTTGTCGATGAGGGCGACTTTATGGAAATCCAGGATCACTTCGCGCCCAACGCGGTGATCGGCTTCGCCCGGATCGACGGTCGCAGCGTGGGCATCGTGGCCAACCAGCCGATGGTCATGGCGGGCGTCTTGGACATCGACTCCTCGGACAAGATCTCGCGTTTCGTACGCTTCTGCAACGCCTTCACCATTCCCCTGATCACCCTGGTCGACGTGCCGGGGTTCATGCCCGGCATCGCCCAGGAATACGGCGGCATCATCCGCCACGGCGCCAAGATGCTGTTCGCCTACTCGGCCACTACCGCGCCCAAGATCACGGTCATCCTGCGCAAGGCCTACGGCGGCGCCTACCTGGCCATGTGCGGCAAAGACCTGGGCGCCGACCGCGTTGCCGCCTGGCCTACCGCCGAGGTCGCCGTCATGGGCGCCGAGGCCGCGGTCAATGTGGTCTACCGCAAGGAGATCAAGGCCGCGGAGGATCCCGAGGCAGCGCGCAAGGAGTTCGTGGAAGCCTATCGCGAGAAATTCGCCACACCCTATTTTGCCGCCGGGCGCAACCTGATCGATGATATTATCGAGCCCAAGGACACCCGTCGATACCTGGGGCTGGCGTTGGCCTCGCTTTGCGGGAAACGCGACACCCGCCCGCAAAAGAAACACGGCCTGATTCCCCTGTAGGAGGACCCCATGGCGCACATGATGACCGCCCTGCATGTCTCAGTGGTCGGTTTGACCGTGGTTTTCGGAGCCCTGTTGCTGATTGCGGGCATGTTGAGCCTGCTCAACCGCCTGCCGGAGGCCAAAACCCCGCAATCGAAGACCGGCGACGCCGGGGACGACATCCCCGAGGAGATCATCGTCGTACTGGCCGCTGCCGCCGAGGCCGCCTTGGGCGCCCGGGTCCGTATCCGCCGCGTTCGCTACAGCCGACCCCAGTCTGAGCAGATGTGGTCCGAACAGGGCAGAATTACCATCATGGCATCGCATATTACCCGTAGTTGACACATGGAGCCGAACATGAAAAAGCTGAGAATTACCGTGAACGGAAAAGCCTATGAGGTGGACGTGGAAGTCCTGGAAGACACCGATAACGGACCCGGATACGGTTTTCCGCAAGCAAACAGACACCCCGAACCACATCCCCACGCACCCGCGCCGGCGGCCCCCGGCCCCGGATCGGCCCGCGCCGAGGTCGACAAGAGGATCCGGCGCCCGCCGTCCAACAATGAAAAGGAACTGACCTCGCCCATTGCCGGCATGGTGGTGGAGATCAAGGTGAAACCCGGAGACACGGTGGCCGAGAACGACCTGTTGATGATCATCGAGGCCATGAAAATGAACACCCATATCAGTTCCCCGGTCTCCGGTAAGATCCAGGACATTCGCGTCAAGGAAAAGGACGGCGTCACCCAGGGACAGGTCCTGATTACGTTCGCCTAGGAGCATACCGTGGAATCGATCGAGGCCTATTTTCTCAACACCGGTTTCTACAACGTGACCTTGGGCAACCTGATCATGATTGTCGTGGGTTGCACCTTCATCTACCTGGCCGTGAAGAAGGACTACGAGCCCCTTTTGTTGGTGCCCATCGGCTTCGGCATCATCCTGGGCAATATTCCCTTCCCGCCGGGCCTGCGCATCGGCATCTACGAGGAAGGCAGCGTGTTGAACCTGCTGTACTACGGCGTGACCTCCGGCATCTATCCGCCGCTGATCTTCCTGGGCATCGGCGCCATGACCGATTTCTCCTGCCTGATCTCCCGACCGAAGCTCATCCTGCTGGGCGCCGCGGCCCAGGTCGGCATCTTCGCCACCCTGTTAGGCGCGGTCTTTTTGGGCAGCAGGGTCGCGGGCCTGGGGCTGATGGACCCGGCCGACCCCGACTACCTGCTGAAGGCGGCGGCCTCCATCGGCATCATCGGCGGCGCGGACGGCCCCACGGCCATCTTCCTCTCCAGCCAACTGGCGCCGAAACTATTGGGCGCGATCGCCATCTCGGCCTACAGCTACATGGCGCTGGTGCCGGTGATCCAACCGCCCATCATGCGCCTGCTGACAACCAAGGAAGAACGTCAGATCCGCATGCCCCCGCCCGTTCCGGCCGGCAAACGCCAACGCATCGTGTTCCCGCTGGTGGGCACCCTGGTCTGCCTGTTCATCGCCCCGGGCGCCCTGCCGCTGCTGGGCATGCTCTTCCTGGGCAATCTCCTGAAGGAAAGCGGCGTCACTGAACGCCTGGCCCGGACGGCCCGCAACGCCTTCATCGACATCGTCACGGTGCTGCTGGGCCTGACGGTCGGCGCCAGCACCCAGGCATCCACCTTCCTGAAACCCCAGTCCGTCGCCATCTTCGCCCTGGGTGCGGTCTCCTTCATGATCGCCACGGCCTGCGGCGTCCTGGCCGCGCGGCTGATGAACGTCTTCCTCAAAGAAAAGATCAACCCGCTGATCGGCGCGGCAGGTGTCTCAGCCGTACCCGACTCGGCCAGGGTGGTGCAAATGGTGGGACAACAGGAGGTCCCGGACAACTTCCTGATCATGCACGCCATGGGCCCCAACGTGGCGGGCGTCATCGGTTCGGCAGTAGCCGCCGGCGTGCTGATGGCCCTGTTCGGCTAGAATTCCAAAAGGTGAATCAGTTGTGTTTTAGGCGTATCGGCGCAGCTTTCCATGGATAAACCGGACCCGAAAGGGGCATCGTGGTACTCGCAACCCGCCCAAAGACCCGGGTCAGAGTATCGCCGATCGCAACAATGCACCCATACGCTCTCAGAAATTGGCCTGGGGGCTTTGCAACGCGCCCAAAACAAAATGGCACAACCTTATGGATATGTTGTTTGCCTTCATAAAGCAGTTTTCATAAGCTTGCGAAGCTTTCGGGGCGTGATTCAGGTAGTCAAATGTCTTAAAGTTGTTTTTTTGGGGCGCGCCGCTTGGGCCAAAAAGTTCCGAACACCGACAGTTCCCGTCACTGTTTCAGGTTCGAACGAAGGGAACTCCGGTCATGCCGTGCGACCCATAATTCCGCGAGAAGTCCCGGCGGTATGCAGGCGGTGAACTTGAGGTCGCGCATCGCCCGCTCATCGATGGGTGGATAGAGGGGATCATCATCCGCGAGAAGTTCGCTCAGGGTTGCCTCCAGTAGGGAAAGATCATGAGGTTTCTTGAATTTCACGGCAAAATCGTCTCCGACCGCATCCAAACCCCGGTCGCCCAGCCGGGCCGCGACCGCTACATTGAAGGCGCCGCCCGCAAAGGTCCACCAGGTTACGGATTCATCGATGCCCTTGATCAGTTTGCCGGGCGCTACCCCTTCGAACGATCGGCGCGCCTGCTCCAGCATGGTTTCTCCACGACGGGTCAGTAAACCGGCGGATAAGGGTTCCCCGGCCAATACTTTTGCTATCGCATCGGCCAGAGCCGGGTGCATGGGCCTGCCGGCGCCCGTCCAGCGTGATCGACCCGGCTGATCAGTGGGTGCTACCAACGCGACACGCCGCCCCCAATCCAATGCGGTAACCACCCAGGTGCGCCCGGCCAGGGCCAGAATCGTCGGTTCCTTCTCGTCGCTTTTCAAGAAACTGCTTTCATGTACGGAGCCGATTTCCCGACGACCATGACACACCGTAAAGACCGGCGGACTGGTGAAGATACTGAAGATTTCCATGAAATTCTTGAAGCCGAACGCGGCTTCACCGCCCTGACCGACCGACCAACGTCCACCATCTTCGAACAGCATTTCCTCTTGTAACATGAACGCCGTCAATTCTGCCCGCGCTTCTTCCGACATGCCCGAAAAAGCCGGAACCGAGTCGATCCAGCGGAACCAATCGACCGCGCTCACCCCGTGTTCCTGTAAGGCCAGCGCCAATAACTGCTGCGCCAGAAGATGGTAGGGCAAGGGCGGCGGCACGACGGGTTCCACAAAACCTTCGGACCAGAGATACAACAAGCCGGCAGCGCGCAAAAAAGCGTCTTCCCGAGTGGTCAAAAACAGGCAGTTACGCAAGGCGCCCGGCCGCCTCCCGGTACGACCGATGCGTTGCAGAAAAGAAGCAACCGAATGAGGCGCATCGATCTGAATGACCCGGTCCAAATCCCCCACATCGATACCCAACTCCAGGGTAGAGGTCGCCGCAATGACATTGTTTCGACCCTCGGCAAACGCCGTTTCCGCCTGCTTTCGTTCCTCCCGGCCAAGGCTGGAATGAGAGACATGGGTATCCACGCCATGCGCTCGCAAGGCGACGGCCAATTGTTCTACCTGGGCGCGGCTGTCGCAAAACACAAGGCGTTTTTCGCCCCGGTGTAACTTGCTGATGACCAGCGCCGCGTTGGCCAAACTACCCACATGGTCCAAGCGCACCTCGGATTCAGCGCCGGCTGCCTCCGCCGGGTCCAATACCACGCCGTTACCACCGGGCGACAACCAATCGAGCAGACCGCGAGGGTTACCCACGGTAGCTGACAAACCCAAACGCTGGGGCGTGAAACGACTCAGGCGCTGAATACGAGCCAACAAACTGAGCAGATGCCAACCTCGATCATCGCCGGCGAAGGCATGAATCTCATCCACCACGACGGCGCGCACATTGGCAAAAAAGGACGCATGCTCCACCCGCCGCGAGACCAGCATGACCTCTAACGACTCGGGCGTGGTCAGCAAAAGATCGGGCGGATGGTTGCGAACCTTGCGCCGTTCGCTCTCGCCCACATCGCCGTGCCACAGCGCCGCCCGCCGTCCCAGCAGTTCGGCGTAACCGCGTAAGCGATGTTCCAGGTTGTTCAGCAGGGCTTTGATGGGGCAAAGGTAGATGACCGAGAGGCCGTCCCAATGTTCGGCAAGCATTTTGGAGAATAGGGGAAACACGGCGGATTCGGTTTTACCCCCGGCAGTGGGCGCCAACATGAGGGCGTCCTTGCCGTCCAATACGGGATCGACGGCCAGTTCCTGCAAAGGCCGAAGCGAACGCCACTCCAACGTATTGACGATATGGTAGACCAACGCCGGATGCAGACGGTCGATACCGCTCATAGGCTGAGCTCGATATCATCGGGGTCGGTCACGGCGACGCGCTCGGCGTCGTTCATTTCGGTGTCATTCAAGGTGAGGTGATAGTGTTCCGCCGGATCGAAATCGGGGAACTGTTCTACCCGGTCCAAAACTTCACCGACCAGTTTCTTCAGGAATAAACGCGGCGCCACGCCTACCTTGCCGCCCAGACCGCCGGTTACCGCCTCGGCCAATCGAAAGATCAGGGCATCGTCTACCTTTTGACCAATGCGTTGGCCGTGCGGTGAGCCGTCGGCATAGATGTCGCGGATGCGCCGACCCACCGCAACCAGCTTTTCCAGATTGAAACCGTGTAGGCGAACCTGAACCGCACGGGGATTGTCCCAGCGGGGATCATCGAAGTGCACGGCCAACCTTTGCGCAAGCGGAGCCAGCCTGGCCACGCCCATGGGTCCGTCATAAAAAGCCGTAGTGCCGGTGATCATCAAATAAAGACCTGGAAAACGTCCGCCGTCTATTTCATCGATCAACTGACGCAGAGCATTCAAACTTTTATCGCGTACATCGGAGCGCATGCGTTGCAGGGTTTCCACCTCGTCCAATACCCAGACCAGGCCGGGATGACCGGCATCGCGGAGTATCGCCAAAAGACCTTGGAGAAAAGAAAGAGCCCCGAAATGGTCGACATCGCCCTTGATACCGGCAAAACGCTTGACAGAGGCGGCCACATTGGGCTGCCCGGAAAGCCAGGCCAACAGGCCTTCAGCGGCGGCGAGATCGTCTTGAGCCAGGGCGCGACGATAACCACGCAGGGCGGCAGCAAAGGTGGGCGCACGACGGGTGACCTCGGCCAGGCGTCGTTCCATCAACCGCTCAGTGGCTGCCAGCAAGGCCGCGCTGTCGCTTTCATCGATCTCGCCGTCGGACAAAACGTCCTCTTCCAAGGCATAAAACCAGGCATCGATGATATTGCGAAAAGCGCCCTGTAGGGTATCGGCGGTAGAAAGCCGTTCAATCAATCGGCGATAGACGGTTTCCAAGCGATGCAAAGGCGTTTCGGTTTCCGAGATCTGGACCTCGGCGGCAGCGAACCCTTCTTGCCGCGCCCGTTCCTGAAACCAACGAGCCAGAAAAGTCTTGCCGCTGCCGTACTCACCGCGTACAGCCTTAAAAACGCCGCCTCCCCGGGAAACGGAGGCCAGTTCTTCATCCAAGGCGGCCTGAAAAGCATCCAAACCGACCGCAAAGGCATCCAAAGCCCGTTGCGGCACGGTTCCTCGTCGCAAAGATGCAAGTATTTCATGTCGGCGCTCGGGACTGACCATGGACAACTCCTCTAAACAATTGTAGCAAGAGTAGCGTGAACAAGCCCCCAAGTAAAACGGTCTGTCTCAGGAACAAGCAGCCAATGACCGTGTTTATAAGCATGTTGGGGGTTTGTTCGCCCCGAACGTAACGTGAACAAGCCCCCACGGGGCCGGACCTGACTCCGGGTACACCAAACAGGCTTTTATCATTACCGTGCTTACCGGCATGGTGGGGGTTTGTTCGCGCCGAATGTAACGTGAACAAGCCCCCACGGGGCCGGACCTGACTCCGGGTACACCAAACAGGCTTTTATCTTACCGTGCTTACCGGCATGGTGGGGGTTTGTTCGCGCCGAACGTAACGTGAACAAGCCCCCACGGGGCCGGACCTGACTTCGGGTACACCAAACAGGCTTTTATCATTACCGTGCTTACCGGCATGGTGGGGGTTTGTTCGCGCCGAATGTAACGTGAACAAGCCCCCAC
>JASJCB010000251.1 GCA_030066195.1 Acidobacteriota bacterium
CCCCTTGGCTCAGGGATGTACCCACATGTGGCATATGGGTACATCCCTGAGCCAAGGGGGTACCCTCGGGAATCCATCATTAATGTCCCCGGCAGAAGGTGGTTGGCACATTGATGCAGGTATGGTCTTTTTTCGGCCTCGCCGGAGACCCTCGTTCGGGGGTATTTACATTTTTCGGCCGGAAACCAAACACCGTGATTCGGTGGTTAGGATTTTTCAGGTAGGAATCAAGTGCTTGCAGGCAGGTGGGTCCTTTGCCGGCCCCGGATGTTCGGTCATGGTCGGGTTTATCAGGATTCAGAGCTTCCTAATATTGGTACGGGGATTTGGGGCTCCACTTTTTGAAGCTGAAAAGATCGGCTCCGAACGGTTGCATTGTTTTCGATCCGGCCGGTTGTTGATACCGGTACACTCAGACGTACCATTTGGTCTCGGAGAAGTTGTTGATTCTATTCCGGTCGGTCCAAAATCTCCTGGTAACGGGCCTCTCCATAAGGGTCGGCCTGCGGCTCGGAACCCTCGGGCAGATAGGTGCTTCGACCTATGAACCTTCAAAGAAGAGAGGGCCGCGCCGAGCGGCCCGCTTTGCTTTAAAAAGATTCCTTGGCGTCCGCCTCGGAGGTCTTGGGTTTGACGTATTTTTCCATCCACTGCCATTGTTCCCACAACACGTGTAACATTGACTCCCGGGCGCGGTAGCCGTGGGACTCGTGCGGCAGCATGACCAGTCGCGCCGTGCCGCCCAGACCTTTCACCGCCTGGAACATTCGCCGGCTTTGCAGGGGATAGGTGCCCGAGTTGTTGTCGACTTCGCCGTGGATGAGGAGGATGGGTTCATCTACCTTCTCGGCGTGGAAGAAGGGCGACATGGTGCCGTAGACGTCCGCCGCTTCCCAGAAGGTGCGCTCCTCGGCCTGGAAGCCGAACGGCGTCAGCGTGCGGTTGTAGGCGCCGCTGCGGGCAATGCCGGCTTGGAAAAGGTCCGAATGGGCCAGCAGGTTGGCCACCATGAAGGCGCCGTAGGAATGACCGCCGACGGCAATGTGGTCGGGGTCGGCAACCCCGCGGTCCACCATGGCCTTGACCGCCGCGCGCGCCGAGGATACCAGTTGCCGGCGGAAGTGGTCGTTGGGCTCGTCGTCACCCACGCCCACGATAGGCATGGCGGGCCCGTCCAGAACCGCGTATCCGGTCAACAGATAAGGCAAGGCGCCTCGTGTGGACAGGCGGGTAAAGCTATAGGGCGACGAACGCACCTGGCTTGCGGCGGATTTGGATTTGAACTCGCGCGGGTAGGCCCACATCAGCATGGGCAGCGGTCCGTCCTCCGGCTTATAACCGGGCGGCAGGTAGAGGGTGCCGGTCAGCTTGACGCCGTCCTCGCGGTCGTAGTGCACCAGTTCCTTGGTAACGCCCGCCAGTTCGGGCAGAGGGTGCGGTATGTGCGTCAGCGCAACGGGTTCGCTTCCGTCCAGCTTTCTCAGGAAGAAATTGGGCGGTTCGGTGACCGATTCACGTCTGGTCAACAAGTGTCCGGCTTTAGCATCCAGAACTTCTTGCACGCGCTCGTAATAAGGCGCCTGGCTTTGCCACAAGCGTTCGGTCTTGCCCGTGACCAGATTGCGTTTGTCCAGAAAGGGGATATTGCCCTTGGGCGAAGCGCCGGTGCCGGTATACAACAGGGACGCGCCGCCGTCCACGACGGTCAGTACGTTGCGACCGAATTCGCCCATGTGCATCACGGGCCGACCCGGATCGGAGTAGCGGTCTTCCGAGGAGCGGTCGAACAGCAGCTTGGGCGGCGCCTGCGGCATATCCGGCTGGATGATCCAGGTCCTGGTTGCCCGGTTCTTGCGCCAGCGCTCGGAAACCAGGGCCAGTTTGCCGTTGCCCCAATCCAAACCGGAAGCGCGCAGGGCAAGCGCGGCCATTTGCACGGGCTTACCCTTGAAGGGAGCTTCCAAAGCGAAGATTCGATCGCGAACGTCGGTCTTGGTTCTGGGGTTGCCGCCGTCGGCAGCTTCCACCCAAACCAGGGTGGCCGGGGCGTCGGCTCGCCAGGACACGTTGCGCGGTCCTGTCTGTACCGCATCGAAACCCTTGGGCACCGATTCACCCGCGGGCAATTGAGCCAGGGTGTGGATCTTACGGCCGGCGCCGGTCCAAATCTCGATGTCTCGGGGGAATCGCCAGGCGGGAACCAAATAGGAAAAGGGCTTGCGCAACGTGGTGGTTACCACGAAACGGTTGTCGGGCGAGGGGGCAAAATCGGCGATGGAATCCGGTTCGCCGATACGGATCATGCTGCCGTTTAGCATGATCCTACCCACCTGGCCGCGAATGTAGTGGGCAAAAACCTCGGCATCGTGTTCGCTGGAGAGCATGTCCTGATAGGTGCGCACCGCCGCCTTTTGGCCGGCGGTCTGCTGAATATTGGGACCGGACGGGACGACCTGGGCGCGAGGACGCATGCCGGGGTTGGGAGGACGCACCAGGCAGTAGATGGAGCCGCTGTCGCCGGCCCAAACCAGCCTGCGATTGAGCACCAGGTTGAGAACCGGCGGCGTCAGGGCTCGTGCTTGCGCGGTCGCGGCGTCGATCACCCACAGGGTAGCGCCATCATCGCTCGCGTTCACGAAGGCGATGTGCTTGCCGTCCGGGGACCAGGAAACGATGCCCGGCATTCCCTTGGGCATGCCCTGGATCGGCCGCTCTTCACCGGTTTCGATATCCAGGATACTGAGTCCCGCGTAGGTTCGGACGCGGCTGTTCAACATGCGCGCGGCGTCGAAACGAATACCGGCCAGGCGCAGTTCGGGCCGGGCAACTTCGGATAACAGGGGGAGGGGGCGACGAGTCTTCAATAAAAGTCGTGTGCCGTCGGGCGAGGGGTCCACATCGGGTGGAAGCGGAGCGTCCAGCAGGGCAACCAGTTCGGCCGGGGGCGTTTGGTAGCCGTTGGTAATTGAAGATGTGGCAAATAGGGGCAGCGTGCCGAGCAACAGGCACAAGGAGACAATGTTTTTCATAAGCACCTCAGTAAGTATGACGGGATATATTCAAACCGAATGGGGCGGTCGATAGATAGTTTGTAGCAGTCAGCCTTAGACCCAAAGGATCGCCGAAAATCCATGAGATAAGCTTTGAATCCTAAGTATAAGACCTGCATCCTTGATATAGTCAGAGAAAATTACAGTTTCGGCTCAATAAAACCGCATGGGCGGTCTCTCGAAACCCCTCTTTTTCAAAAGAGCAATCAAACCCCTCAAAAGAAACCGTCGGAATGCCGTAACATACATAGGAGTTGCAGATGAATTGCCTCCGGAGCTTGGAAAGGGTACATCCTAAATGGCTTTCAAACTTCATGTGGTCCCCAACAACCAGGATGAGTTCGACATGATGTTGGAAGACGAGCCGATCGTGATCGGACGTAGCGCCAACGTGGATCTGGTTCTGCGCGATCAGGCGGTTTCTCGTTGCCATACCCGCCTGTACATTGAAAACGGTCGCCTGTTCGTTGAAGACCTGAAGTCTGCCAACGGCACGCTGCTCAACGGCCACGTGGTCAAAGAACCCACGGAAGCCGGCCCGGGCGATGTCCTGCAACTCTCCGGTAACGTGATCACCATCCATCGCGAGTATCAGAAACCCATGTCCACAACCGCCATGGAGCGGACCGAGATCGGAGAGCACACACTTTTTCGCGACGCCGCCGAGTTACTGCACAAGAAGCTGAGTCCGGAAGAAGCTCAAGATAGCTACGTCTTAGGTCGCTATGCCGCCCGCCTGCGCGTGCTCAACGACCTGCACGGCAAGCTGAGCAAGCAGAGCAGCAAGAACGAGGTGATTCGGCTGGTCATGGACATGGCCTTTGCCAACCTGGAGCCCGAGGAAGGCTCGGTCTTTTTGAAAAGCGATAACGGCGAATTGGAAATGGCGGCCTCCCGCGCCGTCCCCGGCCTGCATGAGAATTTTCTCTACTCCAAGAGCCTGATCGCCGAGGTTACCGAAAAAGGCAAGGCCGCGCTGGTGCTGGACGCCCGTAGCGATATTCGCTTCCAAGCCTCGGTCAGTATCCATTCGGCGGGCGTACGCTCGTTGATTGCGGCGCCCATTTTCGATGCGGAAGGCATTATGGGCATGATTGCCCTGAATTCCCGTTCCGGCGTTCGCTGGTTCACCGAGGAAGACCTGGCCTTTCTGGTATCCCTGGCTTCCGTCGCCGCCCTGAAGACGCGTAACCTGGCCGCCACCGAGCAATTGCGCGAACTGAACCGCACCCTGGAGCACAAGGTCGAGGAACGCACCCGCGAACTTGCCGCGGCCAATGAGGAACTGCGCGCCTATAACGAAATGCTGGAGCGGACCCGCGATCAGTTGGTTCGCCAGGAGAAGATGGCCTCGCTGGGCACGCTGACATCGGGCATTGCGCACGAATTGAAGAACCCGCTGAACTTCGTCAATAACTTCGCCTCGGTCGCCCGCGATCACGCCGGAGAGCTGAAAGAGGGGCTGAATAAATTATCGCGGGGGTTCGATCAGGAGACCTGGGACGATGTCATCGACCTGTTGGACGATCTCCAACAAACCACCGAACTGATCGATAATCACGGTCAGCGGGCCGACAAAATCGTGGGTCGCATGATGAAGTTCACCCAGCACGAGTCGGGCACGGAGAACCTGTACCTGATCAACCCGCTGGTGGAGGAATTCTCGGGCATTGCGCACAAGGGTAAACAGTCCATCGACGATCACACGGAGGTTCCCCTGATCCTGGAGTTGGACCCCGCCGCGGGCGAGGTGCTGGGGGTTGCCCGAGATATGGGTCGCGTCATCTTGAATCTGGTCAGCAATGCCCTGGACGCCATACGCGCCCGTGACATGCAAAAGGAATCGGGTTACGAACCCAATTTGCTCGTGCGCACCGCCCGCGATAAAGACGGAGTCACCATTACCATTCAAGATAACGGCGAGGGGATCGATCCCCGCAACCTGGAACGCATCTTCACGCCCTTTTTCACCACGCGCCCCACCAACAGCGAGCATATCGGGTTGGGCCTCTCCATCTCCTACGACCTGGTGATCAAAACCGGCGGGGACCTGTCGGTGGATTCTACGCAAGGCGAGGGCAGCACGTTCACCATCACCCTACCCGATTAGGAGTTATCCCATGTCGTTCAACCTGCCGATGTGGCGGTTTGACGCCGCCCTCGATGAATGGGTTCCCAACAGGGAATCCTCGGCCGAGCAAAGAGCAACCTTATCCCCGGCCACTTTCAACGCCTGGTTCGGCAATTATTATTTAGAGGAGCGGGCGGCCGCCTTGCTGGACTTGTTGTTGGAGCTGAAACCGGATATTGTGGGCCTGCAAGAGGTTACCGACCCTCTACTTGAAATCATCCGCAATGACCCGAGAATTCGCAAACAGTACTACCTCTCAGACAAGCACGGACTGAGCTACGACCGTTACGGAACCCTGCTGATGAGCAGAAGCCCGTTCCAGGTCTTGACTCAATACGAACTGCCCAGTTTGATGGATCGCCGTTTGTTGGTCGGCGAGTTGACAATCAACGGCGAGGTCCTGGCTGTCGCCACGGTGCATTTGGAAAGCACCCGGCCGACGGGCTCCTTTCGACAGCAACAACTCGGACATATCTTCTCCATTCTGGACCGCTACGACCACGCGATTCTGATGGGTGACTTCAACTTCGATCCGGCAGACCCGGAACAGGCATCGTTAAATGACCGTTACGTCGATATCTGGCCGTTTTTGTACCCCGACGATCCCGGCTTTACGGAAAATACCGATATCAACAGCATGCGCTTTCGCTTGAAAGGCAAACCCAAACACGTGCGCTATGACCGCATCTTGATACGTTCCGGGCGGAATCGTTGGCGTCCTCGCGACATGAAGATTCTGGGCACCGAACCGCTGATGACCGGGCCGGAGGAGGTCTTCATCTCGGATCACTTCGGTTTGTTCGCGACTCTTGATTACCACGGGGCGGATTGAATCGCCGCCCCGGACGGACGGCGCCATGGGTGTTTCATCAGGGTGTTTGAATGTCGATGCTGTCGTAGAACACCGGGGTATAGTGGGAAGTCAGGTCCAATCTTCCGGCGCTGATAGGATTGGTGTCGTTCACCTGAATCACCTGATTACCGTCGACGCTGATGGTGATCAGCATATCCCCCGGATTGGCGCCGGCTTCACAGCGGATGGTCAAGACCACTTCACCGCAGGTATAGGTGCCCATACTGGGCGATGCCTCGGTTTGCCAGTCATAAGTCATCACGCCGTTGTCGCGGCGACTGAGCACCCAACGTCCGTCCCAGAAGAAGACCTGGTAATAACTCAAATCGGCGTCGGCGTCGTCGTGGTTGTCGGCCACGTCGATAATGCCGTCGGGATCGTCGTCATAAGCCAGGTGAAATAACACCACCGGCGTGTCGTAACCGTAATCGCATTGCAGGTAACGGTAGGTAATCGCCGCCTGAAAATACTGCGGCAGGTCTTGTGCCGAAATCATACCGTGTTTCCAATACCACAGCTCGGGCATGGTGACTACTTCGTTGGTACCGTTCCAGGCGGCGCCGGTGAAGTTGAGACCGTACCATTCAGTTCCGGGATCGGTGGTAAAGCTCCGGTAATAGGGCAGGGTCAGGGACTGTGAAAGGGCGGGCGCTCCGATCAGAAAAAGCAATACCAGGGCAATCAAGGGACGCATGTTCATGGAAACACTCCTGACGAATGATGGATACCGGGCGGCGCGGAGGCGCTGCCGGGTTTTCCAGACTGATCGGTTTCGGACTTTCACACTGTGAGGTAAACATGATCACGTTTTTTTAAATAATGACGAAAGCCGGGTCATTGTCGCTCATCCTATCGACATCCCGCCGGGAAGCGGAACCTGCTATGATAGCGGCTATAAAGGTTGCAATTCCATAGGAGGTTTCGCCATGCGGTTCCTATTCCCTCTCTTCTCGGTTTTCGTGCTGCTGTCGGTCGGCTGCGCCAAAAAGCCCTGTCCCCTGGTTGCCGATGACGCGGCGCCGGTTGCCGCCGCCGATATCGATTCGGTGTTGTTCCTGACGGGCGACGCCGGTGAGCCCGAATCACAGGACGACCGGGTGTTGGCCTCTTTGCGCCGGGCGGTCAATGAAGCGGTTGCCTCACAGGGGGCGGATCGGGTACGCGTGGTCTTCCTGGGCGACAATCTCTATCCGGACGGCCTGCCCGATACCGATCACCCCAGGTACGAAAGGTACCGGGCCAAACTGGACCCGCAAATCGCCGTCTTCAGAGATCAGCCCGCCGGTTCGGAACCCATGGGCATCTTCGTCCCCGGCAACCATGACTGGAAACACGACGCCAAAGACGGCACGCAGCGTATCCTCAATCAACAGAAATACCTGGCTGATAAAAGCGAAGGACGGGTTGCCCTCTGGCCGGGTGAAGGCTGCCCGGGCCCGCGCAAACTGGACGTGGGCAATCGCTTGCGGTTGATCGCCGTGGATACGCATTGGTGGATTCGCAAAGCGGACAAACCGGGTAGCGAATGCGACGCCGCAACCCAAGAAGAAGTGAAGGCTCGAATCGCCGAAATGCTGGCGGATGCGGGCGATCGCCGCGTGGTTTTGGCCGGTCACCATCCTTTCCAATCCGGAGGACCGCACGGCACCAATCGAGCCTTGGGCCTGATTCCCCAGGATGTCACTCACAAACGTTACCGCAACCTGATCGACGGTTTCACGGAAGCCTTTGCCGACCATCCCCCCTTGATCTACGCGGCGGGTCACGATCACAACTTGCAGGTAATCCGCGGGAAAGGTTACGGCTTTCAAGTGATCAGCGGAGCGGGCAACTTCGATCACGAAACCGGCGTCGGCGCCCTGGACGAAACCCTGTTCTGTCAGAAAACGGGAGGTTTCATCCGCATAGACATAGACAAAAAGGGCGGCGTGCGCCTGTCGGCCCATGCGGTAGGCAAAACCGAAACCGGCACGGTATACTCAACCTGGCTGATAAACCCCTGAGCTTTTGCGATGGCGCGAATAGACAGGTTGGATGCCTTTTTGCGAAGGCCCGACCGCGGTCACTTCAAGGTGAACGAAGAATCCCGGGCCGAAGAAACCGCTCTGCTTATGGCAACGGCTTTCAACAACCCAAGTCAAGGTCTTTTGCCGTGAACCGTTTCCCACCCGAAATACGTTGGTATTATAAAGGCCGCATGCCTGCTCGATGATTTACGGAGGATCTATGAAACGCCGCTTACTCCTTCTCGGCCTCGTTTCCTGCCTACTTCCCATTTATGCCGAAACGCCCGTCGCGCAACAGGTAGAAAACCTTCGCGCCTTTGTCAAACTCTACGGATATGTCCGCTGGTTCCACCCCGGCGACGAGGCTGCCGACATCGATTGGGAGGCCATGGCCGTTCACGGAGCCGCGCAAGTGGTTCAAGCACCCGACGACGCCGCCCTGAAAAAGGCCCTTGAAGCCGTCTTTATGCCGGTTGCCCCCACCCTCGTCATTTTCGAGGAAGGACGGGAGCCCGCCAAGCCGGACCTGACCGGCGGTAATGACATTGCCAACCTGAAACCCGTTGCCTGGCAACACTTCGGGGTTGGGCTTTCCAACCAGGGCTCCATCTATGAAAGCGGCCGAACCAACCGCGGCCGCATGGTCGGCAATCCGACGGCACTCTTCGGCAATGTGATGCAAGGCGTGGAGGCAAAACCACTCCGAGGCGCCCGGATCAAATTCGAAGCCCAGGTCCGCGCCCGCGTTAGCGGGGCGGGCAACCAGGCCCAACTCTGGTTCCGGGTGGACAACGCGACGAGGACCGGTTTTTTCGACAATATGGGCGACCGTCCAATTGTGGAAGATACTTGGAAAACCTACAGCATCGAGGGTGAGGTGGCGGACGATGCCGAAGGTGTCGTCTTCGGCGCGTTTCTCAAGGGCAAGGGCGCCATGTGGGTGGACAACTTCCGCCTTTGGGCCAAACACGGCGACGGTCCCTGGGAACCGGTCGAACTGAAAAACCCCTCTTTTGAAGACAGCGACTCGGAAGCAAGCGGGTGGAGAACCCTGATGAAGGGCTACGAACACCAGGTCCAAAAAGGCGAAGCGCCCGACGGCAAGATCCTGTTCAAGGCCGTGAGCGCAGAGAAAACGGTCATGGAACCCCTCTTCGAGGAAATGCCCGAGCCCGGTGAATTGATGGTTAAGGACCTTTCCCGCGGTCTGCGTTGCCGATTCCCGCTGATGCTCTACAGCCTTGAAGGGAAAACCCTCGGCGGTGAAGCCCGGGGATTGGATGCTTTGAAAGAGGCGCTGAAAAAAGCAGAGGTAAGAGCCTCCGCGGAGAACCTGTCCGTGCGTCTTGCCGCGGTGACCATCAGCTGGAATGTCTTTCAGCATTTCTACCCCTATTTCGATGTGGTGGAGACCGATTGGGACCAGGCGCTCACCGATACCTTGAAAGCCGCGCTACCCCCACAAGATACCGCCGCCTTCCGGGATGTCTTGCGCAAAATGGTGGCAGGCTTGCACGACGGCCACGGCAATGTGTTTCATCTCAAGGGTCGCAGTAACCTCGCCCGGCCGCCCGTTACCCTGGTCTGGCTGGAAAATAAGCCCGTGGTATGGCGTTCCAATCACGACGATTTCCAGAAAGGAGACGTCCTTCTTTCGATAGACGGTAAAGATGCCCGGACCCTCACGGATGAGCAGTTTCGGCTCCTTTCAGGGTCGCCGCGTTGGCGCCGTCACAGCGCCGTCAATTCCCTGTTGCGAGGTCCAAGGGATACAACGATCACGGTGCGGATCAAACGCGGTAACGAAGAGGTCACGGTTAAAACGTTACTCAACTCCCGAAAGAGAACGGTCGTCGAGGGTGACTCCATTCGCATGCTCGAGGAAGGTGTCCACTATGTGGACCTGAGCCGTGCCGATATGGAAGAGATTAAACTCAAACTGGAGCAACTGGCCGAAGCGAGAGGCGTTGTTTTCGATCTCAGGGGTTACCCCAACGGCAACCACGCGATCTTACAACACCTTACCGATCAGAACATTCATTCGGCCTGGTGGCGCATACCGCGGGTCATCCGACCGGATCAAGACCCTTCCCGGACTTTCACGGAAAGACACTGGGACCTGCCGCCGTTGAAACCCCGCTTCAAGGGAAAGATCGTATTTCTGACCTTCGGCGGCGCCATCAGTTATGCCGAAAGCGTCATGGGAATCGTGGAGCATTACAAAATGGGTGAGATCATCGGTTCCCCTACCGCGGGAGCCAATGGTAATGTCAACCCTTTCAGCGTTCCCGGGGACTATAGATTGTACTGGACCGGCATGCGGGTGGAGAAACAAGACCGCAGCCGGCATCATCTGGTGGGTATCCTGCCCACCATCCCCATGGAGCCCACCATTTCGGGTCTTCGGGCCGGTCGTGATGAGTTACTGGAAAAGGCCGTGGAAGTCATTAACGAAACAACCGATTGAGGTGTGTCATGAAGGTCACCGGGACAGAGCTAAAACACGCCGCGCGGCGATTCCTTCCCTTTACGTTGTGGCAAAGTGGGTGGAACCGATCTTGCTGGATATTTCGCATCAACGGCATACTTGCCCCGGGTTATGGCTCCATGAATCGGTTTCTCTTCATCGTGGTATTCCCGCTGATCCTGCTCCCTGGCTACACTTATGACGAATCCGGGGTTCCTGAGCAGGGGCTTCTAGATGTGATGATTTCCGTCTTCGACCCCGGCTTACCGGAGGGGGATGAGAACGCAAAAGAGGACAAAGGTGTCTTCGCCTGGGTACGCCGATCGGAAGCGCGCACCATACCGGTTGAACTGATGGAAACGCTTCAGGCAACCGGTCGCTGGGGCATGGTCAGGATCGTTCCGGGCAACCATGCGTATAGTGAGGTCAAGGTAACGGGAAAGATCCGCTATGCCAGCGGTTTTCGAATTTTCCTGAGCATTCGCGCGGTCGATGCCACGGGTAAGCTTTGGTTGGCCGGGAGCTACCGAAGCAAAGCGGACCCGAAGGTTTTCGGGGGCGGTAAGGATGGGTCTCCTTATCAGATTTTGTATGACCGCATTGCCCGAGACTTGGGTAACGCCCTGCAAAATCAGTCCGCCAAACACCTGGAACGCATCCGTCGGGTGAGTCGTCTGCGCTTCGCCGCGGAGTTGGCGCCGGAAGTGTTCGAGCCCTATTTGAAGATCCGTAAGCGAGGCAAGCGTACGGTCTACCGTGTCGCCAGGCTGCCCGCCGAAAACGACCCTTTCTTCGACCGTGTCCTTGAAATGCAAGATCGAGACAAGATGTTTTTGGATACCTTGACAAACTGGTACAAGGTCTATCGAGTACGTGCGGAACCCTACTATACGGAGTGGTTGTGGCAAAGCCGCTATGAGGAGATGAACAGGTTCCGAGGCGGGAGATTGGCTTCCCTCCCCAGCCCCCCCAAGGTCGATTCACCTAAAATCGGCTCCCGGGATATGTACTGGATGCCCCGGAATGTGGTGAGTCACGACGGGTTGATCAGGCGTTGGGAGATCGAGAAACAAGCCCTGGCCAATTTAAAGGACCTGGCCCGTGCCCTGTCTGTCCAGATGGAGCCCATGCAAATCGAATTGGAGGGCAGGACCGTGAAACTCATCGGCACGGCCGAGGCGCGTTATGCTGCCTGGCGCAAGCTTTTAACCGAAATGTTTTACCTGCAAACCGGGTTGGAGCCGGTACCGTGACGACGTATCCCGGCGCATGCCCTCTGCCTTCAAACGTCCGTCGCGAGGCATCAACTGTCGCAGCAGCACGCCCAAAACCTATGGGCGACTGAAAAAGCCATCCGACAACGCGCCCAAACAAAAAAAGAACAACCTCATGAAGTCGTCGCAAGCCAGGTTCCATGATGCCCGTCTTACGGGTCTTGGGAAGATCGATAGGAGCGGTAAAGCTGATCGGTCAGGCATCCGGGCCGACTCAGATAGCGGTGAATACGTTCTTTATTGTTATAGCGGTAAATCTTTTCCACCAAAGGTCGGTAATAGCGGCCAAATGTTTGGAAGTAAAGCCGGTTTAACCAGCGAAGGTATTTTTCCCAGTTCTGGCCGTTGCTTCGGAAGGTAAGCCGGATCACCTTATCCAGATCCATATCGAAGAAAGGCTCCGGCAGCCTGGCCGGCGCACCGGGGATAGGCCAATATTCCTGGAAGAAAGGCACCAACTTAAGTCGCTGCAGCATCCGCCATCGGACATAATCCTGACTCAAACTGGTGTCGAACCCATACAGGGAAACCACGCTGACATGATCGGGGCCGAATCCCGCAAGCATTTCCCGTCGCATTTCGAACTGACGAATGGTACCAGGGTAGTTAAGGCTGAAGTAAATTCGATTTCTTGTGAAGCGAGCGTTTTGATAATCGATCTTGCGCAGAAGCCGGTACTTCTCCTCATCCAAATAAGCAATATCCAAAGTTTGGCTGAAATTCACCCGGTATCGACGTACGATCATCTCTTCTAACAGATCATGCACAGCATCGAATCCCAAGAGGTTGTCATCCAATAACATGACGTTTTGCCAACCCTTGGGAACGAAAGCAGAGAAGGAACCGCTCTGTCTCTTGACCCGACCTTCCTTGGCGGGAACCACACAAAAGGGGCACCGCTTGGGACAACCTCGGGTGAGAAAGCCAAGAGCGTAGTGGGTATGACCATAGAGGGTGTAATCAGGAACACACGCTTCTACCTCGTCAGGTAACCGTGTTTTGAGATCGACCGCGGTTCCACCGATGACAAGATCCTCTCCATAAATGTCCCGTAGCCGATCCAATTTCTTATGGGTGGAAGGGGTATCGAAAACGGCGCCGGCAAAGTATCGGTCAGCCTTCAGCTTCGTTACCTTCTTGCAGAGGGTTACCCGGTGGCCGTTGCGCTTGTAATAGGAGCTCAACTTCATCAAAGCCAGATTTGGTAATCTGCTGTCTATATCGAATAAAACAACTTCCAAGCGCCGTGTGCCTCCCAATGGATTTTGATCATAACAACTCCCGGTTCTCTTTTCCAGGGGTGAATGCTGCCCGAAAAAAGGTTTATAACAATTGGTAATCCAGATTGAGAGGGTTTGCACAACAACGTTATTACACATCAAGTAACGGTAAGTATTACACGCGGCAAGTAGCGACAAGGGACTGACTTTATTTGTTTTGTGATTTGCCGGCGCCCACATGTGGTTTTTCGGGCCTTTCTCCCAATTACCCATTCCTTTCGTAAACCGTCCCATTGAATAGTGGGTTTCCGACCGGAGTAGCCGGTCTTCGCCCCCGCCTCCAAGCAATTCCCGTCAAACCTTCAATCGGTTCGTTTGAAGCCACAGTAGGGCCACGCCTCCCATGCCCGCTGTTCCTGCCTGAGCGGGTCATAGAGGTTGAACCCGCTAGGGGCCGAGCCGGGCCTTGAAGAAGGTCAATAGTTGGCGCTGGGTGTCTTTCTGGGCCTGGAGGTTGGCCTCGGACGTGCCGCCGTTGCGCCGGCTGGGGTCGGCCCCAACGGAGGACAGGGAATGGCCCGCGTTGGGGTAGCTGATGTGCTCCACCTCGTGGGTGAACCCCTTGCGCTCGAGCCGCTTGACCACCCTGTCACTCATCTCCTTGCTGGGCCAGATCTTGTCGGCGCCGCCCGAGATCAGGAGGATGGAACCGTTGATTTTTTCCACGGGAATGGCCGCGGCCGCCAGGTAGCGTTCCTGACCAATGCTCTCGCGATACATGATGCTGAGATTGTTGCGATCGAAGTTCTGGGTAATGAGATAGGGTACGAAGGGCAGTTCCCGGCCGCGATACTGCCAGGAAGAGGTAACCGGCCAACCCGTGGCCACGCTCTGAAACACATAGGCGCCGGGTACCAGGGCCGCGACCGCATGGACCCGGCTGTCATAAGCGGCCAGCAGAAGCACCAGCTCGCCTCCCTTGGACACACCGCATAAACCAATGCGATCGGTATCCACCCCGGGCTGCCCGGCAAGCCAGGTAATGGCGCGTTGGAAGTATTCCAGGGGAATGCGTTCCAAATCGGAAGGCAGGCCTTCCATGCCGAAATAAGCCAGGGCCAGGGCGGCGAACCCGTTTTTGGCAAAGGTTTCCGCCTGTTGGTCCTGCCACTTGATCCCACCGGAGGAACCGCCTATCACTACGATCACCGGTCGCGGCTCTGCCGGTTGCGCGGTGTAGAAATTGGCGACCAGGCCTTGACCGGTCACTTCGGTCTTGTGGACGTTTTGGGCCCAGGTCTGCGAGCAGCAAAGTATGACGGCCGGGATGAGCAAAACTTTCATGGTTTCTCCTTTTCCTATCAGGTAAGCGCAAGGCAAAGGCCGCCCCGCGGTTGTTTTACAAGCTAGGGATTAGGGGAACGAGGTTCAAGCAGAAGCGATCATCTCGCACTTCCGTTTTTCCGGAACTTTTCCGGAACATCGCCAGGCTGCAGTCTTGAAACAAGTTACGCCAGGTACGGGTAGGACGTTTAAGCGGCCCCACCTGGGCAGCGGGCCGCTCGTGCGAGAGACTTCTTCCCGTTCCCAGATCAACGGGGCTCACTGAATAGTTACGACCGGGTGTAACTCTTCAGTGAGCCCCGTCCAGGGATCATGCAGGCCGGGTGATCACCGGGCCGAAGGGTTTTCTACGGTGAATGACGCGAATAACCCGAATGGGATTTCAAGGAACGGGTACAATAACATACTGTGATTATGGAGCGTGTCAATGGTATCCCCTACCCAGGAGACAGAGCATGTAGAGCCCGGCTACCGCTTGGGCCGCTGGGAAGTATGGCCCCGGCGTAACCAGTTGGCAGGACCCCGGGGCACCGTCCACATGGAGCCCAAGCTCATGAAGATCCTGCTGTGCCTGATTGCGGGTAAGGGCAAGGTGGTTGCCAAACAGGCCATTCTCAATGAGGTCTGGCCCTCGGTTCACGTGGAGGACCGGGTATTGGCGCGCCGTATTTCCGAGCTGCGCAAGCTTCTGGGAGACAACTCGCGCGAGCCCATTTACATTGAAACCGTGCGTAAGGGCGGTTACCGGTTGCTGATGCCCGCGGAACCCGGCTTAAATTCGCCGGTAGTGGAGGACCGTTCCCAAAAACCCGCGCCGCTTCGGTGGCTCGGGCTTGCGGCGGTTGTGGTGGTGGCGGCCTGGGTGCTGGTTTCCGTCCTGCGCCCGCCTGCCCCCGCCGCGCCCCTGGATCACCTCACGCAACGTTTGCCGCTGACCTCGTTCCCCGGTTTGGAATACGATCCGGCCTTCTCTCCCGATAGCCGACAGCTCGCTTTCAGCTGGCGACAGGAAGAAAACCCCTCGTTCGACCTCTTCATCAAGAACCTGGCCACGGGAAAGCTGCGCCAGGTCACCAGCGACCCGGGCGATGACCGCAACCCTGTTTTCTCGCCCGACGGCCGTTTTCTTGCCTTTACGCGAAACCATCCCAATGATCGGGGCATCTACCTGCTGGAGCTACAGGGCGACAAAACCCAAAAGGTGGCGGAGAGCCGCTTGGACCGCATCGAGGGCCTTGCCTGGTCGCCGGATGGAAAATACCTGGCCTATCCGGGAAAAAACCGCGTATTTGGAGGGCAATGCATCATGCTGCTCCACCTGGCGACCCGGGTGGAGAAGCAGCTTACCTTTCCCCATGGCGGCGGCGAGCACGACAGCTTGCCCGTCTTCTCACCGGATGGACACCAACTGGCCTTCCGCCGCTCGGGTGTATTGCTGGGCCAGGTGATTCATACCGTTGCCACGGCCGGCGGCCCTTCCCGACAGGTGGCGGGCAGCGGCGCCTCGGTCGTTGGCGGCATGGATTGGGCGGCAGACGGCAAAAGCCTGATCTACTCCAGATTTGGGAGAACCCATTTCAACCTGTGGACCTTGCCCCTGCAAGGCGACGCGCCCCAACAATTGCCCGGAGGGGATATTCACGCCTACCGGCCCAGATACTCTCCCGACGGCGGCATGCTGGCCTATATGCGGTGGACCGGGCAATCCAATATCTGGCAGGTAGACCTGGATGGGCAGACGGGCATAGCCGGCCACGAGCCGTTCTGTGCATCTACCCTGTGGGACATGGCGCCCACCTGGTCGCCGGAGGGCGACAGGGTGGCCTTCCATTCCAATCGTGGCGGCAGCTGGCAGATCTGGGTAGCCGATGAGGTATGCGCCGAAGCCCGGCCCATCACGGTTTTCCAGGACAGCTCCTGCGGGAATCCGTCCTGGTCGCCCACGGGCCGCATGCTGGCCTTCGACGTTCGCGGCGAAGGATCGGGCATCTATACCATTCCGGCCGACGGCGGCTACCCGCGCCGGATCACCCGGGATGAGCACCTCAATCTACTGCCCCGTTGGTCGCGAGACGGCCTCACTATCTACTACACCTCTCTTCGCGAGAAGCGCTGGCAGTTGTTCCGCATTCCGGCCGGCGTCGGAGACCGGCAACAGCCTGAATTTTTTTTAAAAATGCATTTTTTACCTTTTTCTCAAATTTCACAACTTTTATAACTAGAGTACGCTCGATAGAA
>JASJCB010000248.1 GCA_030066195.1 Acidobacteriota bacterium
GGTCCTTGATATGGATATCGGTAATGCGGTCGCCGTAGGCCGCCAGTTCCTCGACGGGATCGTAACCCAGAGCGGCGCTGTTGCCCGTGTCGTAATTCACGGTAACCGTTTCGGAGTTCAGGCGCTTCAAAAGATCGGTGAAAGGTTGTGGGGCCAGGTCGGTTTCCAAGGCCAGATGCATGTCATTGCGCTCGGCGAGGGGCATGACGCGGCTAAGGGCGGCGACGAAGCGATCGGTATCGGCCGCATCGCGCAGGGACGATTGGTCGACACAGGGAATGACCACGTCTTTAACGCCCAGGCTCGCCACGTTCGCTATCAAGCGTTCGAGGATGCCCCGGCTTTCTTCGGCGACCCTGGGACCGGCGTGGTGCAGCGGCGCTTCCATGAAATAATCCGCGCAGACGGTGTGCACGGCCACACCGGTTTCCGCCGATAAACCTGCGATTTGTTTCAGGCCCTCGGCGGACATCAGGGGATTGGCTTCCACGTCCTCGTAATCAAGGATGAACTCGATCAGGTTCAGGCCCATGGACGCGGCCAGGGGGAATTCATCGGGCCAGTTGGGGAGCGGGAAGGCCTGGTAGCGGCCTTTGTATTTGGGCAAGAGCCTGCCCTGCATGGTTCCAATCAGCAAAGCGGGCTCAGCCTCCGTAACCGGGGATGTGGGCGCGCAGCTTTTTGGCGATGGGTTCCTCGGACGGAATGACCCGTTTGACGCCGTCGCCCATGGCCCGGCTGATCTTGCGCACCGCGCCGGCCAGCATGCGGAAGCCCATGGGCTCCACCGAGGCGGCCTGGTCGGAGCCGTACATGGCGCGGTCCAGGGTGATGTGCCGTTCCAACGAGGTAATGCCCAACGCCGCCGCCGCGTAGGATACGGCCAGACCCGATTCATGACCGCTGTAACCCACGTCGCAGTTGTAGCGCTCGCGCAGGCCGGCAATGCAGTTCAGATTGGCGTCTTCCTCGTTCATGGGATAGGTGGAGACGCAGTGCATCAGTTCGAAGGGGCAGCCGGCGTCCCTGAAGATGGCCACCGCCTTGTCGATTTGCGGGTAATCGCTCATGCCCGTGGAGATGAAGGTGTGTTTCTTCTCGGCGGCCACGGCATGCAGAAGGTCCTCGTAGACGATCATGGCCGAGGCGATCTTGTGGTAGTTCAGATCGAAACGGCGCAGAAAAGCCAGGCTTTCCAGGTCCCAGGCGGAGGCGAACCATTCGATCTTCTTTTCGCGGCAGTAGCGGTCGATTTCGGTAAATTCGACTTCACCGAACTCCAGGCCCTCTTTCTGTTCCCGTTGCGTCGTGCCCCAGGGACTCTCGCGGGGTCCGTCCAGAAAGTCCTTTTCGTAGACCAGGTCGATGGTGCGCTTCTGGAACTTGACGGCGTCGGCGCCGGCGTCCGCGGCCACGTCGATCAACTGTTTGGCAAGGTTCAGGTCGCCGTTGTGGTTGATGCCTATTTCGGCGATGAGAAAGATGTTCCGGTTCATGATGGTTCTCCGTAAAGGACTGGGAGCGGGTCGATGCCCAGCAGGTCTTCCACGATCTCGCGGGCAACGCCTTCGCCGCCTTTTCGGGTGAGAACGAAGCGCGCTACAGCGAGGATGCGCGGGTGACTGTCGGCGGGACATGCGCTGTAGCCGCAGGCCCGCATGGCGGTAAGATCATTCAAGTCGTTACCTATAAATAAGATTCGGGCGGAGTCCAGGTTTTCTTGAACACATAGATCGGCTAATGCGGCGGCCTTGTCGCTTACACCCTGGAAAACGGGCACGCGCAGCTTGTTGCCGCGAGCGCTCACGACCTTGTTGGTTTCCGTGGAAAGAATGAAAACCGGCAGGGACAAACGGCGGAACAGGTCGAAGGCCAGGCCGTCGGCACGGTTACAGGCTACCGATTCGCGACCGTCCTGGTCGACATACACCCGGTTGTCGGTCAATACGCCGTCAAAGTCGAACACAACGGCGTCCAGATCCGTAACTTTCAAGCCGGCCTCCCCAATGAAACAGACGCCGTATTATGACCCGAGCGTTATCGGGGAGCAAGCGAAACCGGCGGGAAAGGAACGACAAGCATGGAGATGGAAAAGGTTTGAGAAATACACGCCTTTGGGTTTCCGGGTTAAGTATGGTGACACGGAAATCGGAAAAAGAAGAATATAGGAAGAGAGGGCACAGAGGGCACAGAGGATCCATGACCTTACCAGGCTCTTTTTTTCTCTGTGCCCTCTGTGTCCTCTCTTCCCCTTTTTCTTTTTTGCTCTTCCAAGTCTAAGTCCGGTACTTTTTAGCAAATCGTCTTATGGTTTCAGTAAGCTTGCTTCATCTGTGGGACGGCCGTTGCGGATCAGTACTACCGATCCGTGGGTGGGTGTGTCCAGTATGCGGACGCCGCTATCGGTCAGGCGTTTGGAAACGGTGGGGTGCGGGTGGCCGAAGCGGTTATTGCGGCCGCAGGAGATCAGGGCCAGGTGCGGTTCGTAGCGGTTGAGGAAGGTGGCGCCCGTTGCGCTTTTACTGCCGTGGTGGCCCACCTGCAACATGCGCAGGCCGTCCCCGGGTTCCAGCTTGAGCCGGCCCTCCATCCACAGGCCCGCATCGCCGGTGATCAACAGGGACCAGCCCTCACCGCGCAGGGTCATCACCAGGCTGCTTTCGTTGTCGTTGGGAATATCCAGGTTCGGCGGCGGCCAGTGAACCTCGATGGTCGGTCCTTCCAGGTTCAGGGTTGCTCCGGGTTCCAAGGCTTTCAGGGGGAAGCCGCGAAGGACGGGGTCTTCCGCCGCGACGGCCAGCGCGCTTCGGGCAACGTAGACCGGGGTGTCGCGGGGCAGATGTTCCATCAGGCCGTAGTGGTCCAGGTCCAGGTGGGTTACGAAAACGGCTTCCAGTCGATCCACCCCGTGTAGTTTCAGAACATGGTCGAAGCTTGTTCCCGGCGGAACGTTGCCGCCCGCGTCGAAGAGGTAACCGTTGCCTTGAGCGGTGACGTACAGCAGAGAAAGGCCCTGGCCTACATCCAGCATCACCAGCCGGTTCTCGTCGGGCGGGCGGTTGAACAGGGTGAGGCCGGTAATCAGCAGCAGGGCCGCGTACCAGCGCAACTCGCGCTTGCCCAGACCCAATATAAGGGCCAGGGTGAGTAGAACCGGGGCGGTGACCCACATGCTGTAGGGTAGGCGCACCAGTTCCATGGAGGCGGGCAGGTTGGCGGCGTGTTCAATCAGTGCGGCCAGAAGGCTTTCCGCGCCGTTAGCGGCGCCGACCAGAAGGGGGAACGCCGTTGCGGCCAGGTTCAGGGCCAGCAGCAGGCCCATCACGGCCAGGACCAGGATGCCGCCCAGGTTCCAGAAGAGATTGGTCAGCTCGGTGCTGTGACCGAAGAGGAGGTTGATGGGAATAACGAACAGTTGCGCGGCCAGAATGGGAAGAAAGGTGCGGCAGCGGACCAGCCAGGGATGGTCCAGCGGGCCGCGAGATCGATAGTTCAGTCCCAGGATGATGCCCAGGCTGGCGGCGAAGCTGTACCAGAAGCCCCGGTTGAGCAGCATGAGCGGATCGGCCAGCACCAGCAGTATAGCCAGGGATGCCCAAACACGTACCCAGGAACGATGCCGGTTGAAGGCGGGCAGGAACTGCCAGGCGGCCAGCATGATCGAGGCGCGGGTGACGGAAGCGCTCCAGCCCACCCAATGGGCGAAGGCGGCCAGACCGGCGACAACCAGAAAAGCGCGAAGCAGGGGTCGGCGCAGGGGAAAGACCGCCAGGCGAATGGCGAACATGACGAAGACGCAATGCAAACCGGAGATCGCCAGCAAGTGGCCCAGGCCGAAGGGAGCAAGACGTTCGCGCCACAGGTAGGAGGGCCGTCCGGCCAGGAAGACATTCTGCAACTCGCGATTGCCCTTGGACAGGCCGTTGTCGTCGGGCGGCGGGCCGGGGGTGAAGTTCATCAGGGCGACGGTCTTGACGGTGCCGTAGAAGCGCGGTCGGTAGCGGTCCATCAACTCGCGGGCGGGTTTCACGAAGGGTCGCGGATCGTAGCGGCGTTTGAGGCGGATCCAGGTTTCTACCGATTCATAGCGGGCGGGCGGGGCTTCGAGCTTGGGCAGGTACAGGGTCAGCGCATCGAGTTGGATACCGGTGTCTTCGGGGCTCAGGATGCGGATGCGGTCCACCTTGAGGGCGGTGCCGTATTGGGTTTCCCAGTGGTAGAGCGCCCGAGCCCGGATATGGTAGGCCTTGTCCAAGGCGTCGTCCCCGGGCAGGGCGGCGCGATGGGCGGCCAGTTGGTCGGCGCTGATATAGTAACCGGAGCCGGCCAGAGCCAGGGCAAGAGGGGTCAGGGCGGCGTAGGGAAACTTACGGTGCAGAACTGCCGCCGCGATGCCCGCGATCGAGCATAGGGCCAGGGTTATGCCCAAGCCGGGAGGCGACGGCGCGTGCAACCCGGCGCCCAGACCGATCGCCAGGAAAAGGGCAGGAAGGGCGGATAGCAGATGAGGAGAGCGGGCGTCCGTGGTCGCGGAAGACATGCAAGATACTCCAATCGAGTGGAACTGACCAGGGTTCATTGTAGCGGGAGCATTTCCCGCGATGAAGAGTTTTTTCCACACGCTGAAGGTGGAGTTGATCCATCATCGGGACTATGCAAACAGGGAGGAGGCAAGGAAAGACATCATCGAATATATCGAAATGTTCTACAACCGGCAGAGGCGCCACTCAAGCATCGGCTATGCGACACCGGCCGAGGATGAGAGAATGCCGCCGGCAAACATTGCTTAAACCGCTGTCCGGTAAATCGGGGTAGGTCCACATCCGGGCCTACCTCATTTTTAGGGCAAAGCCTCTGAGCTGGGAGTCTTCGGAGAGCGACAGATCAAAGCCCGGGGTGAGGCACGAACCCCGGGTAGGCAAACCCACCCCAACCGCCGCCGCGAAGCGGCGGCCTCCATGCGGCGACAAACGCATGGGTGATGAATCTGCGCCTCGATTGCCGCCGCTTCGCGGCGGTGGCTGGGTGGGGGATGACATAACCCAGGGCTCCTTCGTCGCCCCGGGCTTTGATCTGTCGCCCTCACAAGTTCGGGCTTGAGGGCTTCGCCCAAAACCACTTCGAAAAAGGACCGTTAACTGCCACCAAGTAGGCAGAGACAGCAAGCCCCATTCCGGCTTGGAAATACCAGGGCCCACGATTCTCCATCACTCACTGCTGATGTCGCCGGCGATTAAGGAAAGAACTTCCCTCATTTGGAGGGTTTGGTTTAAGATGAGTGAGTCTATTCATTTAGAAAAGTGGGGTTCCGTTGTGGATAGCAATCTTCCTGAAAAGATTCTTTTGGTAGACAGGTCATTACTACTTGTCTCCGCCTGGCGAAACGTGTTTCGCTCGGTATCGAGGATCAAGGTGCACGAGGGCGATTTCTTCCAATGGGATGCGGACGCCATGGTCAGCCCGGCCAACAGTTTTGGAATTATGGACGGTGGCTTGGATTTACCAATTCGCGAACATTTGGGATTTTCTGTCCAAAAGGACCTGCAAAAAATTATCGTGGACCAATATCATGGCGAGCTGCCTGTCGGGTGCGCGATTGTCGTTTCAACCAGTCACAAGCGTTGGCCCTACCTGGTCTCAGCCCCGACAATGCGCGTTCCGGAAAGTGTTGCCTATACGCTCAATCCATACTATGCATTCCGTGCCGCTCTTCTCGCCGTACGCCGATTCAACCAGGATGCAGGGTCGCCGATAATAAAAACCATGTTATGCCCCGGCCTGGCCACTTGGATAGGGAGAGTTGACCCGAAGCGATGTGCTGCCCAAATGAGCGCGGCTTTCAAGCAAGTCGCCAGACCCGCGGAGATCCCTACTTTTGAGCAGATTCATACCATCCACAAAGCCTTGAAAAATAGTTGACCGCCTCCTGCCTCGATCTCGAAAGGATGTCTTGAGAGTTGCCCGAGGATCACCTTGTGGATTTGGAAACCGACCGTTTTCCAACTGTTGGTTATTCTAAAGTGTCGACCATGAGAAACGTGCCTTCTAAATTGAAGGTCAGATAGCCGCCGGCGCCATGACCAATGGGCGCGCGACCGTTTTTCAGTTTTCTAAGCGTTCCCTGTTCCAAAAGGTATATGACCCACTCGATCGGCTTACCGGTCTCTTCAGAATAGCGAACCTCTCGAAGCACCAGGCGTTCGGCATCCAGTTGATACACCTGTTTGAGAAATTGTTGGTGGTAGGAACGGCCTTGTGCTCTGGCGAAATCGATCAGCTTTTTTTTGTACTTGCCGGTATATATGATCTCGATTTCTCTTGAGGACTTTAGCTTTTTTTGCCTGGAGAAGTCGGCATTCAAGGTGAATACATCCGCTGTCTCCGTAATAAGCTGCCACCAATGGCCTTTGGTGGCGGCGACATAGGGCGTTAAATTCGGTTGGGCTTTGAACACATGAAGAAGTGTCCACGCCTTCGCTTTGGGTTCAACAGCGGCCAGGTAAATGGAGCCGTCACCCTGGAAGTGTTGGTAGGAAACGAGAAACTGACCGTCCCGGTACGGGGTCACTCCATGAATCCGCAGTTCCTCATCTGGAAAATCAGAGAAACTACGAATGCTGATGGATGTTTGAAAATTGCCGGCCTTGTCGGTAGATAAAAGCTTCCAGTTCGCCCAATCGAAAATAAGAAAACCCGTTTCCTTACGTTGTAGGCATGAACGAACAGCGATTGGATAGCGGCTATCAAGCATCTGCCTTGCTTCCTGGGTCTGGTAGTCAAACAGGTAGGGAACACCGAAAGGGCGTAACCCATCCCGTTCGACCCCCAAAAAGAGTGTCTTTCCGTGGGCTGTTGTCGTGCTTAATACACCTGGAGTATAAATCTCGTCCAGGCGATACATCTGCGCATCGTCGGTGCCAGCTAGGAACAATAGCGTTAAAAAGGGGAGCATGACTCTTTCCTGAAACCAACGGTTGGCTTAGTACTCACAAACGGAGACATCCATGCAGCCCCCATTGTCATACAGATTCAATAACATTTCCGCTTTAATGTAGTTCCCCGCATTGTAGGCAATGTCGATCTCAATCTCTAGATAAAAGCAATTGGCAGGGCTAAGGCAAGCGTAGGCAATCATGCTGCCTAAAGAAAAGACACTGATCAAAAGCATGATGTATTTAATCATGATAAAACCTCAAGGGAGACGTGATGAGCCATTATAAGCGCGAATGGGGAAGTGCCGCAACTTCTTTTTGCCGATCATCAGCCGGTCTGAATCGTTGATGACTTGTTTCGTTAAGGTCATCAAATGTTGGTTTACCAAAGGACCAACTTTTCCAGGGTGGCCATTTGGAAAAGACCCCTTTGCCGGATGATGCTCGACGTAGGGGTCTCCCTTCCAAAATACGACCGTTTGCCCGATGGCGCCGAGAGGGAAACCGGGAGCAGTTGCTTGTTAAGGTTCAAAAATAGCCGGCCTGACTGATACTTGCCTGGGGCTACCCGAATCTTTGCTCAGAAAGGCCGGAGCAAGACTCATTAAAGCAGCATTTTACACTCAGTCGTTGTGATTTGCTTTCCATGAGCTACCCAAAATTACAAGTCAAATCTTGCATGATGAGCGTAAGAATAAGGCCAAAGGTCATCGTGCCGTTTCTTTGTGATTATAAGACAGCGATGAACCACCAATTCAACCCATTCCTCCTGGGTTAAATCATCCCTGAGTTCAATGGCTGGATCTGCGAGATCCTCTGTGCCGTCCACATTAAAATAGAGTTGATCACCAATGCGGTAATCTCGTCGAAAATCAGTACGCCATTGCGAGTTCCCGCCCCATCCCTGCGACAAGTCTTCAACCGGTCGATTCTTGCGCCGATATGCCCAATATAAGGTGGACGTTTCGGCGACCTCTTTGCTGATTCGATCGCAACCGGCGGAGACATGGACCCCCGCGCGGGAGAAAAGCATTGAGCCCAGCATCATTCCTGGCCAGAAAGTCCTGATCAGAAAGACTGGTTCCTTCTTGTCTTCCACCTGATCGACCCTGACGATCTCGTGATAAAACGAACTGTATGATGTCTCTTTGATTGTCGATAAGCCCAGTGCTTCCATAAAGGCAATATATTGGTCTAACGAAATAGACGGACCCAACCATTTGCTACCGTCAGCCTCACCTGATTGAAATCGGAGCAGCAAGATCTCGTTGACCCGGCTAAGTGCATAGAGTTGCCATAAATCTTCACGTGTAGCGGTAGGAAAAGGTGACCCGGCTCGCGTCGCAAAAACGCGCAACCAATCCCCGGCCTCGGGATGATTGCTGACCCAAGGCATTAGGACATCCTCGTAGAGACAAGAATCCTTATTATCCCTGACCGCGTTAAATAGATTACGGTAAATTATTTGTGATCCATGCATGATGGTTCCTTCCGTAGAGAGGAGGTGACCTTAAGTATACAACGGCTATCCAGCTTTCAGATAGCTTCCTAAAAAAAGTGTCGGACAAGGAGGAAGATGTTTTGCCTGGGAACACCTTCCCGCACGCTATAGTGCGGCAGTCATCCTTCCGGAAACCTCCTGGCCGTAAACCCATAGCCCGTGACTCGGTCCTCGTGAAAACCAGATCTTAACAAGCACCTGCTCCTGTTTTTTCTATGAAGCCTATCCCGAGATTCAACAGACAGCGTCTGTTGCATCTATCCGAGACCCAGGGGCCTCTTCAAGAAGATGCAAAATAATTGTTTCCGGCCTAATCTCAATCGGCAAGGTCGAAGAGGGGGTTGACCCTTAACGCTTTCCAAGATGACCCACCTTTTGCTTGAAAAATTGACCCACGTCTTTGAACGCTAAAAAAACTGACCCACCTCTGTGCTGTGCCCAAACAAAAAACCACTTCATTTCCTGGTTAATTAGTGTTAAGTTCGATTTGTTGGCCTGCACGTTTTGGCGCGCGCCAACAGTGCGCGCACCCGTTTTTGGCGCGCGCCAACCCCTAAACGCATGCGCAAGCCCATTTTTGGCGCACGCCACACACCGCGTAACCCAATTTTTGGCGCGCGCCACACGGTGCGCATATCAATTTTTGGCGCGCGCCACATACTGCGCGAAGTTTTGAACCACACGCCCCCCATGGGTAGAGACCGGAACAAGTGCGCACTCGGTGGGTCAGTTTTTCCCAGCACAAGTGGGTCAGTTTTCTCAAGCGTTAAGGAAAGACTTGCATAAGAGGAGAGGTGTAATGTAAAATATTTGTAAGGAGCCAAAATGTCTGCGCCAAGGTACATTCAGGTAATTCGTCTTCTGAAACCTGGAGAATTGATCACTTTTAGGAATGCTGCTTTAATTGCGAATCAACACTTTGACTGGTACAAATCCTATGCTAGCCCCGTTAAAGAGATGGAGAAAATGCTTAGATCTTCATTGAAAAAGCATTCTTCAGCTGTTGTAGAAAAGGTTGATGGCAAACAATATATTAATTCCAGTAATGCGATAATTCATGCTAATACTAAGTATCCCACTCACTACTACGGAGATGTTACCAGAAGGGTAGGCAATAAGCAAACCTTTTTCAAGAAGCACTTTTTAACAATACAAGTCGGTTTGTTGTTTGTTTTTATTTCTAGTTTCTGTTTCTTAGTCTTTAAGCAACCATCAAAAGATTCTATGTCTATTGCAGAAAAATTGTTTAATAATGGAGATGTTGAAGGTTTACTTCTGCTAAATCGAACGACAACTGAAACCCAAACGATGATCCATTTATCTGATGAACTTGGAGCGTTGATAGATGATACGAAACTTGACTTTGTAGCTGAAACCAGCCTTGAAATTCATCCAATTCGTGACGAAATTGCCCACTTGATTTCAGAGTTAAGCCCTTCATATTTGCCCGTAAACTCAATAAATATCATTGGCGTATTTCCTTATCTAAATGAACCCATGTGGATAATAACTCATGACGAGTCCTATCTTTCAATCAAAATGGGCTCCCGGGTCGTGACGGAAAGTGGTTCAGCAGGCACGGTTGTTCAAATTGATCAGTACAAGCTTACTTTGCTAAATTCTTCTGGCGGGGTACACCAATACCACCGCCCAAGACTAAGCTATTTTGGCATTTTTCCCGAATCAGCTGGGCCAAAATCAATTATCTATCCACAATCTGGCAGAGGTAACTGGGAGAGTTTAGCTGAATTCCTGGAACTAGGAATTAATCCTGGAGCTGGTAATGTTTATGGCGCTTTCCCACCCTGGCAAGACCTTGATGATCTTAGACAGATACTTGAGGAAGAGCCGTTTCGTCTATACCCTCAGTTCTATGACAGTACAATAAATTTCAAAGTACCCATTGGTGAGCTTTTAGAGCGATTGTTGGAAAATTATCCTGATAATTATGCGATAAACATTGGTGATCGGGCGGATGATATCGTTTGGTATCGTGGAGAAACTTTACCTAGTTTGTTTGATTTTCTGGGTTTAACAATGGTGTCGACTGACACCATACTTGAAGTATGGGATTATAATCCCGAGGAGGAAAGATGACGAAGCCATGTAAGGTGATTTTAACTTTTGTACTCCTGATTAGCTGTCTCAATGTGAACTCGGACACTGCGGGTGGAAAATTGAGATTAGAGATTTATCCTGATGAACCTTGCTCCAGCCCGTCCGGCTGGTGCCATGAACTTTGAAACATAGGCTTGTAAATGATTATTCCAGCTCTTGCCCTTTTTATGCTCCAAACTATTGAAGGTGAATTGAGTTCCGAATTTGGACAATGGAGAACTGGCAACCCTTGGATCAACGAAGACTCGCTCTTGATAGCAGGAAAGAAAACTGTCTTTATTATAGAGAGTGACGCCGAACTAAGAATTATACATGGCCCCTTTTCTGATATTCTTGCAATAGCCAAAAGTGAAGATAAGTATTTCATCTCAGATGTTAAAGGGCTATTTATTTTTGATTCTAGTCTTAAATTAGTAGACTCTCGATCCGAAAATTATTTTCAAATTCAAACCCCAGCTAAAGATATAACCCTGGGCGTAATGATGCCCAACCCTTCGGTACCCTATCAAAAGCTTTTGCGGGATTTCAGTTCGGGGGAACTCCTATTTCGCAAACCCTCACATGTCAATGGCCGCAAAGTTTGGGTCGCCGAAAAGAACGGCTGGTTACTTGCTTTATGGAGTGGTGAGCCTAATCGAATTTTTGCAATTGGTCCTAAATTTGATAAAGAGAGTGCTGACAATTCTATTGCGGGCAATTACCCTTACTTCTCTCTCCCTAATCCGACTATCTCAGGAAAAACAAACACGACTTACTATCACAAAAACAGGGCTTTTATTCGGAAACAAGAACAACTTAAAGCTCCAGCACCAGTATTTTTTGGCTCAATGAAGAATGGCTTTGTAGTGTGTAGAGAAATCGGTGTCAGGGCACCAAGCCTTAATATGTCCCTTTATATTGGGTCTCGGATCGAAATAGATTTCCTAAACTCCAAGGGTGAATTCATTAAAAAACAAATAACTTATGGTCAAATTGCTGGAATAGTTAACGACCAATTAGTTGTGCTCCACAATAGTAAAATCACAGTTTCTACTCTCGAAAGATGGAGGGTAACAAATGGCTCTCCCTATGAAAGAGCTCAAGGTCTGCTTGAAGATTTTAAACGCCGGAAATACCGAAAATGGACTATTTTCTTAGAGTATTTCGACTGGCCTGAATAAAATTTCCCGTGTTCTTGTAACGCCTCGGAAGCTAAGAGCCGGGGAGATGGACACCGGAGCCAAGACACCGGAGTGGAGGGGGAAGTCTCCCCCTGGCTCCAAAGCAAGCTTTTCCGCCACCCCCTCTGCGGGGGCACCCCGCAACGCCCCGCACACCGGAGCCAGGACACCGGAGCCATCCCATTTAGGTGGTGGTCGGTATGACCTGCCCACAGAACAGGGTTGGCACCGAGATAGAGGATAAACAGCAGGGAGCATCCTTTTCTGTTTGTGCTCCAGCCGCACGGGCTGTGAGAAACTGCGTTTCTCTTTTTGATCTTTAATCGGCGCGACCCTTGAAGCCGACGGCGAGGTAAGACGCTTTGTAAAACAAAGGGCCTCTAGTATAAAAATATATTTACAATCGCTTTGTCGCCTATAGGGTGACTTTTTAGGTGTTGACTTTTTTAGGTGATTTATTTTCATGCATATAGACAACTAGACTTCTGTTTTCTACGTCCGCATCCAACAGGTTTCCGTCATCTACTCGTGTCAACACGCGGATCATTCGGGAAAGGGAAAGGCCGCTTTTGCTGTAAATATCCAAGATGGGCTCGTCAGCATCTAAAAGAACGGCCAGTTTTGCATCCAATGTACCGGCAATGTCAACCTGGCCGCTCAGTCCGAGGGTAATACCGGGAGGCACGTTGGTGGCGCCGATTTGAAGTGCCGGATTCCGGATTTTCAGACCCCTGATCCCGAACGGGCGGTTCCATTTTCCATTATAGGCGCCCCAGGTGGATTTCAGGCTGCTGCTGATCGGTTTTTCAGAGGCATGCCCGGCCATACCGCCGGAATTGGAAACACGTACGGTAACCCTGGGCTGGTTATCCCCGGAAAAAACCGCTTCGGCGCTTGCCGCCGGCGATCTTTTACTCATGCCGTCCTTGTATGAGCCCTTCGGTTTACTGGCCGTTGAAGCCATGGCGCTTGGACTGCCGGTGGTGGCCCTGAATGCCTGGGGTCCCCGGGACATCGTGGTTCATGAAAAAACCGGCCTGCCGGCAGAAGCAACGTCCGCCTCCCTGGCCGCCCAACTACACCGAATAATTACGGACCGGTCGTTTCGGAAGTCCGGGGGCGCCGACGCGGCTGCCCGTGTTCGGCAGCATTTCACCCTACCCGGTTTAACCGCCCGGTTGGACGCACTCTATCGGAAAATCCTTGCCGGACGGAGCGGCCGCTGAGAAGCCGTCATCTTTCTCATCAAATGGAGTCCTTTTTCAGCAGGAGTTCGAGAGATACGGGCTGAAGATATCGGCGGGGGGATCTTCGGTTCACCGCGGCGATGTCGTGGAAGTTCCCCTTCATTGTCGCTATAATGCCCCTGGCATTGAAGTTTGCGGGGGTTTCGCGTGGAAGTCAGAACCTATCATATCGAGGGCGTTCGCCTCATTATTCCCAAGGTCTTTCGCGATCATCGCGGCTTTTTTCTCGAATCGTTCAATCAACAGCGCTTTCAGGAGGCCGGCATTCCCTGTGATTTCGTGCAGGACAATCACTCCCGTTCGGTCAAGGGCACCTTGCGCGGCCTGCATTATCAAGTGAACAAGGCCCAGGATAAACTGGTGCGCTGCACGCAAGGCGAAGTCTGGGACGTGGCCGTGGATATTCGCCCCGACTCGCCGACCTACGGCCAATGGGTCGGCGAATTCCTGACCGCTGAGAATATGCACCAGTTGTTTGTGCCCAAGGGTTTTGCCCACGGGTTCCAGGTACTCTCGGAAACCGCGGAAATCCAGTACAAATGTACCGATTTCTACTCGCCGCCCGATGATCGCGGGCTTCTTTGGAACGATCCCGATCTGGCCATTGACTGGCCCGGCAAGGACGAGCCCGTTCTCAGCGCCAAGGATCGGGAAAATCCCACGTTCAAAAACATCAGACTGGACTGAGTCCAAGGGAGGACGGCCGTGAAGATAGAGATCATCAGCACCGGTGAAGAGGTCTTGTCGGGTCAGATCACCGACACCAACTCCAGTTGGGTCTGCCAACTTCTGGAAGAGCATGGGCTTCAGGTCTCCCGGCGATCTACCGTCGGCGACCGTCGCGAGGATCTGCTCGCCGTTTTCCAAGAGCGCAGTCAAAAGGCCGAGGTGATCATTGTCAACGGCGGTTTGGGCCCCACGGTGGACGACCTTTCCGCCGAGATCGCGGCCCAAGCCCTGGGCGAGTCGTTGGTGCGGCGCCGGGAATGGGTGGAACGCTTGGAAGAGATGTTCGAGAAATCCGGTCGTAAGTTGAACCCCGAGAACCTGAAACAGGCCATGCTGCCGCCGTCGGCGGAGATTATCGACAATCCGGTGGGCACCGCCTGCGGGTTCATGATTCAGTTAAATGACGCCCTGCTGTACTTTACACCCGGCGTTCCCTATGAATTCAAACGCATGATGACCCACGAAATCATCCCCGATATCAAAAAGCGGTTTCACATCGAGACCGTCTGCCGCTTGCGACGCCTGCACTGCTTCGGTATCGCGGAATCGCGCCTGGACGGTCTGTTGCGTGACATTTCCCTGCCCGATACGGTGAAGCTGGGTTTCCGCGCCCACCTGCCCACGATCGAAATCAAGATCATGGGCCTCAGCAAATCCGAGGAAACCCTGACGGTGGAGATGGACCGGGTGGCCGATGCGATTCGCGAACGGGTGGCTGACCGTATGATCTACGAGGGCGACGGCAGCCTGCAACAGGAAATTCAAGACGCCATGATTGCCCGTAATCATACTCTGGCTTTGGCCGAATCCTGCACCGGCGGCATGATTGCCGAGCAGTTGGTGCACGTGGCGGGCAGTTCCGCCTACTTCGAGCGCGGTTTCGTGACCTATAGTAACGAGGCCAAGATCGAATCGATCGGCGTGCCGCCCGAGCTGATCGAACGACACGGTGCGGTATCGGCCGAGGTGGCCGAGGCCATGGCGCGCGGCGCGCAAAAGACGGCAGGCGTCAGTCACGCCCTTTCGGTCACCGGCGTTGCGGGACCGGAAGGCGGCAGCGAGGAAAAGCCCGTGGGTACGGTTGCTTTCGGCCTGGCGACGCCCGACAAGGTCCATGTGCAGATGCTCCGCGCGCCCAACTGGGGACGAACCCGCATCCGCACCATCTCGGCGGCGGTCGCCCTGGATATGCTGCGCAGGGACCTTCAGGGCCTGGACCCCTTCGGTCACTACGACCTGACCCGCACCGTAAGCACCAAAACGGTCTGACGGCGCGGGCGGTTTGCCTACAGCCTAGACGAATTCACCGATGGTGGGACCCGGGTTGTGCCGAGCGCCGACCTTGCGTTCCTTCAAATCATGAACCTTGCGGATCATGTTAGAGCGCGCCTTGTTGACGGCCTTGTAAAGGTTATCGCTGGTGTCGGTGGCCACGATTTCCCTGTGCCAGGCGTGGACTTTGAACAGGGCGGTAAATTCGCGCTTGCTGGGATGCGAGAGGAATACCCTCACTTGTTCGTTCTTGGGCAGGGCCTCCGTTATTGCGGCTACGTTGGCTTCCACATGTTCCCGGATCGCGGGGGTAAGCTCGAAATCTTCACAGGCAATCATGTGTTGCATACTACCCTCCTAAATCGATTATGATGTCAAGACGCTAAAGCCTCGATAACCGGTTGTCTTTCAAGTTCGATGCCGGCCATAATCGACACGGGTCTCGGCAGCCGATAGGACGAAAATCGCCGGCAACGCAGAGCAGTTTTCCCCGTTTTGAGTAGAAATCCCCACCGGTCTCATGGATTCGCCTTTTGATCTTTCTATGTTCTTACGACTCAGAAGGCAGTTGGTCCGGCGAGGGTTCGCCGTCGCGCCGATCCACCGACCTAAATTGTCAGTAAAACGGGGCAAAGATTCACAAGGGAAGAAAACGTTGCTAAAATAACGTTTAAGTGCCTGATGCGAGAACAATCCGCGGCCTGCCATGTACAGCCCTTTGCCGTGGATTGATGGTGCTGACAACCCGGAGGTGGTTACATGAAAGCCAGGTGGCTAGGTCTTGTCATTATTACGGTCCTGGCGTGCGGCAGTCTTTCGGCCCGCGACAAGCTGAACGCGGAGGAACGTGAGTGGCTCCGGATGGTCGATCCCATCATCACCGCAAAAGAACGCAAAGCCTTTCGAAAAAAAATGAAGACCCATGAAGATCGCCGCCGCTTCATACGCCTGTTCTGGGCGAAGCGCGATCCTGACCTGGACGATAATGTCAACCCCTTCCGCAAGGAGTACCTGGCTCGCTACGACTATGTACTGACTCACTATGAAACGCGACGCCGGCCTTATCAGGAATTCACCCGAGGTTCCCTCTTCCTCTTGTTGGGCAAGCCCGAGATCAAGCGCAACTTCGTAGACTGGTCGCTGCTGGGCCCGGGTTATCGCAATCCCTTCTTCGAATATCCCCCCGAGCTTTGGATATATAAAGAACCGGGTTTCAACTATAAGCGTCGGCAATTGAAGGTGCAGTTCATCCCGGTCAACTCCTTCGGCGATTACGCGGCGGTAACCGATCGTATCTCCGATTTCTGGCTGCGCGACCTCAAAAACAAACTCATCGAACACCCCGAATTGGACGAACCGCCGGTCAATGTGACGGAACAGGACGACTACCAATACCTGGCCACCTTCGCGGAAAAGCGTAAAGAGCGCCAGAACATGGTGGTTCGCGGCCGTAAATCCAAGGATAAGGCCGGCGAAAAGGCGGCGACCGGCACGGCGGCAACCAAGCCTCCCCCCGTGGACGACCCCCTTGAAGAAGCACGCGAACTGGGCAAACCCCCGGAACAGCGCAAGGTCGAAACACGCGAAATAGAAGCAGGCGCCATCAGCACTACCGGTACGCCGGGACGCACTCAGGCCGAAACTGTTTCCCTGGGCGATACCGTGGCCGTGGAAGAGTTGGAGACACCCG
>JASJCB010000249.1 GCA_030066195.1 Acidobacteriota bacterium
GCCGGCCGTCCAGGCCGCTTCACAGCCCCGCGCATGGGCATCCCACAACGCATCGGGGATATTCCACGCCCCGCCGTGCACCGCTAGAAAAACCAAAGTAACCTCCCCTGGGCGCGCACGCATCCCGCGTGCACTTCAAGCGATGTGACGAAGGAACGAGCGCGAGTTTCTTACGTGACCGGGGAGTGATTCGCGCTTGCTCCTTCGTCGCTTCGCTTGGGATGCACGCGGGATTCGTGCGCGCCCAGGGGAGGTTACTTTGGTTTTTCTAGCGGTGCACGGCGGGGCGTGGAATATCCCCGATGCGTTGTGGGATGCCCATGCGCGGGGCTGTGAAGCGGCCTGGACGGCCGGCATGAAGGTTTTACGGGAGGGCGGTTCCGCGGTGGAGGGTCTGTGCGCGGCCGTCCGCGTGATGGAGGACGATCCCACGTTTGACGCGGGTTACGGCTCCTTCCTGAATGATCAGGGCGAGGTTGAGTTGGAAGCCGGCCTGATGGAGGGCCGGCAGTTGGAAAGCGGCGCGGTGCTCGGCGTCAATAGGGTCAAGAATCCCATCGACCTTGCCCGGCACGTCTTGCAGCAAACCCAACACTGTATTTTCACCCGAGACGGCGCACACCGCCTGGCGGAACAGGCCGGGTTCCCCATGGTGCCGGAAGACCACCACGTTATCGAACGGGAGCGGGAAGCCTATGCGCGCATTGCCGGCGGCGACCGGGAACTGCTGGAAACCGTTTGGGTGCCGAAAGGTCACGACACCGTGGGCGCGATCGCCATGGACCGCGAAGGCAACCTGGCCGCGGGCAACTCCACGGGCGGCACCTTGTACAAGCAGGCCGGCAGGGTCGGCGACGCCGGGATCATCGGCTCCGGTTTCTACGCGGACAACCAACTGGGCGCTGTCATCTGTACCGGTTGGGGAGAAAGCATCATGCGTTCTTCCATGGCCATGGTGGGATTACACGCTCTGGCGGAGTCCGGTCCCAAGCTCGCGGCTCAAAAAGCGGTCGCGCACCTGGAGAATCGGGTCGGCGGCAGGGGCGGCATTATCTTGATGGCCCCGGACGGCGCATGCGGCGCGGCCCACAACACCGAACGCATGGCCTACCGCCTGCCCGAAGGTTGGAATGTCTAAATCAGTGAAACCATTCTTTGAGCCGGTCCCGGGTTTCCGCCTCTGACGAGCAACTGCAAAAGAAGGTTGGACGATTGGCAAGGGGATCTTTTAAACGAGGGCGCTTCAGGATACGCTGCCGCCAGGCCTGAAGGTTGGGGAAGGGTTCCAAAGTCCGCCCGCCGTAGAGTTCGGCAACGGCGTCCACGCCTTCAAAAGCGAAGAAGTCGCCCACCGTCGGCTCGGCGCCCAGGAGGTAAGCTTGCCCGCCGGTTTCCAGTTGACGCTCCAGGGAAACCAGGTGCCGCTGTAGCCACATCAGGGTTTGCGAGGCGGCCTCGCGGAGATCGGCATCGGGTTTCAATACCGGACTCCAGAGCATCATCCCCAAGGGAATGATCAGGTCCTGGTGGCCCAGACTGCAAAGCGCGGCGGAAAGTGCCGCGCTTTGTTCATCGTCGCCCGCATAGCCCAACTTCTGCCCGAGGAACCAGGCCACGGCCTCGGTTTGGGCCAGTTGGAAGTCGCCCCAATGCAGCACCGGCAGCGTGCCGTACGGGCCGCCCAGCGCCGGGTCTTTCGCCTGCTCCACCCATTCGCCGTTAACGGCCTGTTCCCTGGGCACGCGATGGTCTTCGAAGGCGACCTCGGCATCGTGCAGCAGGTCGCGCAGGGGTTGGGCGCGGCCGGTGATGTCAAAGTAGCGCAGCGTTATCGATGAGGGTAGATTACGGGTCATTCGGCTCTCCAATAAGTGGTTGTCCATAAGGCTGTCTCCACTACATACGAAGAGAACCGATAGGCGGTATGATCGCCTGCTCGGTTCCAGGCTTCGCTTCATCGAGACCCTGATTCATCAGACCAGGTGACGCACCTTCAGCGGCAATTGCGTGCGGCGTTGTTTGTCGAACTGGTAGAGGGCGTTCGCGACCGCGCCCGCCGTGGGCACCAGGCCGATCTCGCCCACGCCCTTGGCGCCGTAGGGGCCGTGCGGGTCCGGCACCTCTACGCCGATGACCTCGATAGGCGGGGTCCGGCGCGCGCGCAGGACGCCGCATTTGCTCAGCAGCGTGGAGACGGGGTGACCGCCTTCCATGGGGAAATCTTCCGTGATCGCGTAGCCCAGGCCCATGTGCACCGAACCCTCGATCTGGCCCTCGAAGAGCATGGGATTGATAACTTTCCCGGCATCGTGCGCCGCCACCACCTTTGATATCTTGCCCTTCTCGTTCAAGACCACCAGTTGTGTGGCGTAGCTGTAGGCGAAGTGGGTAACCGGGTTGCTGTCGTCCTTGCCCGGTTTGGTGGTCCAATCGCAGATCCATTTACCCCGGTAACTCTTGCCCGCCAATTGAGCCAGGGATTGGGTTTCCAGGTCGGCGTTCAGCTTGCGACAGGCGTCGATGACCGCGTTGCCCACGATGGCCGTGGCGCGGGAGGCCGTGGTCATGCCGCACGGGGTTTCAGCTTGGGTGTCGATGCACACTTCCACTATCTCCGGGTCCAGGCCCGTTTCCTCGCACAGCATCTGAACCGCCATGGTATGCACGCCCTGGCCCATTTCCGTCCAGCCGTGGTGCACCACCACTTTGTCCGCGCTGACGATGTCGATGCGGCAGGTTCCGTCGTCCGCCATGCCGTTGCCGATGCCCGTGTTCTTGATGCCGCAAGCCAGGCCCGCGTAATCGGCCGCGTAGAAGGCGTCCTTGACGGCTTCCAGGGTGGCCTTGACGCCCGCGCCGCCTTGAATGATCTGGCCCGTGGCCGTGCGGTCGCCGTTGTCGATGGCATTGTCGTAGCGGAACTGCCAGCGATCGAAACCGCCCAACTCGCACAATTCGTCCACGGCGCATTCCACGGCAAAGGTGGCCTGATTGGCCCCGAAGCCGCGCATGGCGCCGCAGGGGATGTTGTTGGTGTATACGGTGCGACCGCGCACATCGGCCGTGGGCACCGTATAGGCGCCCGTGGCGTGACCTACCGCGCGTTCCAGCACCTTCATGCCCACCGATGCGTAGGCGCCGGTGTCGCCCACGATGTCGGCCTTGACCACGGTCAGTTTGCCCGACGCGTCGCAACCCAGCGCATAGTCCAGGGTGATGGGATGCCGTTTGGGGTGGAACAGCAGCGATTCCTCGCGGGTCATGTTCACCCGCACCGGTTTACCCAGCTTGTGGGCGAAAAGCGCGGCGTGGCCCTGGACGCTCAGGTCTTCCTTGCCGCCGAAAGCGCCGCCGTTCTGGACCTGGATGATACGTACTTGATCCTCGGCCAGCCCCAACAGGCGCGCCACCTGTTTGCGGTCTTCATAAGCGCCCTGGCCTTGGGAATAGACCAGCGGCCCCGCACCGTTCTCGCCGGGAACCGCAACGGCGCATTCGGGCTCCATGAAAGCGTGTTCGATGCGTTGCGTCTGGTAACGGCGCCGCACCACGTGGGCGGATGCGGCCAGCGCGGCATCGACATCGCCGCCGCGTTGAACTCGACTGACGGCAAGCAGATTACCTTGTTCATGCACACGCGGGCTGTCGTCTTCCAACGCCTTGAAGGGATCGGTGACCGGTTCCCGAACTTCGTAATCCACGGCAACCAGGGCCGCTGCCGCTCTGGCCGCCGCCTCGCTTTCCGCCACCACCCCGGCCAGGATATCGCCCACATAGCGGGTTTCCTCGCCCGGCGCAATCATCAACGGCCAGTCGTTGACGATCAGGCCGATGTGCCGGTCGCCGGGAATGTCGTTGGCCGTGAAGACCGCGATCGCCTGTTCCGCTGCTCGGGTGGTATCGATTGACTTGACCAGCGCTCGCGGGTGCTCGCTGAAGACCAGTGCGCCGTAGAGCATGCCGTCCAGCTTCATGTCGGCCACGAAAGGACGGCTGCCGATGGTGGTTTCGACCGCCTCGTATTTAGCTTGGGGCGTGCCCACTTTGCCGCTACCCTTGGGTTTCTCCACGCGCAGGCCCCGGCTTTTATGATCGGCCAGTGTTTCCACGGCATCGATGATCTTGGCGTAGCCGGTACAACGGCAGAGGTTGCGGTTGACGGCCTTGACGATCTGGTCGCGGGAGGGCGTCGCTTCCTTTTCCAAAAGCACGTTGGCCGACATTACGAAACCGGGAATGCAGAACCCGCATTGGATGCCGCCCTTCGCCGCGAAAGCATTGCCGATGTCTTCCCGCCAGGAGGGTTCCAAACCCTCGACGGTGGTGATGCGGGTACCGGCGACTTTCTTCATGGGCAGCAGACAAGCCAGGACCGCCCGGTCGTTTTGTTGGATCATACAGCAGCCGCAACTGCCCTGGCCGTTACAGCCGTCCTTGGTACCGGTGATGCCCAGGTCATCGCGCAGGTAACTGAGCAGACCGCGTTCGCCGTCGCCGTGGTAGGTGTGCTTTTCGCCGTTGAGTATAAACTCCATCAATTCTCTCCTGCCGGGCGCACCGCGTTCAGGTGAGCGGCCGCGTATCCGTTTTCTTTCTGAAAGCCCTCGAAGAGCAGCTTCATGCGGTAATAAGGCCCCATGTCCAGGCGATCGCCGTCCAGATGATGTTCCAGCGGTTTGTCGTCCTGCGACAACAGGATTTCGCCGCCGGGAGCCATGAAGCGCCGCATGCCCGCGTCCTCTTGAACCAGGCGGTAGACCACGCCGTCCAAGCGGCCCAACATATCGTTCGGTTCCGGGAAACAGAAGCCGTCGTAGGTGTTGAAACGCCGCCAGGTCTCGCGAGAACTAAAGAAACGGGGCTTCAATATCTGCGGCCCGCCGTCCTCGGGACAGAAAACCTCGCAGTTGCCGCACTCGTTGCAGAAATCGGCCAGGTTGGCGATTTGCGCGGGTTTCTCCAATTGAAGGGTGTCCTGTTCCACGGCGATCAGCCCGCCGCCCTGAAGTTCGTAGTTACAGGTAGCAACGGTTTGTTTGCCCACGGGCAGCGAGATATTGGCGGCGTTGGGGCAGACCGGCAGGCAGATGTTGCAAGTGAGGCAATCGAAGAAGTCGAGGCGAGTGCCCACCTTTTTGGGTAGTTTGTCGTTGGCGGCGTGGTGATAACGGGGCTGATCGACCAGGTCGGGCACCAGTTTTTGGGCAAAAGCCAGACCCGCGGCTCCCCGGTCGGCGCTCTCGCGGAACCCGGCACGATGCCGCAACAGGTCGTCAAGCTTCGAGAAGCCGGCGCTCTTGACCGCCTGCTCCAAGTTCTTCAGGTAACGGACCTGGCGAGTGTAGCCGCCTTTGCGCAGCAGGTCGGTACAGGTGGTCACGGGGACCATGCCGCAGCAGACGGCGTCGGTGAAGTTTTTGGCGTCGATGCCGGCCGAGAAGGAAACCGGCATTTCGGGTCCCAGCTCACGGCGCACGGCCAGCATGGTGTTCATGCTGATGACGTGCAGGGGTTGGCCGGACAGGTACATCTCCTCTTCACCGAACATATTGTCGTGGTTCTTGACCACCAGGGTATTGGTGAACTTGGCGCCCACGCGGCGACCGCGCTCGGCGGCGAATTTGCGCAGGCGGTGTAGCATGGCGATGCCCTCGGTGAACTGAAGATCGGCCTCGAAAGCGTGCGGATCAAGCTTGATATGACGGTAGCCCATTTGCTCATTCAGCGTTTTGCGGACGTACTGGTGACCCAGCAGGGTGGGGTTCATCTTCACCAGTACGTCCAGGTCCAGCTCGCCGACCAGGTATTCCACGATGCCCTGGATTTCGTCGCGGGGACAACCGTGAAAGGTAGACAGGGTAAGCGTATTGCTGACATGGGGATCGATGTCCAGATCGCGGAAGCGGGCATAACGCGGGGGGAGCGCGGCCAGACGTTCGCCAATGGCCGGCCCGGCGTCTTTCATGCGCTGAATCCAGCCGGTAACCCGTGGCGAGGAGATGCCTTTCAGGTCGTAACCCACGGACATGTCGAAGACGGTATGGTAGAAGGGATCGCCGGCGGGGAAACCGGGAATGCCCTCGTGCTCCAGGATTTTGAGCAAGATCCAGGCATTGATATATTCATTATAGGAGTCATCCAGTGTCAGCTCCTGGCTCCATTCCACATTGAAGCCGATGTTCCGGGCGTCGATACACGGTCTGGGGATGTCCAGTTCGTCCAGGATTTGGACGGTTTTCAATTCCATAATACGGCTGCCGCCCAGGAACGCGAGCAGGATGTTCTGCACCATCTGGGTATGCGGCCCGGAAGCGGGACCCAGCGGCGTGGCGGCGGGCTTGCCGTGGAAGCTGACGGAGATATCGCAATCGGGATCGGGTCGATACACCTTGTTCAAGGGGTAGCCGTAGATGGATTGGGACCGGGCAATTTCGGCAAAGATGGTATCGAGATGCGTCGCCAGGGAAGGCCCGAATAGTTCTGCCACGAGGATAACCTCCGTCGTCGGGCAAACCCAACGCCCGATATTCCTTAAAGCTCTTATTAGATTAGCACAAGAGTGCGACAACTGCCCGAAAGTAGCATCGATCTGCCGGGTAGAGTTGATGAGATGATTGCCGGTCAAAGGCGCGTGTGGTTATTTGCGGAAACAACTGCCGGACCTCGGCGATGACCTCCGGTTTGGACGTACAAGCTGCCCGCGCCCATCGAAACATCCTATCATTCTCTCCAAGACAAGGTTCGTCCCCGCCCAACAAGGGAATATTCTCGGCCATGGAAGCTTGCGCCCTTGCGAACAACCGTCTATCCGAAGCGAAAGAAGGATGTCGCCCCGGGTCTGTCCTTCTTTCGAGATTGGAAGAAGGATAGACCCGGACAAATAACAACCTATAGAACCCGGAGAAACATCGACCCGTCCTGACATCGATGTATTTTACTTGGAAGAAAGATAGTCCCCGGTGCACATCGGCATATATGCATTTCCGTGTGGTTGTCGGACCCCTGACAACCTTCTCCTCGGCTCGCGGGTAGGTTCTGCGGGGGGAAACATCGACGTTCCACGGGCAAAACGTGGTTATCGGAGCTCTTCCAACGATCCTCCAAGGCAAAAATGACCTGGTTCGTGTGGAACGATCTTTGTTTCGGACCGAATAGGTTGATATTCGGGCGGGTACATGATTCTTCAAAATCGAATACATCGATGTACGCGGGGGTCAATGCTTCTCTGCGGCAGAATATGTCGATGAGCCCCGAGTCCAATGGACATATCTGCGCTGATGAATGTGACTAAGTCACTGACAACAATAGTGTACCGCGATGTGTAGCGCAAGCCGGCGCGAAAACCGCCATATGCAGGCTCCGCATTTTATGCTCGCAGGAAAAGACAACGCTCACACAACTCGAACAATATGAGACGAAAGGAAGAGCCTCAGCCGTCCAATGCCGCGCGCGCTTTGCGGCCCGCGTTGCGCACGATTTCGTTCAACGAGGGATGGATGAAAATGGTGGACATCAGTTGGTCCAGGGTACCTTTCAGCTGCATTAGCGTGATTACCTGGTGAATCAATACCGAAGCCTCGTGGCCGATGATGTGGCAGCCCAGGATTCGGCGATCCTTGCGGTCTACGAGTAATTTGACGAAGCCCTCGTCGGCGCGTAAGGCCATGCCCATACCGCTGGCGGAATATTTGTTGAGACCCACCACGTAATCGGCGCCGCGTTCTTTAAGCTGTTCCTCGGTCTCGCCCACGCCGGCGACCTGGGGGGAAGAGAACACCGCGAACGGCATGGCGCCGTAATCGACAGGTTCGTCGATCTGGTGCTGAACCGTGGTGCGGAACAGGTACTCGCCCTCGTGATTGACCGAGTGCCGAAACAGGTAGTTACCCACCACGTCGCCCAGCGCCCAGGTGTTGGGGGCAGTGGTTCGCAGGCGATCGTCTACCTTGATGAAACCTTTCTCGTCGACAGCTACCCCGGCCTTGTCCAGGTCCAGTAATTCGCTGTTGGGCACCACGCCGGTAGCGATCAACAGGGCATCCGCTTCCATGACCTTTCGCTCGCCGTTGCGGCCTTTGACCGGGATGGTGTAGATGCCGTTCTTGTAACTGACGGATTCGGGTACGAAACCCATGTGGACATTACAGCGTTTGGGGAAGACTTCTTCGAAATGCTCGCGCACCTGGTTGTCGGTACCGCGCAGCATGATAGAGCGCACCAGCACGTGGACCTCGGTCCCCAAACCGGAGAAGTAAAAAGCCAGTTCTGTGGCAATATAGCCCGCGCCCAAAACGATCAGCTTTTTGGGTTGCTCTTCCAGGCGCAGGGCTTCGGTGCTGGTCATGAAAGGGACATCGGCCAGGCCGGGAATATTGGGAATTTGCGGGCGCGAACCGGTAGCGATATAGACCTTGTCGGCTTCCAGTTCAAAGCCGCGAACCGTAAGGGTGCGTTCGCCGATAAAGCGCGCGGTGCCGTGGTAATAATCCAGGTTCTCGTTGGCGCGATAGCCCGGCAAAATGCTGTCCGACTCTTCATCGATGGTTGCGGCCGTTTCCTTCACCAACGCCTTGAAGTCGACCTCGTAACCCTTCGATTTGATGAAATAGGTATCGGCGGTGTCTATGGCGTGGGCCACCTCGGCCGGATGGATGAGCATCTTGGAGGGGATGCAGCCGCGATTCAAGCAGGTGCCGCCCAGTCGATCCTTCTCGATAATGGCAGCCTTCAGACCGAGCTTGCTGGCGGGAGTCGAGATTTTGGTTCCACCGCCGGAACCGATTACCAAAACGTCGTACTTGCGTCTTTCCATCTCCATCACCTCGCCTTTTGGATGTTCCTAAATATAAAAAAGCGGCTCACTTTCGCAGCCGCTTTTTAAGACCGGTCGTCCCGCGATACCCTTATAGATAATGCCGCGGGCCGGCCGGTATGAGCCGGTAAGCTTAGCTTTCTTCCACGCCGTCGGCCAGAACCTTACCTGCTTTGAACTTGGCAACGCGCTTGGCCGGAATTTGGATTTCTTTATTGGTGCGAGGGTTACGTCCGGTGCGGGCAGCCCGTTCGGAAACGGAAAAGGTACCGAAGTTCACCAACGTCACTTTATCACCATTTTTGAGGGCGTCCACAATGCTGTCCAACATTGCATCCAGAGCTTTAGAAGCCTGCGCTTTGGAAATGTCGGCAGCGTCGGCCATCATATTGACCAGATCAGCTTTGTTCATAAGTAATTCCTCCCCTTTGGATTCATCGATCAAAGCTCTACGAGTTCCCGAGTTTAGGTCCCGAAATCCCTGTTGTCAAGCGGGATTTCGCATTTTTTCCATCATTTTTCTACCCTACTCTTCAGGACGAGTTGAGGGCAACTCACTCTTCGAGTTTGCCAGTATCTTATAACTGATTAATCGAGTAACGCCAACACTTTTAGAGAATATTTTCAGCCAAGATCCATGCCCGTACGACTAACCCGCCTATTTTGAGGCTGAAAGCACCGCCCTCCCAACGGACCTTCAAGGCCGTATGCGGTCTGAATCCCTCTGCCCATGCGGTTTTCACCCGTCAGCGAGGTCTACCCAAATCCCGCGTTTTGGGCTAGGATTAGGCGCTGGAGGACGCAAAGCATGATAGATTGCCCGTGTTGTAGTGGAAAACCTTATGCCGAGTGTTGCGAGCCCTTTCACCTGGGTCGGGCCCATGCGCCCACGGCAGAAGCCTTGATGCGTTCGCGCTACAGTGCGTTCGCCAAACATGAAGTCGGCTACCTTGTGACCACCGTACACCCGGATGCCCGTCACGATATGGACGAGGACCAAATCCGCAATTGGTCGGAGCGCTCGGAATGGTTGAACCTGCAAATCGTCTCCACGGAGCGCGGCGGGCCGGACGATAACGACGGCACCGTAGAATTTATAGCCAGGTACAAAGACAGCGGCCAGGTTCAGGTCTACCACGAAATCGGCAGCTTCCGGCGGGAAGACGACCGGTGGTATTTCGTGGACGGCGAACGCCCGAAAAAGAAGCCGGTAGTCCGCGAGACCCCCAAGGTCGGCCGCAACGATCCCTGTACCTGCGGCAGCGGGAAGAAGTACAAGAAGTGTTGCGGAAAAAAATAGGCCTGTTCTACATCATCTTCGGCTGGCTGTTGCGTCAAACGCTGGGTCGATATCTACGCATAAAGGTGCAGGGCGCCCACAACCTGCCCGTTCGCACGCCCTGCATCCTGGCCGCCAACCATCCAAGTCTTTTGGACCCGCCCATGATCTGCGCCTATCTCATCCCGCCGGCTCGCTGCATGATCTCGCCCGCGGCCACCAAGGGTTTGTTCGTGGGGCCCTTCGGTTGGATTCTGCGGGGTATGGACGCCTTTATCATCGATCGTCAGGACAACCGCAACCTGGCCGCGGTGCGTTCCATTCTCAGGCGCCTGAAAGATGAACACCCGGTGCTCATCTTCCCGGAAGGCGGCGTTACCCAACCCGACGAGGAACGCAAGGTCAGGACCGGCGTCGGTTTCATTGCCGCCAAAGCCGGAGTGCCGGTTGTTCCGGTTGCCATCCACGGCAGCAACCGCGCCTTGCCCAAGGGCGCCTGGTTCATCCGGCCGCATCGGGTGACCATCCGTGTCGGCGAGCCGCTGATCATCGATAAATCCCGCGATCATGCCGCCACGGCAAATCGAATCATGAATGCCGTCCACGCCGAATATGCCGCCATGGCTCGTCCCCAAGCCTGATGATTTGCCGGTTGCACGCGCCGGCCTGTTATTAAAACCATCCGGAATGTCGCATCAGCGATTCACGGCTTTGGAGCGTTCTTGAAACCTGTCCGATACAACAGGTTTTATCTTTAACGAAGTCCCCCTTATGTACCGATGAAAGTTGCGAGATGTTTACCCGCAACAGGCTCCAAGCGCCTAAAATATAGGTTGCGGTTTGGCGTTTGAGCGACCAGAATGGATATCTGCCTTTCGTTTTATTTTGGCAAGGAGTTGGGAATGAGCGATATCAAAACCAATGCAAGCAACAGCATTACCATCCGTATCAAGTTGGACCACAAGCCTCATATTTTGGGAGAGTTAACCGCTTGTATCGGCAGTCTCCACGGCCATATCGGCGCCATCGACATCGTTGAAGCCACCGGTGAACACACCATCCGTGATTTCACCATCGATACCGGCGGCCCCAAGCACGGCGATGAGATCGTCGAGGCCATCTCCAACTTGGACGGTGTTGAGATCGTCAACTATTCCGACCGCACTTTCTTGCTTCACCTTGGCGGCAAAATCGCCATGACCAGCAAAACGCCCCTGAAGACCCGCGACCAATTATCCATGGCGTACACGCCCGGTGTCGCCCGAATTTGCGAAGCCATTCACAAGCGACCCGAGGACGCCTTCAAACTGACAATTAAGCGCAACACCGTCGCCATCGTCAGCGACGGTACCGCCGTGTTGGGCCTGGGCGATATCGGCCCGGAGGCGGCCATGCCCGTTATGGAAGGCAAGGCCATGTTGTTCAAGGAATTCGCCGGGGTGGACGGCTGGCCCATCTGCCTGGACACCAAGGATGTAGATGAAATCGTCAACACGGTCAAATACATGGCGCCCGGCTTTGGCGGCGTCAACCTGGAAGATATTTCGGCGCCCCGCTGCTTTGAAATCGAACGCCGGCTGAAGGAAGAGTTGAATATTCCCGTCTTCCACGACGACCAGCACGGAACCGCGGTGGTCCTGGTCGCGGGTTTGATCAATGCGCTGAAGATTGTCGATAAAAAGGCCGAGGATTTAAAAGTAGTCGTCGCGGGCGTAGGTGCCGCCGGCACCGCTTGCACCAAGATGATGATGGACCTGGGCGTTCGCAACGTCATCGGTTGCGATCGCAAGGGCGCTCTGCACCAGGGTCGCAACGATCTGAACGAGGCCAAGCGCGAATACATGGAACACACCAATCCCAACAATGAAACCGGTTCCTTGAAAGATGTCATGAACGGGGCCGATGTCTTCGTGGGCCTGTCCGCGCCCAACCTGATCGACGAGGACGATGTCAAGAAGATGAACGATAAAGCCATCGTCTTCGCCATGTCCAATCCCATCCCCGAAATCATGCCCGAAATCGCGGGCAAACACGCCGCCGTGGTCGCCACCGGCCGTAGCGACTATCCCAACCAGATCAACAATGTCCTCTGCTTCCCCGGAATCTTCCGCGGCGCTTTGGACAGTCACGCTACCGATATCAATGAAGCCATGAAGCTGGCCGCCTCGCGCGCCATCGCCGAGGTTATCGACGATAACGTGCTGAGTGCCGATTACATTGTGCCCAGCGTCTTCGATCAAAAGGTAGCCAAGGCCGTTGCCGAGGCCGTCAAAGCAGCTGCCATTGAAACCGGAGCAGCCCGCCGCAAAAAGGACTGAACACTCGAGAGGTGCATCATGACCAACGATGTCTCCGCCTGGGAACAACAGGCATTGAAGGACCTTAGGGGTAAACCGCTTTCCTCGCTCACCTGGCATACGGATGAAGGAATCGACGTCAAACCCCTGTATACCGGCGAGGACTTGAAAAATCTGGAGTTCGCCGATACCTTACCGGGCTCGTTTCCGTTTATTCGCGGACCCAGGGCTACCATGTACACCGGGCGTCCCTGGACCATTCGCCAGTATGCCGGTTTCTCCACGGCGCGGGAGTCCAATGCCTTTTACCGTCGTAACCTGGAAGCCGGTCAGAAGGGATTGTCCGTGGCTTTCGACCTGGCTACGCATCGCGGCTACGATTCCAATCACGCCCGCGTGGTAGGCGATGTCGGCAAGGCCGGGGTTGCCATCGATTCCGTGGAAGATATGAAGATTCTCTTCGAGGGCATCCCCTTGGAAAGGATGTCCGTTTCCATGACCATGAACGGCGCCGTACTCCCCATCATGGCCGGTTACATCGTGGCCGCCGAGGAGCAGGGAGTCACGCCCAACCATCTTGCCGGCACCATCCAGAACGACATCCTGAAAGAGTTCATGGTGCGTAACACCTACATCTACCCACCCGAACCCTCCATGCGTGTCGTGGCCGATATCATCGACTACACCAGTAAGAACATGCCGCGTTTCAACTCCATCTCCATCAGTGGTTACCATATCCAGGAAGCCGGAGCACACGCGGCCCTGGAACTTGCCTACACGCTGGCGGACGGCTTGGAATACGTTCGCGCCGCCCTATCCCGGGGCTTGGACATCGACGCCTTTGCCCCGCGCCTGTCGTTCTTTTTCGGCATCGGCATGAACTTCTACATGGAAGTGGCCAAACTACGGGCCGCACGAGGCCTTTGGGCTCACCTCATCAAGAAGTTCGACCCGCAAAACCCCAAGTCCATGATGCTGCGCACCCACTGCCAGACCTCCGGCTGGAGCCTGACCGAGCAGGACCCCTATAACAATGTGGTGCGCACTACCATCGAGGCCATGGCGGCGGTCTTCGGCGGCACCCAGTCGCTGCACACCAACGCCCTCGATGAAGCCGTCGCCCTGCCGACCGACTTCTCGGCGCGCATCGCCCGCAATACCCAGCTCATCATTCAAGAGGAATCGCATATCCCCAAGGTGATCGATCCCTGGGCCGGTTCCTACATGATGGAGTCGCTGACCAACGAATTGATGAGTAAGGCACGGGCGATTATCGACGAGGTGGAAGAGTTGGGCGGCATGACCAAGGCCATCGAAGCCGGCCACCCGCAACGCAAGATCGAGGAAGCCGCGGCGCGTCGCCAGGCCAGAATCGATCGGGCGGAGGAGACCATCGTCGGCGTCAACAAATACCAACCTGAAGAGAAGACGCCGCTGGAAATCCTGGAAGTAGACAATACGCAGGTCCGTGAGGAGCAACTGCAACGCCTGGCCGAAATCAAGGCCTCGCGAGATGCGGATGCGGTCACGCGTAACCTGGAGGCCTTGACCAAAGCGGCTGAGAACGGCGAGGGCAACCTGCTGGAACTGGCCGTGCGCGCAACACGCGTTCGGGCCACGGTGGGCGAGATTACCGACGCCCTGGAAGCCGTCTACGGACGTTACAAGGCCACGGCGCATCCCATTTCCGGCGTCTACGGCGCGGCTTATGAGCGCGATGAGGACTGGCTGTCGCTTCGCGACCGCATCGAAAACTTTGCGGAACGCGAGGGACGCCGCCCGCGCATCATGGTTGCGAAGCTTGGCCAGGACGGTCATGACCGGGGCGCAAAAGTGATCGCCACGGCCTTTGCGGACCTGGGCTTCGATGTGGATATCGGCCCCCTGTTCCAAACCCCGGAGGAAGCGGCCCGGCAGGCCGTGGAATCGGACTGTCACATCGTGGGTGTCAGCAGCCAGGCGGCGGGTCACAAAACCCTGGTGCCCGCCTTGATCGAGGCGCTGGCCGCCGAGGGCGCGGGGGATATTCTGGTCGTCTGCGGCGGGGTCATTCCCACTCAGGACTATGACTTCCTGACTCAGGCGGGTGTCGGCGCCATCTTCGGACCGGGCACCAACATCCCCGTGGCTGCCGCTGAAATCTTGGAAAAGGTAGAGGCAAAAGGGGCGGGCGCAACCGCATGAGTGAACAAATCGACATCGCGAGCACGCTTACCGAGGGCGTGCTCGCGGGCCGACGTCGCGCGTTGGCCCGCACCATCACGCTCATCGAGAGCACCCGTCCCGATGATCGCGAGCAGGCAAACAACTTACTGGCCCGATTACTGCCCCATGCCGGCAAGGCGGTGCGCGTAGGCATCTCCGGCGTGCCGGGTGTGGGCAAGAGCACCTTTATCGAGGCGCTGGGCCTGTTCCTGATCGAGAAAGGTCATCGCGTGGCCGTGCTGGCCGTCGATCCCTCCAGTAAGATCAGCGGCGGCAGCATCCTGGGTGACAAGGTACGCATGGAACTTCTGTCTCGCGAGGAAGCCGCCTTCATTCGGCCCAGCCCGTCTTCCGGCTCGCTGGGCGGGGTGACGCGCCGAACCCGGGAAACCATGATCGCCTGCGAGGCCGCCGGTTACGATGTCATCCTGGTGGAAACCGTGGGGGTGGGCCAGTCCGAGGTAACGGTTGCCGAAATGGTCGACTTCTTCATGGTGCTGTTGTTACCGGGCGCCGGAGATGAAATCCAAGGCATCAAAAAGGGCATCATCGAACTGGCCGACGGCCTGGTGGTCAACAAGGCGGACGGCGAACTGGAGACCGCGGCAGGCCGCGCGGTGCGCCATTACCGCAACGCCTTGCACTTCACCATGCCCAAGTTGCGGGACTACACGGTGCCCATTCTCAAAACCAGCGCCCTGAAAGGCGAGGGCATCGACGAGGTCTGGACCTCGGTTCTCAAACATCGGGCGTTCATGAAAGAACGGGGTCTGCTGACCCAACTGAGGCGCACCCAAAACCACGGTTGGTTCCACGCCGCCCTGCGTGACGGCTTGCTGGACCGGTTGTACGCGAACGGCGAGGTTCATCAGCGCATGCAACTCCTGGCCAGGGAGATGGACGCCGATCGCAAAACTCCGCACCAGTGCGCCGACGAACTGATCGCCTTCTTTTTGGACCGAGCCGGCGAATAATCGCCCACAAGAGAAGATTTGTCCAAAATCCGAGCCATAAAGGGCTTGATTCCCCCGCTTATTTCCTGTTAGGTAGAAAGGGAGTGAGCGGGGGCTGTATCGGATATGAATTCAGGAACCAAGATTTCCAAAGTAGCCATCCTGGCCGATCCCAGGGACGATGAGAAAAAAGAAGTCATTGCCGGTGTGCTGAAAGCCCTCCTCCCGGAGTTGGAACAAGTAGGCATAGAGCACGAGATCTTCGTCAAGGTTCCCCGCCGGGAAATCGTTCCCGATGAGAAGACGCAGGCGTTCCTGGTTCTGGGCGGCGACGGCACCATGATCCACTTCGCGGGCATTCTCAATCATTACGGTCTGCCCTTCTACGGCCTGAACTACGGCAACGTGGGTTTTATGATGAACAACCCCAAGGAGGGTTTGGACACCCATGCGCTCAAGCTTGCCAAAGGCCGCTTTTCCGTGTGGGAATTTCCCCTGCTCAAGGTCAGGGCTACCGACCTCAACGGCAACATCCACAAGGGCGTCGGCCTGAACGATATCTATTTGCAACGCATGACGCCGCAGTCCTGCCGGGTGAATATCAGGCTGGACAACCAACCTCTGAAGGTCAATCCCATCTTATGTGACGGCGTGATCGTGGCCACTCCGCTGGGCTCGACCGCCTATAACTTCAACACCACCGGGTCGATGGTCGCCATCACCACCCCCGCGCTTACCATGACGCCCATCGCCGCGCACCGCTCGTGTCCGGTCAGTTGCATGATGCTGCCGCTGAATACGCGCATCGAATTCGACATCCTGGAACCCACCAAGCGCCGCGTCCAGGTGGTCAGCGACGGCGAGAATCACGGCGACCTGACCAATGCCGTCATCGAGGTCTCGCCCAAAAAGGTGCCGCTTTGTTTCGATCCCAGGGAGGCGAGCCACCTACCCATGCGCTTTATCGACAAGGCTTGCAGCTAGTCCGGGGGATTCCTCACAACAGTCCCGCATCTTTTTTTGGATTTTGCGTTAAACCATCTTCCGGCTCCATTGTCTTTACCGTTGACAGACGCTAACGGCCCGGCGTCACCAATCAACC
>JASJCB010000250.1 GCA_030066195.1 Acidobacteriota bacterium
TTGTGAATCAGTAGCCTGAACGTAAAAGTGGCGATGGTTCCTATCAATCCATTTCGGACTGGGTCTGGCTCGAAACTGGATTTTCAATGATTCATATCCTAATCGCGAGTGGCAAATTGAGTAAACCCATTTCCCGTGTTTATGAAATCTGTCAACCACTGCAAGCCTTTGGCTATAAGCTCCCTGAGATCGATCTTAATGAGTGGGGTTCTTTCCAAACCGCTCAGGAAGCGTCGTCTCTCCTTTCAAAAGACTTAAATGCGAGAGCTCCTTGGCTCGAAACTGGATTTTCAATGATTCATATCCTAGCCGCAAGCGGAAAATTGAATAAATCCATTTACAGTATTTATGAAATCTGCCAAACCCTCAAGCCCTTCGGCTATACATTCCCTGCGATTGATTTGGAAAAGTGGGGCTCTTTTCAAACCACACGAGAGACTCTTCTCCTTCTCTCAAAATATCGGAATTCAAGAGCTCCCTGGCTTGAAACCGGCTTCACCAAAGAACATCTCCTTAATGCAAGTAAAAGACTGAAACTACCTCTACCCCGCATATATGAAATTTGCCGACCACTCCAAGCCTTCGGCTATACACTCCCGGATATCGACCCAGAGGCAGAAGGCTAAAAGAGTGATCCGCCTTTCTTCAAACAGGGTAACCTGGGTGTTTCGATGCCGCCTAAATAACTCATGACAGAGTTGGCCGGGATTTTATCCTCGCGCAGGCTGACAAAAGAGCAGCGTAGTTGATTTTTGAAAAAGACACCCTTATTGAGCGTGATTGGCGTGAGCGACTACAAAATCATCAAGTTTTTTACATAGCGGGCCATTTTTTACGGCGAAACTGGTCATCTTCTCGGGAAAAGGCCTACTTGGAACTGCCGAAGGTAGCACCATTCCCGGGAACAGGTATACCTGAGCGACTCAAGAGGGGTTCCGTTCCCAGGAACGGAACCACCTTTGCGATCGTCAGGTGGTTCCAATCCCGGAAAACTGCCCAACCAAAATCCAATTGGGGTTGTATTTTTGGGATTGGCGCCGTCCGGTCGTGATGCGGTAGGGGCGAATCCGGGGCGGAAGTTGTGAAATAAACCGGCATCAGCACTCTTTTTCGGGAATGATAGCCCTTTCAGTGATCCGAACCGGCCTGTTTCCGGTCGGAAAACCTCGTTTTCAAGTCTTGGCAGCGTGATTCTCGGGCATGATGTTGTGTTTTCTTTTTTAACAATACCTCCCCCCGGGAATGGTGCCGCCCTCGGGTTCATAGACGGATCGATGTCCGGGGGGCAGACCGGTGTTTCTTACTTTTCGAGGACCGTTTTCCCAACTTGCGGCAACCGCCGGCGTTCCACGTCTCGGCGTACTCTTGCGCCTGAACAGAACCCTCCCTATAATGGAGCGTGCTTTTTTTAAAGCAACTCTCACGCTACCCCGCCGGCGTCTATTTCCATTTCTCAAGAGGTGTTTTGCGCTTATGACCCATGATGTTTCGAATGCCGACCAGGAGCCTGAGTTTAACTGGGAACGAATCGCTTATCTAATGATGGTATCCAGGGCAATCGACGACATCGAAGAGCAGGAATTGGTGCCTCAGAAGAAGGTGCTCTACCAGTTCTCCGCGCGCGGTCACGATCTGGCCCAGATCATGATCGGCAGCAAGCTCACCCATCCGCACGATGCCGCCGGCGGTTACTATCGCTCGCGTCCCCTGCTCTTGTCGCTGGGTTTGTCCATCGAGGACGCCATGGCCGGACCGCTGATGAAGTCCGACGGTTTCAGCGACGGTCGCGATATCGGCGTGGTCTGCAACCTGCCGGAGGCCGACGGCGCCGTGGTTTTGCCCATGAGCGGCAGCGTGGGTTCGCAGTATACGCCGATTGCCGGTTGGGCGCAGGCCGTAACCTACCGCCGCGATGTGCTTGGCGAGGAAAGCTGGCGCGGCGCCATGGGCTGTGTCTTCGGCGGCGACGGTTCCGTGGCCACCAACGGTTTCTGGGCGTCGCTCACCATGGCGACCACCTTGAAGCTGCCCATGCTCTTCTATATAGAAGACAACGGTTACGGCATCTCGGTTACCTCCGATTATCAAACGCCGGGCGGTAATATCGCCGCCAACCTGGCCTCCTTCAAGAACCTGCACATCATCGAGGGTGACGGCACCAACCCGGCTGAAGCCGCCCCGCTTATCGAAGAAGCTGTCCGGCATGTGCGCGGCGAGAACGGTCCCTGCCTGCTGCGCCTGAACGTGGTGCGGCTCTCCGGGCACAGCGGCCAGGACACTCAGGCCTATAAACCTCAAGAATTTGTAGAGGATGAACGGGCACGCGATCCGTTGCCTCGGCTGAAAGCGTATATGCTGGCCACCGGTTACAGCGAGGAATGGTGGTCCGATTGCGAAAAGCGGGCTCAAGCCGATATGCAAGCGGCCTTGGAAGCGGCCCTGGCTCGACCCGAGCCCGACCCCGCCGGCGTCCACCGCCATGTCTTCAGCGAAACCAAAGCCGACGGTTCCCCGGACCTGCAAATTCGCGGCGGTCTGGCGCCCGAGGGCATGTCGTTTCCCGAGACCACGGAAACGCCGCAACCTGAAGGCAGCCGTATCAACATGGTGAAGGCGATTCGCCGCACCTTGCAGTCGGAATTGAAGGTCAACCCCAAGCTACTGGTCTTTGGCGAGGATGTGGGACCCAAGGGCGGCGTGCACGCGGCCACCATGGGCCTGCACGCGGAGTTCGGCGAGGGCCGCGTCTTCGATACCAGTTTGTCCGAGGAAGGCATCATCGGCCGCTCCGTCGGCATGGCCGCCGCCGGGTTGATGCCGGTGCCCGAGATCCAGTTCCGCAAGTACGCCGATCCCGCTCACGAGCAGATCAGCGACACGGGCACCATCCGCTGGCGCACCAACAACCGCTTTGCTGCGCCCATGGTCATTCGCGTCCCCGGCGGGTTTTTCAAGTGCGGCGATCCCTGGCACAGCCAATGTCACGAGGTGGTGTGGGCCCACACCTACGGCTGGCGGGTGGCCTTTCCCAGCAACGCGGAAGACGCCGTGGGCCTGTTGCGGGAAGCCATGCGCGCCAACGATCCCACCATCTTCTTCGAACACCGCTCGCTGCTGGACGGAGCCTGGGCCCGGAGACCTTATCCCGGCGACGATTTCGTGGTGCCGTTCGGCAAGGCGAAATGTCTTCAGGAGGGCTTCGACCTGACCGTGGTGACCTGGGGCGCCATGGTAGAGCGTTGCGTCGCCGCTGCCGACCGTATCGACGCCGAAATCGAAATCCTGGACCTGCGCACCATCAGCCCCTGGGACCGGGAGGCCGTCCTGGAAAGCGTGCGCAAAACCGGCCGCTGCCTGATTGTGCACGAGGACAACCTGACGGCGGGATTCGGGGCGGAAATCGCGGCGGTTCTTGCGCAGGAAGCCTTCTTTGACCTGGACGCGCCGGTCTCGCGCCTGACCATGCCGGACGTACCCAGCCCGCACAACCCCCGCCTGCTGGACGCGGTGGTGCCCAATGTGGACGCCATCACCGACAAAATGATTGAAGTGATCGAGATTTGAGGGAGACCATGGCAAACACCATAGAAATTCGCGTACCCGAGGACCATGAGGAGGGCACCTCCGCCACCGTGGGCACCTGGCTCAACGACGTGGGCGACGAGGTCGAAAAAGACGAGCCGCTGGTAGAGTTGGAGACGGACAAGGTCAACGTGGAGGTATCCGCCCCGGCCGACGGCACCCTGGTGGAAATTCTCGTCGAAGAAGGCGAGGAAGTGGGTCCCGGCCAGGTGCTGGGCTTGCTTGCCCTGGACGGTGAGGCCGCCGCTCACGAACCCAAAACCCGGAAGGCGGAACCGGCCAAACAGACCCCGGCCAAACGCGAGCCGGCCAGGGGCAGAGGCGCCGAGGGCGATAGCCTGAGAATGAGTCCGGTGGTGCGTCGGCTGTTGCGCGACAACGGTTTGACCGCGGACCAGGTCCGGGGCACCGGCGCGGGCGGACGCATCACTCGCGACGACGTCCTGGACCATGTGGCCAAAACCGACAACCGCAAGGCCGCGGCGGGATTCCCCAAGATTCAGGCGCCCAGCCGCATCGTGCCGCACGACAAGATGCGCAAGAGCATTGCCCACCACATGGTCCAAAGCCTGCTGCACACCGCGCCGCACGTGACCGCGGTCTTCGAGATGGATATGTCGGCCGTCATCGCCCACCGCAAGGCTCACAAAGAAGAGTTCAAGGCGCGCGGCGTCAACCTCACCTTTACGGCCTATTTCACGGCTGCTTCCGTGGAGGCGCTGAAGAAGGTGCCGGAAGCCAACAGCAGCTACGGCGAGGACGCGTTGGAGATCTTCGAGGACTTCAATATCGGCGTGGGCACGGCGCTGGAGGACAAGGGTTTGATCGTCCCGGTCATCCACAAGGCGCAGGACCTGGACCTGTTCGGCATCGCCGAGAAACTGCAGGACCTGACGGACCGGGCCCGCGAGGGGACCCTGGCGCGTTCGGACGTGTCCAACGGCACCTTCACCATCTCCAATCACGGTGTCAGCGGCACCCTGATCGCGACGCCCATCATCATCAACCAGCCGCAGTCGGCCATCCTGGGAATCGGTAAGCTGGAGAAACGAGTCGTGGTGGAACAGGAAAACGGCGAAGACGTGATGCGTATCCGACCCCGCGCCTTCGTCACCTTGAGTATCGACCACCGCGTATTGGACGCCTGGCACACCAACACCTTCCTGACCAAATTCGTAGAGGTCATCGAGAACTGGTCATAGGCCGGGCGTTGCGATAACCTCCTCATCAGGAGTTTTGCCTTGAAACAAGCCGTACCTCTGGTGATTGCCGTCAACCTGGTCGCCGTTGCGATCACGCTGACCATTATTTTCGGCGGCTTCAATACGGCCATGGACCCGGAGCACGTGTCCGGCGTGGGCGGCACCATGACCCTGCTCCTGATACTCTTCGGAGTTGCCGGACATATGAAAGCGCGGGCCGGACAATTGGCGCCCGCCGTGGTAGCCCTGGCGGCGGTGCCCGGCCCGGTCTATGCCTGGATGACCGGGCCCTGGAATCACATTCTGGGTTATCACGTCTTTGCCTTGGGGATTCATGCGTTCATCCTGTTCAACCTTCATCGCGCGGAGCAGCGGGCGGGTTCGAATGAACCTCACGAGGGGTCTCCATGACGCGTGTTCGAATCCCCTTGCTTCTTGTCATCGCCGGCTGTTTTCCCGCACTGGTCATTCTCACCCTCCTGCGCTTCGAGGACGGGAACCTGGTGGTGCTGGGCCAGGAGATCGCGGAATATAATTTACCCCGACTCCTGGCGACTTTGAGCAGTATCGTGATGCCCGTTTTATTATTGTTGCCCCCGGCCGTTCTCCACGAAAAGGAAAAGGGTTTCTCGGTAACGGTTGCGCTGGCTCCCTTGCTGTTACTGGCGCCCGCGTTACTTGCCGGCCTGATCGTGGGCGCTCGCGGATTATGGCCCTGCCTGGTTGCCCTGTTCCTGCTTTCCCTGTGGTTGATTTGTCTGCATCTGTGGTTGTTGGTTTTCAAACGCCGGCTCCAACCCCAAATTCTGACCGTACTCTACGCCCTGGCCTGGGCTGCTTCCGATTACATGGAGCACCTGCGGTTATACGTTCTGCCCTACCTGGAATCCGGCTTTTTGAAGGTGATTGCCTATGCCTGGTGGCTGCTTCCCCAGGTCAACAGCGGGCCTCATCATGTGGACGAATACCTGCAAGCCGAGGCGTTTCAAATCACGCCCTTTCTACCTACCTTCATCCAGTTGCCGCTGTTGGCGTTTGCGCTCTACCGGCTCTCGCGGAAACCCCAAAAAAGCATCGGAGATCAGGTCGACAGCCGGTGATCCGCCCGCAAGTCCAGGTCTCTCAACCGTTGCGCCAACAGTCCGTCGAAGCGAGCATACCAGGCGGCGTTCAACGGCGAGGGGTGCGGCAGTGGATGCAGGCGAACGGGACGCGGCTCGTGATCCGGGGCCGTCAGCGTCCAGTCCAGGGACGCGCTGAAGCGATCCTCCCTTTTCCAAAAGGCTTCCAACTGTTGACGCGCCGACCGATCCCTACCGATGCCGAACCACAGGAAGGCCTCGCGCCCCAGGGTGATGATCTCGCGGCCCTGCCAACCGGTCATCAGCATGCGCGACACCAACGGGTGAAACCGTTTCTTGGCCGCCATGGACCAGGCCTTGTTACCCAATGGTTTGTAAGGCAAGGTGTTGGCCCAGAAGACGTGTTTACCCACCGTCACCGAATCCTCGAAGTTGCGCAACGGTTCACCGTGGAGTTCCTGCTGCAATACCCCGCGTATCTTCTGCCCGCCCGCGCCGATAAAGGGCATCTGGTGACGCACTTCCTCGCGTCCCGGATCGCGGCCGAACAGGGCGATGCGGCAGCGGGGATCACCCTCGCCGAAAATGGGCTGCAGGGGATCACGGCCGTGCGCGTGGTAGACCTCCAGATCGATCTTGTCCAGTTCCGCGGCCTCCGCGCGGAAAGCTTCCAGTAAATTTTTGTCCATTTGTCAGACCGGCAGGCGTTCGGCGGCGGCTTCCGCTTCCGTAGCGGCGGTCTCGTCACCCATTTGGCGATGGTAGGCCGCGATCATGCGCAGGTCCTCGCCCTGGAATTGACCGTTCAAGGCTTCTTCCAGGTGGGACAGCAGTTCGCCCACGCGCTCGGTCTCCATCTGGTGTCCCAGGTACAAGGCAATCAGGTAGCGAATGGACGGCGTGTGTTTGCGGGGGCGGTTGCAACTTCCGCCGGCGCAACTGGGCGCGATCGACGCCTCCAGGCAGCTGATCGCTTCTTCCCAGTCGCCCAACTCGTCCAACGTCCGGGCCAGGTGAAAGGGGAACCAGGGATTTCCGGGAAAAGCTTTGCGGGCGGGGGCCAGGACTTCCACGGCCTCTTCCAAACGCTTGGACAATTCCAGGGAACTTGCATAAAGCATGGTCAAATGGGCGTTGCCGCGATCATTAGCGGCGATGGGAGCCAGGCGGCGACTGACCTCCTCCGGCTGTTCCAGGCGCAACATGGCTTCGGCCCAGACGGCGGGGACCGAGAGCATATGGGCCAGGTCCAGGCTTTCGTCGCCGAAGTGACCCCAAACGGCCTCGGCCAACTCACGCGCCTCCTCGGGTTTGTCGCGCATCAGGGCGCAACGCGCGGCTTCCAACTTGATCAAGGGGTCGTCCGGGTTGGCGGCCCTCAGGTCTTCCAGGTCTTGGGCGGCGTCCGTCAGGCGGTTCTGTTCTCGCTTCAGGAAAGCTTTGCGGAAGGCTTCACCCGCGTTTTCATAACGTTCGGCGATATCCGGACGCAGAGTGCCGACCACGGCCTGGAAATATTGTTCTTCGTCGATCTCTTCCACATCCTCCACCTCGGGGGGAATGGGAACCTCTTCCACTTCCGGTTCAGCCTCGGCCCGCTTGCGCAGGTCCTCGATGCGCAGGCGCAGATCATCCAGTTCATCTTCGCCGGATTCGTGTTCACAAGCCGCTTCCAGCCAATCGGCCGCATCGCCGAAGGCTCCGGCAGATTCGGAGCGCGTGGCGTTGCGCATCATTTCCTGGACCAGGTCATCGCGAGCCCGGGCCGCCAGGTCGCCGGCGCGTGCAGCCATGGGTCCGTCGGCGGCGGCAACCCTGAGGGCAATTTTCAATGCCCGCTCCGCATCGCCGCGCGCCAGTAAGGAGACAGCGCGGTCCAACTCTTTTTGGGGGTCCTTCTTGAAGATCTTCTTGAAAAAGCTCATGGTCATTACCCATTCATTGACGCATAGCGGCAAAGAGGAGAAATTTTGCCGGTCAGACATTATAATTTGCCGTCGGGGGCAAATCCAATCCCAAAAATGCAATGTGGTGCATTTTAATGAAATACCGAAACCCGCGTTACTTATCCATAATGGTCGACCAAAACCGGTTCATTTCCGTCCTAATAATTGCAGCCGCGGTAAGCGGGCCTCTTGGCGCCCTTCCAATTTTATGAGATGCTGAAGAGGTGAATTTGCTGAAACGCCTTTACAAACACCGCCGTCGCATTGCCGTTGCATGCCTTGCCCTGATCGCCGTCACGGCGTTGGATCTTTTTCTGTCCCTGCGTGGACGCATTCAGCTTGTCAGCCCGAAGCCGACACCGCTGTTTGAAGATCGCCACGGACGTTTTCTCTCCGAGGGCGAGGACGAGCGCCTGGGGTTCCAGCCCGCCCAGGACATACCGGACCGGTTGGTTCAAAGCTTCCTGGCCATCGAGGATCACCGTTTCTATCGCCACGGCGGGGTCGACTTTCGCGGGATGGCGCGCGCAATCCTCAACAACCTCAAAGGGCGGCCCAGGCAGGGAGGTTCCACCCTGGCCATGCAGGTTGCGCGTATGCAGCGATCCGGAGCCCGATCCTACCGGGGCAAGCTGCACGAGATGGTCACCGCCCGGTTGTTGGTCCGCCGATTCGGCCGCCAGGCGATCTTGAACCACTATCTGACCATCGTGCCGCAGGGCAACCGCATGCACGGCGTGGTCTACGCCGCACGACGCTATTTCCAAAAACCGGTCCAGGATTTAAGCCTCGCGGAATGCGCCCTGTTGGCGGCGTTGCCCAAGGCGCCGGGACGCTTCAACCTATACAAAGCCAAGGGCCTGAAACGGGCCAAGGCGCGAGCCCGCCTGGTGCTCCAACTCCTCCATCGACGCGGCAAGCTGGACGACGAACAAAAGACACTCGCTTTACAACAGCTGGACATGCTCACCATTCCCAAGCGCGAGGTGCGCCCCGGGCACAGCTACCACGCCGTATTGAAGCTACACCGACAGAACCCGGACACGAGAAAACCCATTCGCACCGGCCTGGACCTGGACATGCAAGACCTGGTCAACAAGTTGGCCGACCAGACCATCGCAGCCTTGCGGCCCCTGGGTGCGGGGAATATCGCGGTCATTGTCGCTGAACGTGAAACCGGCGAGATCCGCGCCTACCTGGGCTCCGCTTTCTATGCCGACGAGACCTACGCGGGTTCCATCAACTACGCCGACACGCCCCGTTCCTCCGGCAGCACCCTGAAACCCTTTATCTACGCCTACGGTTTGGAGCGCGGCCTGTTCGATGCCGCCTCCGTCTTGCCCGATCTGCCCCTGAACCTGACCTATGAAGGCGGTCACTATGCCGCCCGCAATTACGACGACGGTTACCTGGGCCCCATGCTTTACGGTCAAGCTCTGGCCAATAGTCGTAATATTCCGGCAATCAAGGTATTGCAGACGTGCGGTCTGGAACAAAGCGCGGCTCGCCTGCGGGAACTGGGTCTGTTGAGCGACGGTCGGCCCACCTCCTTTTATGGTCTGGGCCTGGCTATCGGCGGCGCCTATGTGACCCTGGAGGAACTGGTGACCGCCTACGGCGTCCTGGCCAACGATGGTCTGGCCTTTCAGCTGAGATGGCTGCCCGCAAAGGGCGAAGCGGAGCCGGAACGCCGGATGTCGGAGGATGTGGTTCGCCAGGTGACGCACTTCTTGAGCGATCCGCAATTGCGCCTGCCTTCCTTCTCACGCGGCGGTCCCTTGGAAAACGCCTTTCCCGCGGCCGTTAAAACCGGAACCTCCCAGGGTTATCGCGATGCCTGGGCGGTTGCCTACAGCCGGCGTTACGTGGCGGGCGTTTGGATCGGTCACCCCGACCACCTGGAAATGAAAAAGGTAAGCGGCAAGGACGCCGCGAAACTGGTCAAGGAGATATTGACGGCCCTGCAACCCGAGGCCGGTCGCGGCGTGGGCGAGGAACCCTTCCCGCTGCCTCGTGGCTATCGGGCGGTCAAGGTCTGTCCGCTTTCCGGCGAAGCGGCAACGCCACACTGCAAATCCCCGGCGTTGGTATGGCTGTCCGAGGATACGGAACTGAAATCCAACACGGTGCACCGCCTCTACGCCGTCGATCGCAAGACGGGGTCAGCCGCCACGCCGTATACTCCCGCTGAGCACGTGACGACGGTGCCCGGGGTGGTGCTGCCGCCGCGATATGCCGGTTGGGCGGCGCGCCGGGGTTACGATCCGCCGCCGGCGGCAGACGCCCGGGCAATTGCCTTGGATGTCCGCAATCCGGCCGACGGCTCGCGCCTGATTCTGGACCCGGGTATTCCCGCCGCCTACCGAACCCTGGCTTTGCGCGCCGAGGTCGCGCCCAACGTGCCGGAAGTGGTCTGGTACGTGGACGGCAAACCCTTCCGACGCGTCGGTTACCCCTATGAAGTCCGCTGGCCCATGGAACCGGGAACCCACACCTTCCAGGTCCGGTTCCCCAACGCGGCGGTGACCTCCAAAACGGTGACGGTCGCGATTCAGCCCTAGAGCCTGAAGCTCAATAGCTGATCAGGGCATGGAACTTGGTATCACCGAGTTTCTGACGACCACTTAGGAACCCGAGTTCGATAACCATGCTGAAACCCACCAGATCACCGCCCACTTTTTCCACCAACTGTTTGGTGGCCGTGGCGGTGCCGCCGGTGGCCAGGAGGTCGTCGACGATGAGCACGCGGCTGCCCTGGTGAATGGCGTCGATATGGATTTCCAGGGTATCGGTGCCGTACTCCAAATCGTAGGAAATGGAATGGGTGTCATGAGGCAGTTTACCGGGTTTGCGAACGGGAGCGAAACCGCAGCCCAGGTGATAGGCCACGCCGGGCCCGAACATAAATCCGCGAGACTCGATGCCGACCACCAGGTCGATCTGATCGTGAATAAAAGGCTGGGCCATGGCCTCGATCGCGCCGTGCAAGGCGCCGGGATTGGCCAACAGGGGCGAGATATCTTTAAAGACGATGCCTTCCTTGGGAAAGTCATGGATGTCGCGAACAAATTCCTTGTAATCGATCATGGGGTTCCCTCACAAGCCGATGATTCAAGCAAAAGCAGTCAACCATAACCCAGCCCGGCCCGACAAATCAAGCCGACATCACCCCCGGTCTTTACGGCAACGGTTTCATTTTCCCAGGAACATCATGGCGGCCGGGTTGGATTGATGCGAGAAGAAAAACACGACACCCGCCGGTTCATCTAGTCGAGACATACGCGGGTCCTTGTTGTAAGATGGTGAATAATAATTCAACACCGGCCGGGTTTTTCCGGTAGAGGAGACGGTTATGCCCCAAACCCACTTTCGCACCTGTCATCTCTGTGAGGCCATGTGCGGCCTGGAAATCGATATGGAAGGGGATCAGGTCACCCAAATTCGCGGCGACAAGAACGACCCGCTGAGCCGAGGCCACATCTGCCCCAAGGCCGTTGCCATCGGCGACCTGCAAAACGACCCCGACCGCCTGCGCGCACCCATGCGCCGCAACGGCGATCAGTGGGAAGCTATCGATTGGGATACCGCACTGGATGAGGTGGCCGGCCGCATCGCCGCGATTAAAACCGAGCACGGCGGTAACGCGGTCGGCATCTACGCGGGCAATCCCAATGTGCACAACTACGGCAACATGACGCACAGCAACCTCTTCCTGAAACAGATCAAAACCCGCAACCGTTTCTCCGCCACCTCCGTGGACCAGATGCCGCATCAACTCTTGGGTTACTGGATGTTCGGCCACCAACTGCTGGTCCCCATTCCCGATATCGACCACACGCAATACTTCCTCATGTTGGGCGCCAATCCCCTGGCTTCCAACGGCAGTTTGATGACGGTGCCCGATGTACGCCGGCGCCTACTTGACTTGAAAGAGCGCGGTGGCAAATTGGTGCAGATCGATCCGCGCCGCAACGAGACGGCCCAACTGGCCGACGAGTTTCACTTCATTCAACCCGGCACCGATGCCGCCTTGCTGGCCGCGATGGCCGGTAACATCTTCAGCGAGGGCCTGGCCAAACCCGGCCGCCTGGCCGATATGTTGACCGGTTTGGACGCGGTCGCCGAGGCCCTGAAGCCTTTCACGCCCGAACGCGCCGCTGCCGTGACCGGTATTCCCGCCGATACAATACGCCGCCTGGCCAGGGACTTTGCCGCCGCGGAGGCCGCCGCCTGCTACGGCCGCATGGGGGTGTCTACCCAGGAATTCGGCACCCTGTGCCAGTGGCTGATTCAAATCATCAATATCGCCACCGGAAACCTCGATCGCAAGGGCGGCGTCCTGTTCACCAAACCCGCTTTGGACACCTTGGCCGGGCCCATGAGCCGGCCCGGGCATTTCGACGCCTGGCGCAGCCGCGTGCGGCAACTGCCGGAGTTTTCGGGCGAGCTGCCGGCAAGCGCCATGGCCGAGGAAATCCTGACGCCCGGGGAAGGTCAAATTCGCGCCATGGTGACCGTTGCCGGCAATCCGGTGCTGTCCACTCCCAACGGCAGCCGCCTGGAGAAGGCCTTCGGGCAATTGGAATTCATGGTCTCCATCGACTGCTATATCAACGAAACCACCCGCCTTGCCGACATCATCCTGCCGCCTTCCGGCCCCTTGGAGCGCGATCACTACGACATTGTTTTCAACGTCCTGGCCGTTCGCAATACCGCCCGTTACAGTTCGCCGATTCTACCCAAACAGGAGAACAGCAAACACGATTGGGAAATCATGAGAGACCTGGGCAACCGCCTGGCCAAAGCACTGGGCAACTCGCCCCCGGTCCCCTTGCCTCCGCCGCACATGCTGCTGGACATGGGGCTGAACCACGGACCCTACGGCCCCGTGGTCGGACACCCGTTGGCGCTGACCCTGAATTCGCTCAGGGAAAATCCCAGCGGTATCGACCTGGGCCCGTTGGAACCCAGCCTACCCAACCGGCTTTTCACCGCCGACAAAAAGATTCTCTGCAATCCCGAGGCCCTGACCGGTGACTTGAAGCGCCTGGATACCCGCCTCGACAAACCCGCCGAGGGCCTGGTGCTCATCGGCCGCCGGCACCTGCGCAGCAACAATTCCTGGATGCATAACAGCGAACGCCTGATCAAAGGGCCCGCGCGCAATCAGTTGTTCATGCATCCCGACGACTTGACTGAACTGGGCCTGGAAGACGGCGCCACCGTACGCGTTACCTCCCGAACCGGCTCTGTAACCACCCCGGTCAAGGCAACCACCAACATCAAACCCGGCGTGGTCAGCCTGCCGCACGGCTGGGGTCACGGCCGTAAGGGCGCCCGCCTTAACGTAGCCGCGACCAACCCGGGCGTCAGCATCAACGACCTGACCGATCACCTGTTGATGGACGAATTATCGGGCAACGCCGCGGTCAACGGCGTACCGGTCACCGTCTCCCAAGACCAACCCGCCGCATGATTCGGAGTAAGACGAAATGGTCTTAACGGCTACCGATCAGCATGAATCAGTGGTAAAAACACTAGAGCCTAAAGAAAAGGCCGGATAACCAGGTCGCGACAAAAAAACGAGGCCGTGATCTGTTATCCGGCTGTGCGAACATTACAGCGGTTTGATAACAAACAACTCTATTTTATCACGAATCGAGCGAGGACTCCCATGAATGATGTCGGTTATATCAGTCCGGACGTTTGTCTGGAACACGATACGGGACCCGGGCACCCGGAACGCATTGCCCGTTTGGAATATCTCAACAAGCACCTGACCGAATGCGGACTATGGGATGATCTGGCAACCCTGAAGGCACGACCCGCTACCGAACGAGAGGCCGCTTCCGTTCACAGGCAATCCCACGTCCGCCATGTCATCGACACCATCACTTCCGGCCGACGCGGCATGGACATGGATACCCCCGTCAGCGCCCGCTCGCTGGAAGCCGCATGGTATGCCGCCGGTTCCGCCCTGACCGGACTGGACGAGATGCGGGAGGGCAGGTTATCCCGAGTCTTTTGCGGTGTGCGTCCGCCGGGACACCACGCCGAAAGTAACCGCGCCATGGGTTTCTGCCTCTTCAACAACGTGGCCATCGCGGCGCAGGCGGCCATTGACAGCGACCTGGCCTCTCGCGTCTTGATTGTGGATTGGGACGTGCATCACGGCAACGGCACCCAAGAAATTTTCGAAACAAGCAGCGAGGTCTTCTATTACAGCACCCATCAGTTCCCCTTCTACCCGGGCACCGGCGCTAGCGGCGAACGCGGCTACGGCAAGGGTGAGGGCTTTACGCTCAACAGGCCGCTGCCCCCGGGGACCGGCGACCGCGATTACCTGGTTGCCATGGAAGCCGACCTGAAACACATCGGCGATACCTTCAGGCCGGATCTGGTGATCATCTCGGCGGGATTCGACGCTCACGATCTGGACCCGCTGGGTTCCATGCGTGTCACTGACGAGGGCTTTGCGGAAATGACGCGTTTGGTGGCCTCCGTCGCCGATGATCACGCTCAAGGTCGCATTTTATCCGTACTGGAAGGAGGCTACGACCTCAAAGGCCTGGCGAGTTCAGTCGCTGCCCACCTGCGCACGCTGAGAGAGGGCTGATCGGAAGCTTCGCCCGAGGTTTACACATAGACTCGCTTCAGTGAAGGTTACAATACATCTTGTGATTTCACGCACACAAACAATTCCACGGGTACTGGCTTTATCGCTACTTTGTGTTATAATGCACCCTGCATCGGCCTTCTGATTTGGCATGAGTCGTCATTAATCTATTTAGCACTGAATAGCTTGACGGAGAACGATTACTCCCTTAAGCCACCTTTTTCAGGCGCTCCCCTTTCCATACAACGTCGCGACTCAGACAGGTCGGTTCTGTCGGCGCGGCCCGGCCGCGCTCTTTCATCACCTTTCTTAGTGAAAGTATATCTACGGAGTAAAAAATGAAACTGTTTGTTTTGTCGGCTCTGGCCCTGTGCCTTGCGCCGGCCATGAGCCAGGACTCTTTTCGCGACGGTGAGACCCACTTCGGACTCAGTGGGAAAGCCAACAGCTGGACCTACTACAAGTTAGAGGTTCAAGAAGGCGTTGAAGAACTGAGAATCACCGTGAGCGGCGGTTCCGGCGATGTGGATTTGTACACCGCACAGGGCTTCCTCCCTACGGCCGACAGCTATGACTGTCGCCCCTTCGAAGAGGGCAGCAATGAAACCTGCGTCATCCCCTATCCCGAGAGGGGCGTCTATTACATCGGTCTGTCCGCCTTCAGCGCCTTCTCTGAAGTCGTTGTCGACGTTGACGGCGCCGTGGCCACACCGGTGGGTGACGGTGATGTCACTCCCATCGATGCAGAACCGGTCGAAACTGAGCCGGACCCCTGCGACGAGGAGCTGGAACGAGCCGTCAACGATAACTTTGAAGTGAGCGGCGGTCCGCCTCCCAGTTTGTCGCCCCGAGGCGGTCAGAGCATGCACCAGGCCATGCGAAACCTGAATGCGCGGATGGAGGCTTTGGGTTGCGAATCGGCAAGCGGTACTGTCGGCGGCGTGCCCATCGTATGGGGCTCGGGTCGCGCATCCTCCAACAAGGACGGCGCCATTGTGATCGCCACCGGTAACAGTCGCGGCGGCAGTGCGGATGCCCGCGCCAACGGCAACGGTTCCTCGGCCTATGCTGACGGCGGTGACGGATTCGGTGACCAGAAGGGCGGTAACGCCAATGCGAATGCCCAAGACGGCAATGCCAATTCAACGGGCGGCGATAGCTTCAACGGCAACGGCGGCAACGCCACTTCCACGGCCGGCGGCAACGGCAACAACGCCACCGCTAACGGCGGTAACTCCAACAACGGCGGCCAGGGTGGTAAAGGTACGGCTACCAGCAACGGTTCTAACGGTTCGTCCAACGCTAAAGGCGGCAACGGCGGCACCGGCGGCACGGGTTCGGCAACCTCCAACGGCGCCAACGGTACGGCTACGGCTACAGGCGGTAACTCCAGCAACGGCGGTGTCACGGGCGGCGCCGGCAACGCAACGGCAGGCGGTAGCGGCGGAACGGCGACGGCCAACGGCGGTACCGGCGGCAGCAACACCCAGGGCAATCCCGGCGGCCAGGGCGGTCCTGCAACCGCGGTAGCGGGCGCGGGCGGCACGGCGACGGCTAACGGCGGCACCGGCGGTAACAGCCCCACCAACCCGGGTGCCGGCGGCACGGCCTCGGCAACGGCTCCGGGCGGTACGGCAACTGAAAATCCCGGCTCCCCCGGGCAGAAAAAGTAATTCGTTAACAAAGAAGGCTCGATTTCAGGCCGACGCCGAAATCGAAGCCGAATAACCAGGCGGTCATCCATCGGGTGGCCGCCTTTTCGATTTGATACAACCTGGAAGAATGACTAAACGGGGCATCTGTTACCAAGAGCGCAGTTGGACCGTGTCATGCCTCCGGAACCATGGAAAGCCCGGCCCCCTTGCGGAGGACCCAACACCGTTCAACTACCCCCGATTTGACGATGCCCTGATTGTAGGACGCGTCGGGGGCGGGTCGTCAGTATAATGAGTCCATGCCTTAAGGCTATATTATTTTTTCCACGGGAGTACGAACCATGTTCAAACTGCTTCATCCACAACAAATGCATTCGATCAAAGGCGGCCGCAACCATCAAGATGTCGATATGGCGGATACGAATCCCCTCTATGCCGAAACGGGTAGCGCCGTGAACCCCTTATTCGATGCTGACGACGACTAGGAGATACCGCATGTTCAATAAATTGACGCGACAGGAAATGAAGAC
>JASJCB010000104.1 GCA_030066195.1 Acidobacteriota bacterium
GATGTTCCCCTGCCCACCGAGGGCGATCATGTCATCATCGCCACGACTACTTTCAGTACGGCGACACCCGGCACGGCGCAGATCACCGTAACCCGCGACAACACCGGCCCCGTGCTGAGCATTACCGCTACGCCCGATCCCGTGGTGATGGGTCAGGATGTCCTGGTTACCTGGTCATCCACCGATGACAGCACACCCGTGTCCGGCTCGGTCACCCGAGACGGTCAGCCCTTCAGCGATCAAGCCTCAGGCAGCCAATCCTACACGGTTCCCTTCGACGCCGCGCTTACCCAAATCACCTTTGACCTCAACGCTCAAGACGCTTTCGGAAACAGCAATACAGCCCAGGCCGTGGTAGCGGTCAATCCGCCGACGCTCGGCGTTGCCATCGATACACCCGCTGACGGCTTCCGCACGAACCTGGACACCGTTACCGTCACCGGCACCATGAGTCTTGAGGCGGCGACAGTTTCCGTTAACGGGGTGCCTGCCACCCAAACCGGGACCAATTGGAGCGCCGAGGTTCCCCTGCCCACCGAAGGTGATCATATCATCACCGCCACGGCTTCCTTCAGCACGGCCGTGCCCGCCACGGATCAAATCACCGTTACCCGTGACAACACCGGCCCCGTGCTCAGCCTCACCGCCACACCCGACCCGGTAGTTATGGGTCAAGACATTCTGGTTACCTGGTCGTCCGCCGATGACAGCACGCCCGTGTCCGGCTCCGTCACCCGAGACGGTCAGCCCTTCAGCGATCAAGCCTCAGGCAGCCAATCCTACACGGTGCCCATCGACGCCGCATTGAACCAAATTACTTTTGACCTGAACGCTCAAGACGCCTTCGGAAACAGCAATACCACCCAAATGATCGTGGCCGTGAATCCGCCCGAACTGAGCGTAACCATTACCGACCCGACCGACGGCGCCAGGGTAGGCACGGAAACCTTGACGGTGTCGGGGACCATTTCCATTGCCGCCGCCACCGTCAGCGTGAACGGTGTGCCCGCCACGCAAAACGACACCAACTGGACCGCCGATGTACCCCTGGCCGTTGAAGGCCTCAATACCATCGTCGCCACGGCGAGCTTCGCCGGCCAAACCCCGGCCCAGGCCCAAATCAGCGTCATTCGCGATACCACCGCGCCCACACTTTCCATCAGCGCCGCACCCAGTCCCGTTACCGTGGGCCAACCGCTTACCGTGACCTGGTCGTCCTCCGATGACAGTACGCCGGTCAGCGGAACCGTAACCCTGAACGGCGAACCCTTCAGCGATCAGGCAAACGGTGAACAGGTTTATGCGGTGCCGGCCGATGCCGGGCTCACCGAACTGGTCTTTGTACTGACCGCAACCGACGCCCTGGGCAATAGCGACACCACGCAAACAACCGTGCCCGTGAATCCCGATCTGGAGATTGCCATTACCTCTCCGGCGGACGGCGCGCGTTTTTCGGATGAAACTACTACTATCACCGGCACGGTCAATAACGATGCGGTCACGGTTACCGTCAACGGCGTCACCGCCGTGCTGACCGGCACCGACTGGACTGCCGATATTCCGCTGACCCTGGAAGGCGAAAACATTGTCACCGCCACCGCAACCCTGGGCAGCGTACCTCCCGCCGAGGCTCAAATCACCGTGGTGCGCGATACCACCGGACCGGTCATGACCCTGACCGCAACACCGAACCCGATCACCATGGGCGAAACCCTCACCATTACATGGTCCGCGAGTGACGACAGCACGCCCGTTACCGGTTCGTTGACCGTCAACGGCGCGCCCTTCAGCGATCAGCCCTCGGGTAACGCGCCCTTCGACGTCCCCGTGGACGCGGGGCTCACCCAATTGGAACTTGTTTTCGATGCACAAGACAGTTTCGGCAATCCCAATCAGGAGACGTTGATCGTACCGGTGAACTCGCCGGGCCTGAGTATTGCCATTACTTCACCGGAAGAAGGGGCGCGAACCGATGCCTCGACCATTACGGTAACCGGTACCGTGAGCACCGAATCGGCCGCCGTCACCGTGAACGGGGCCCCCGCCGAACAAACCGGGCTGAACTGGACCGCGAGTGTGAACTTAAGCCAGGAAGGCGATAACACTATTACCGCAACGGCTACGTTCGGCACCAGCGTTCCGGCCAATGCCATGGTGACCGTGGTGCGCGACACCCAACCGCCCGTCATGACCCTGACCGCAACGCCCGACCCCGTGACCATGGGACAGAGCCTCATGGTCAGTTGGACCGCCGAGGACGGCAGCACGCCGATAACCGGCAGCGTCACCCTGAACGGGCAACCCTTCAGCGATCAGGCGAACGGCAGCAGCAATTACACGGTCCCCGTAGAAGTTAACCTGACCCAACTGGCCTTTGAGTTCAACGCTCAAGACAGTTTCGGTCATGCGAATCGAGAAACCCTGGTTGTTGCCGTCCAACCCATTGATCTAAGCGTAACCATAAACAGCCCGCAAGACGGGTTCTTGACCAATACCGGCAGCGTGGCGCTAAGCGGTACCGTTTCCCACGCCAATTCCTCCGTGAGGGTTGGAGGGTTGGACGCCGTGGTAGACGGACTAGGTTGGACAGCCGACGTTCCCTTGAGCGAGGACGGCGTCTTCCAACTGACAGCACGCGCCACGCTTGCCGGCTTTTCTGCAACCGACAGCGTTTCGGTTGAGCAGGACGGAACGGGCCCTGATCTGGATATCGTGGCCCCCGATACCATCGTGCAAGGTGAAACCCTGATCTTCCGCTGGCAGTCGGAAGACCGCAACGACGTGATCAGCGCCTCCATGAGTCTGGACGGCGTTGAGATCAGCACCCTACCCGCCGGCGCCGATGATTTTGAAGTACCCCCGGCCGCCGTCGAACCCATCGTCCTCACCCTTACGGCAACCGACGGCCTGGGCAATGTCAGTAACGCCGAACACACGGTCCAGGTGCAAACCGTGGACCTGCAAATCGGCATCACCACACCCGTGGCCGGTCTACTGACCAATGCCGGCACCGTCACGGTCACCGGTACGGTCTCCGATCCCCTGGCAATCGTCACCCTGAACGGCGAACCGGCAACGGTTGATGCCGATACCTGGACGGTAGACCTGCCGCTGACCACCGACGGCGAAGTCACGCTGACGGCAACGGCAACGCTGGACGTACACACGGCCCAAGCTGTCCGCACCATTACCTACGACGGCACCCCGCCGGTTCTGGCGATTACCGCCGGCGACACGGTCACCCAAGGCCAAACCCTGGATTTCAGTTGGACCGCAAGCGACAACCTGGCCTTGGACTGGGTAGAGATGCGTCGCGGCGTCACCCCGGTCAGCACGGACCCTGTCGGCAGCGGCAGCTTCACCGTACCCTACGACAACGGGTTGACGACGATCGTATTGACCCTGGAAGCCGCCGATACGGCCGGCAACCGACACCTGATCACCGAAACCATCACCGTCATTCCCGTTGAGCTGACCGTCACCATCACATCTCCCGAGCCCAACTCGCTGACCAATGCCGACAATCTCACCCTAAGCGGCACGATCACCCCGGCCGGCACCCCCGTCAGCGTACGCGGCGTCCCGGCTCAGGTAACCGCCGGCGACTGGACCGTCACCGTGCCCCTGGCCGGAGAGGGCGACATCTCCCTATTGGCTGAGGCTGTTCTGGAAAGTAATCGAACGACGGACAGCCTGACCGTGGTGCGCGACATCACGCCGCCGGTCATCGATTTCACCGCGCCGGAAACCCGCATTCAGGGCGACAACTTCGACTACAGTTGGACGATCACCGATACCCATGCCCTGGGGCCCGTTTCGATTTCCCTGGACGGCAACGTGGTGGGCGATACCGCGACCGGCACGCTGAACCACGCCATACCCATCGACAGCCTGGAGCCCGTTGTCTTCAACATCATCGCCCGGGACGAACTGGGCAATGAAGCCACGTTGACGCACACGGTCGTGGTGCAACCGGCGGCCGTGCAGGTGACCATTACCAACCCGGATACCGGTCTTATCACCAACGGCGATACCGTCACGGTCTCCGGCACGGTTTCCGACGCGGCGGCAACGGTACTGCTGAACGGTTTCGAAACCACCCAAGACGGCGTCAACTGGACCATCGACCTGCCGTTGGACGCCGAAGGCGAGATTCCATTAACCGCCGAGGCCACACTGGGTTCCACCACGGCGAGCGCAACCCGAAACCTGATTCGCGACATCACCGCACCCGTGGTCACCGTGAACGCGCCGCTTTCCGTCCTGCAAACGGAACGCCTGAACTTCGACTGGCTGGCCGTGGACGAAAACGGCATCGCAAGCGCAAGCCTGACCCGCGACGGCATCGAGATCGCAACGGTTGCCGAGGGCTTGGACTTCTGGTTAACACCCTACGACCCGGCCCTGGTTCAGGTTACGCTGCAATTGAGCGCCACCGACTACGCGGGTAACAGCGATACGGCGACGGCCGTTGTGAACATCCAACAACTGGATCTGGGCCTGAACCTGATCAGTGCCGACAGCCAATCACCCACGGACGGACGCTGGATCAACGGCGAAAGCCAGGCCTATTTGCTGGAAGCCGCAACGCATGTAACATCCCTGGACGTGGTCTCCGTCTCGCTGGGGCCCGATCCCGTCAGCATCCCGCTGAACCCGGACCAAACAGCCGACTGGCTGATGCAAAACCTGTCGGAAGGCACGCACCAGTTCAGCTTCAACTGGTACGGCCCGGGCGGCAGCACCGGCAGCGTGCCCCTGACGCTGAACATCGACCGTACCGCACCCACTCTGAACTGGTCACCCGCTGATCAGGCGGGTTTCGGCAAACAGGTTAATTTCGCGGCTCTCCTGGCCGATGACGCAAGCGGCCTTGCCGCCCGCCAAATCTTCGACGATCTGGGCCGGGAAGTCTTGGACGACGGCACGTCCGATCCAAGCTGGACCTGGACCGCGCCCAACGAAGGACTGCTTTGGACCGTGCGCCTGCGCGCCTATGACGTGGCCGGCAACCTGCTCAGCGTGGATCACGACCTGGCGCTGACCTCCGATTTCTTCCTCACCATCACCCCCGTGAACAACGCGCCCACGGACGGAACCTGGGTCAACAGCGCCCGACTGGACTATATCATTACCGTGGGCATCGATGTGGAAACCGTGGATGTCACGATCGACGGCGCGACAAACCCGCTGACCTTGACCGACGGTCAGGCATCGTTCAGCCATGCCGAGGAGGGCAGTTTCCAGGCCGGCTTCGACTACAGCGGCAACGGCCAAACCGGTTCCGCGATACTGCCCCTGAACATCGACCGCACCGATCCCACCTTTGAGTGGACCACCCTGCCGCTGTTCGTGGATGCGTCCACCGCCACCGATCTGGCGGCGGCAATAGCCGACGATGCAAGCGGTATTACAACCTATCTCATCAGCGACACTCAGGCGGGCAACGCGGACATCGACCAGGCAAGCGGACTCTTACCGGCTTGGACCTGGACCAGTCCCGCCGAAAACGGCTTCTGGCTGATTGACTATACGATCACCGATGCGGCCGGCAACACGCTCAACGACCAAACCTCGCTACCGGTAGGCGTGGATCCCTCCGCACCCTTCTCCATCGCCTGGGACGAACCCACCCCGGGGCTGGTCACCGCCGGCACAAGCGTTGCCGTTGCGGGCCGCATCCTGGAAGGCATACCGGCAACGGCTTTCGTGAACGGAACCGCCTTGAACCTTACCGCCGCCGGTTTCAGCGGTACGGTCAATCTGGCCGACGAGGGGCTGACCTGGCTGAACCTGGAAGTGACGGGCGCCAACGGTAAGACCATTCGCCGCCAACGACAATTGATCGTGGACCGCACCGCGCCCGTCATCAACCTGGAAGGCGGCACGGCCCAGCGCGGCACGGGTAATACGCTCACCCTGCGCGGCGCCCTGTTCGACACCTGGGACGCGGCCCCCGTGCTCACCGTGGCCGGTCGACCGGAACTGGGCAGCCAGGTCTCGGAATTCGAACTGAGCAACCTGCCCTCGGATGACTTCCCGCTGACACTGACCGCTACGGACCATGTGGGCAACAGCGCCGACCTTACCGTCACCTGGAACCCCGACCCCGCCGCCGGCGTATTGGTGACCCTGAACGCCACGCCCACCGCCGCACCCGTCGGTTCCAGCGTTACCTTGACCGCACGAGCCTCGGCCCAAGGCGACAGCCCGGTCAAGCTGATCCAACTGTTCCGCATGGACGGCGAGACCGAAACCCAAATTGCCACGGTCAACAACGACCTGCTGTTACACGAATATCCCATTCCCAATCGCTCCGAACTGGCGAGCATTACTTTTTTGGCCCGAGCCGAAACCCAAGACGGCAGCAGTAACCAGGTTCCATTGGTGGTGCCGGTGGCAGGCGACCTTCTGCTGGAAGGTTATGTCTTCGACGCGACCACGGGCCACCCGGTAGCAGGCGCGTCGGTCCAACTGGAAAACGCCGGCGTTACCCTGACCACCGATGCCGACGGTTACTACCGCACCTGGCAGACCGTACCGGTGCCCCGTATCACGGTCAGCGCGGGCGGTTATCTGAATGTGCAACTGGAGGGTCCGTTCCTACCGGGTGAGGTGCGCCTCTTACCCGATGCGCGCCTCACCCAACCCGGTGCGACCGCGGGCGGAACCGTGGTTCCGGTCGGCGCGGATGCACTAGCCGCGTCTGCCAACCAACAGGTTTACGATAACCTGCACAGCGGCTTGACCCGACGCACCCAACTGACGGTGAACGGCAGCCCGTCCCTCACCACCTTCTCGGATCAGGCCCTGCCGCTGTTGCTGCCCTTGGGCTGGCGACCGCATACCGTCTTCCACATCGATTCGGGCAGCGCAAGCTGGACCGGTCCGGCGGCAACGGGTTCGCATCTGGTCAGCTTCGCCCACGGTGAAACCGGCTGGCGCATCGACGATCACGGCAACGCGAATTGGATGGTTCCGGTCACGGCGGGCCGTGTCTACGCCTGGGTTTTCCCGGATGTCGCCACGGCCGACCAAACGCCGGGCAACCTGCTGACAGTCTTACCGGAAGCGGTCGCGGGCCAGGCGGACGGCAGCGGCTTGAGCGTGGAAGCCGACCCGCCGTTTTCGGTAGCGCGTTCGGGCATCAGCGCCCTGGCCGTGTTCAAACACGACAACCTGCAAAGCTGGTCGGGCACGCGCGTGCTGATGCGCCGCTCGGAAACCTACCGCAAGGAAAACCCTACGGAAGGCGAAACGGCCATCCGCACCATTCCCCAACAAGCCGTCCTCTACAAACGCGCGGACGGCAGGGGTAACGCGCACCTGCCGCTGGTCCCGCGCCGCGACGACTTGCTGGCCACCATCCATAGCGCCACCATCGGCGGCCCGGCCGAGGGCGTCAGCGCCGACCCCGGCGTCTGGGTCACCGGCTCCGCCACCATCGAGGTTCGCGCCGGTATGAACCTGACCGCCGGCGGCACGGAAAAGTTCTGGCTGCGGGCCGAAGCGGCCGACACCGGCTCGGTAAGCTTCCCGGACTGGACCCTGGGCGAAGGCTTCCGCCTGTCCATCGAAGATCGCGGTACGCCGCCCTCGCTGTCGCTTGACCTGGACGGCTACTCCCTCGCCGATGCGGGTCGCGTGGCCCTGTTCTATACCGAACCCAACACCCTGGGCGCACGTCACCGTCTCATGGGCCTGCTGGATGCATCCGGCAGTATTCCCCTGCTGCCCGGTCGCTCCTGGCTGGACGGCGACTACTTCCTGGTAACCTCGCAACTGCCCATGATCCTGGGCTCCATCAGCCTGGACCCCAACACGGCCGGCGATATCCGCGTTCGCGACAGCCTGCTGGGCGATCGCCTCGCACTGGGCGAATCCGGCTGGCTGGTGCTGCCGCCGGGAGTTCATTTCCTGGACGGCCTGGCCGAGAATTTGTCAACGGGCGCACTGACCCTGGAACTAACCGGCAACGAAAGCGGCACCCAAAACTGGGTCGTGCCAACAGCCTCGCCCGCCCTGCGCCTCAGCGGCAGCCTGCCCGCATCCGGCGAGAACATCGGACTGGCTCCCCAGTTCATGCTGCAATTCAGCTACCCGGTAGACCTGACCTCCGTGGCGCCCGAAACCCTGATCGCCAGGGTAAACGGAACCCAACGCGTCATGGAATGGCAATGGGAACTGGGTGAAGAACGCGTATTGGGCAACCTGGCCACCTTGATCCAAGACGAGACCAACGACGACCTGGCCCCTGGCGACACCTTCACCATCGAGGGAACAGCCGGCATCACCGCCCAAAACGGTCTTGCCCTGGAGCCCTTCCAACTCACCTATAGCGTCCCTTTAGACGCCGAGCCGGCGCCGCTGGCACCGGAAAACCTCTATATGGTCTACAACCCCACCAACAACAGCGTTTTCATTCGCGCAACGGCCCCCGTGGGTCCCGTGGGCACCTTCATCAGCCTGTTCAATACCCACAACGGGGCAAGCGGTAACTTCAGCCAACTGCCCGACACCTCGGCCATGGAAATTGAACTGGCCGCCCGCAAACTGGACCCCATCGAGGTGGAACTAACCTCGCCCCATGGCAGAACGGCAACCATTACCCTGACGCTCTATTACGAAACCGCGCCTACCGATGACCTGATCGCCTTTACCGCCGGACCTCGCGGCGGTACCTTCGAACTGCCGGGCGCGGGTACATTCACGCTGCCGCCGGGGGCTCTTGAACAAGAGCGAGAAGTGCGTTTCGAGCGCTGGACCCAGCCCGAACCGGATATCTCCGCCAACCCGGGCGTCACTACCGAGTTGTGGCTGATCGACGGCCTGGCCAATGAATACACGGTCGCAGAAATGACCTGGGACCCGGACATCACCTACGACCAGGACGGCAATCCCACCAATATGAAACTACTCAGCCAGCCCCTGCCCTTCATGCCCCAATGGTGGCGTGAACAAACGGCAGGCGTAGGTCTGGACGAGATTCAGCGACCCCTTGTAGACCTGGCCTCGCCCGTTATCCAAAACCGCAATACCGAGATACCGGTCCGTTTTGTAGGCCACGCTTCCCTGGGTGAGCCGCCTCCCGGTTTCTCCAAGGCGAACGGCAAACTCCTGGCTTTTGCCTGGGGCATGGCAAGTTTCCTCCTGGAGCAACGCGTGGCCATGGCGGTCAGCACCATCCTGATCAGCGGCTCGGGTGAAGGTCGCGGCATCGTGAAATTCGGCCAGGTGGGTGCGTTCGAGTACAAGGATGAGGTGGTCGAGGGATTCGGCACCTTACACGCCGAAGAAGGTAACCTGATCCAAGGAGCCTGGGTAATGGGCTTCCCCTTCCAGACCCCGGTCAACGATATCGCCAGGCTGGAAGAGGGCTCGGTAGAGGTAGAGCCGCCGCCGAGCCAGGATCCGCCGGAAACGTCCATTATCAGTGGGAACGCCCAGGGTGATACCGAGGTGGAAGTAAGCATCGGCACCATTCCGCCGGGTGAATCCGCAACTATTTCCTTTGTTACCGACGTGCCCGAGGGCGTGAACTTCATCGACATGACAGCTCACACGGAAGGGCCGAACGGCAAGGAACCGGTGCTGGACGCCAACGACGTTCCCGATCCCGAACCGGCCTACTACGCGGTCAAAACCTTTGAATTGGAAGAAGACCAGGACGGCGACGGCATTATCGACGCGGGCGACAAGGTGCGCCATATCGTAACCATCAAGAACAACAGCGACGAGCCCGTGTACGGCATCAGCTATTCGGGTTACGTGGCGTCCAATACGTCCAACCAAAGACAGTATCCGCTGAACATTGCACCCACGGATTCAGAAGGCAAGTACTGGGCGTCAAGCGCCTGGTGGTTCCCGGAAGACCAACGGGTCTTCGGCTGGCCTCATTTTGCCAATCACCCGTCTTTCTCATTCCTGGCCAGGAAGATTTTCTTCGCCGACTTCGCCAACGGCACCATCCCTCACCAGATCGCCGGGGCCATGCAACCCGAGGCCTGGTACCACCGCGATTTCGGATTCTGGTACGTGGACCCGGACGGCGGCATCGGCACCAGCAGGCCGCCGGGCCTGGGTCTGGAATTCGTCAAGGCCAATGTCTACAAAGACGGCGAGCGCGACCCCGTTCTCAGCCTGAATTTCGAATTGGACGGCAAGGTGCCCGAGGGTCTGCCCTACGAACTGGTTTGGGAAGTCAAAGACCGCTCAGACCTGGAGCACGTGGCCATAGCCCGCCTGGACGGCGCCCCGTTGAGCGCCGATCCCCAGGAGGTAGGCGAGAACAAAACCCTGAAGATCCGCGCTAACAGCGGCCTGCCGGGCAGTCACCAGATGAAGGTGACCGTACGTAATCCCTTCGGCTTCGAGATGTATGCAAGCTTTGCCTATCTAACCCTGCCCAATACCGGCGGCGACGACGGCATCGTGCCCACTTCGCGCGCGCCCTTTATCATCGGCTCGGGTGTGCAGCCGGAGCCGGTCAACAACGAGGGCGTCAACGAAACCAACCAGGGCCTTATCCTGGAAGGCGAGCTGATCTATATTCCCTTCAGCGAACCCATGATCGCACCGTCGGCCGACGCCTTGAAAGCTCAGTTCGAATTGCGCGTAGGCCAACTGGGTGTTCCCGGTGCAGGCAATCTCTGGCCCGTTGAGTTCCTTACGCCCGAGGGTCTGGAGGATGTTGCCGCCGGTACCGGTCTGAAGGGACTGTACCTGAAACCCATCGGCGTGCTGCCCCCGGACCACAGTCTCAAGCTGAAGGTGACCGCCGGTGACGGCATCACCGATACCACCGGTGTCAAGCTTCCCCCGGATGAAGAATTGGACGAAGGCCTGCACTATCAAGCCGACTGGATTACCTTACCGGGCGGCGCCGAGGTTCAAGACTTCACCAAGCGCCTGCTGGTGGACTACGCCACCTGGGGCAAATACCTCTTCGAGTTGTCCATCGCATCGGAAGGCGGACCCGAGGTGGTGATCTACGAAAAACGCGATACCGGCAAACTGATCAAAAAACACGTCATCCCGGTTCGCGAGACCAAAGAGCCCAGTTGGTCCTTTCTCAACGCCGGGGCACGCACCGTTGAATTCTGGCACAACCCCTCGGCCGGACCCATTCCCGGTTACATCCTGGTGGGTTACAGCATCGTGAACCGCGTCTACGGTGGCCAGACCCAGGTCATGCGACCCGCGCGCATGAAGATGTTCAACCCCAACAAAAAGGGACTGGAAGCCCTGGCCGGCGGTTTCGCCGTGGGCAATACCCAATCCGACCGGGTACGCCAGATGATCGTGAACGACGGTGTGGTGTGGATCAACACGGTTTGGGGCGGCGTGTCAGTGGTGGACCTCACCGATCTCCTGGTCTACTACCAACAAGGCATCGGCCGTCGCTTCCTGCAAGCAGACAATACCGAACGCCCGCCGTTCTCCACGGTTCAGGGCGTCAACCAACCCGCGAGCGCCTTGAAAGAGCGCTACTTCCCGTTTGTCTATCCGCCGGAATTCTTTATCGGCGGCGCTATCGGCACGCCCGTTGAAATTGCCCTCGGCACCGGGCCGCGTGAGTTTGACCCCAACGATCGCGAAAAGATTTTGTGGGGCACCGGCGGCATAGAACTGGGCGCCTGGTACCACGGCGACCCGCCGCTCCGCATTTTACTCAGCGGCTACGACGCGGGTTACAGCCCGTTCGATCCCCAGGGCGAAACCCGCTACGACACGGCGGCGGAACGCCTGAAAAACTGGGACATTGACGGCGATCGCAAGGACGACCGCCTGACCTACTTCTCCGAAAACGACATCTTCCTGAACAGTGATTCCGGCGGCGGCGATCAAACGGGCAGCGACACCTGCCCGCCCCAACTGAGCAAATTGTTGGGTCGCGGCGGCCTCCCCTCGGAATTCGATCCCATCTTCATCGGCATCGTGCCGCAGGTGCAGACCGAATTGATGCGCGGCTTCGACCAGGACCCCATGGACATCGCGGTCATGCGCACCAACCCGGCGGACGGCAAGGAAGGCGGCCTGATGTTCGCCGGATTGGAACGCCGCGATGACGTCACCTATTTCGCCTTCATGCTGTTCGATCGCCCCATCAAGGATATCGAAGTTCATCCCGACCGCCAGGAGGTGGCGGCCATGTCAGCGGACGGACGCTTGATCGTGATCGATGTGACGGCCTGGGTGGATCTGGGGCTTCAGTACAAAAACAATCCCTGTGATCCCGCGCTGGTGGAACTGGACAGCAAGCTGACCCAACCCGTGAAGCAGGGCGATTTCATCCCGGGCCTGGTTGCCGACATAGATATAGACAATCCCAAGAACTTCACCATGGCGTTTATGGGCGACCGCATTGTCATGGGCAGTAATGCCCGGCAGAAGCAGGTCATTCTCACACCGCCGTTGTTCATCAACCCGGGCTTCGAACTGAACAAGAACTCGACCAGGCGCGTCAGAAACGGCACGCTGGAGATCATTTCCCAATCGGCGCCCGATAACGAGGACGAGATCCGTGTAGACCTGGGCTTCAGCCTGCGCGAGGACGCCCATGTGGTGCTGCAACTGTTGGATGATGACGACAAGGTGATCTCGGAACCCTGGTCCATGGACAATATGGACTCGGGCCACGGCGTGCATGTGCATCGCATTACCTTCCCCTTGTCCAAGGTGGGCTTGAGCCCCAAAAGCGTTTCCGAGGGCGGCATTCCTCTGGCGATTAAACGCAAGATGCGCCTGGTGGGCCGCCCGGTCAAGCGACTGGACGACAAGGAAACGGTTCGCCTGAGCCTGGAAGTTCAAACCGACCCCTGGGGCACCGGCCTCAACGAGCTGAACTCATTCAACCAGACCGAGCCCTGGTCGGGACGCATCAACCTGACCGAAGACCCGGATGTTCCTTTCCTGCCGGCGCCGGGCATTCCCCTGACCGTGGCCAGGCGTTACGTGAGCCAGGGCATTTGGAACGGCAGCCTGGGTCAGGGATGGTACCTGCCCTGGGAGGCCCAGGTCTTGTGGACCGTCGACAAGGACGCACCGGGAACCAGTGAGTGGATGGAGATTCGCTTCCCCGACGGCGAGGTGATCCCCGCTTCCAAGGACACCATTTGGGAGATTGACTTCGAACGCTTCGACGGGAACGTGTACCACGATATCAACGCGGAACTGGAGGCCGACGATTTTCCCGAAAAGCTGGATTTGGAATGGGGCTCCGACAAGCTGGAGTTCACCCTGGTCAAATGCTGGGCGGGCGGCGGTTTCGGACCCGACGAGTTCGTCTACACCAAAAACCCCGGGGACGAAGCATGGCCCAAAACCGTGTTAACGGCCCGCTACATCTTGACGGAGTGGACCCGAGACGTGGGCGGAAGCTTCGAGGGTTGGACATTCGAAAACGAAGAGGACCGCATCACCCGAGCCGAGAGCACCGCCGGCACCCATGAAATCACCATGGAGTACGTGGAGCATTCGGGAACCGGACGCATGGGCCTCGAACAGGTGGATGTGAACTCGCTGATCGGCGACCTGGAAGGCGGCGCCACCGTGAAATTCAAACAGGACGAGGAAAACGAGGACGCCCTGGTCCTGCTCTCTGCCCGTTCCGACCTTTACGGCTGGGGTGATTTCGAATACGCATACGAGAAGAAAAGCCTGGGCGTATCCGGCGGTCAGAACATAGAGATCGTGACCTTCTTGATGAACAGCCGCAAGGGCATGCTGGACGAAACCACCTCATTCACGCACGATAAACAAAGTGAGCAATCCAGCCTGCCGGACGGATACTCCTGGCCTTATCTGACAACCTACGACAACTCGGGTTACACCAGAGAGGATTGGACCTACACCTGGCATACCGCCCCGGGACGCACCGCTACGGCTACCATGACCGATACCTTGGGAGGCCAGGCCGAGGAATACGAGTGGACCTTTGAATCCGGCCCGCGCGCCTTCAATCTCGAGCTGACGCGCAACGGCCACACCATGTTTACCGATTGGGCCGGATGGCCCTCCGACATCACGCGCATCATGCCGGGCGGCATCCGCGCGACCACCTCCGTGGACGACCTGTTCCGGGTGACCCAGGTAGTCAACCGCGCGGATGACGGAACGCCCATCGACAGCCCGCAATTCGACTACAACGGCAGCAGTCGGCTTGTCGCCCAAATCAGACATACCGACGGTCGAATTGAACACTTTAAATACGATTCCCTGGGCAGGCCCGTCAACTACAAGGACGGTCTGGGCGGCATCACCGCCGTTCCCGCCTACATCGGCTCTTCCACGCTGGCCTCCATGAGTATCGACGAAACCCAGACGCGCACCAATTACGGTTACGACGCTTTCGGTCGCATGACCCGCTACGAGCGTTTGGATTACACCCTGGAAACCACCTATAACCCCAACGGCAAGAAGACAACGGGCTCGGGGAAAAACGGTCTCTCCTTCCGCGAGACGGGCTCCTATACCAAAACCGGCTCGGGTATGATCGTGAACACCTCCATGACCGATCTGACCGGATTCACGCCCTCCATCCAAACCATTAGCGAATACGACCAATGGCACCGCCTGAAATCGGTCAAGCGCGCCGGCATCACCTTGATGCAGGTCAACCAATACCACATGGGCGGCCCCCAGGAACAAATCGTCGGCTGGAATGTCCAGAACCAGACTCTGGTCACCGAGTACGTGGACAATCCGGGCGCGGTGGGTTTCGTGCCCAAGGGACAAACATTGGGCGGCGTGAGACTGTGGTCCGCCATTGCCGATCCTTACGGTCGCTACACGGTCTACAAGGATTCCACGCGCGGCCTGTTCACCGACACCGGCTTTAACGCCATCGGCGATCCCGTGAGCATCATCAACTACAACCTGGACGGCGGCGGACGCGGCACCATGCTGGAGACCACCCAAATCGGTTACGGCAGCCTGAACGGCCAAACCGTGAACCGCAACGGCCAGACCTACAGCGTGCAATACTCGCCGGGTCCCACCTGGAGCAGGGTCATCAGCGGCGACTTCGGCCGTGTGGAAGAAAGCGGCAGCGGAGAGGCAATCTTCACCATTTCCGGTAAGGTGCAGGGTGAGCAGGTCTTCCGAAAAATCACGCGTCAGGCCGGCAAGGAAACCATTCAGCAAAGACAAAACCCCACTTCCCTGGTGAAAGAACTATCCGGTGACGGCCGCACCCTCTCTGTCACCAGCAACGGCCAGAAACTGGTCCAACAGTTCACCGGCATCGGCGAGGTCAAACAAACCCGCACCGAGGCATTCCAAAACGTTCACGGCCAGGCCCTTTTTGGCTTGACTCTATACCAGTTGCAGAAGACCAATGCCCACCGCCAACAGTTGCAGTGGTACGCGGGCGGCCAGACTTTCAACAGCACCTACGACAGGGGACGTTTGGTCAGCCAATCCACGGACGGCGTACAGGTCATGCAGGTGACCGGTTGGGAGACCCTGGGCAGGCCCTCCGGTTTCAACACCTTCGGCGTGCCCCACTCGGTAAGCTATCTGCACGGCCAACGGCAGAAGATCATCACTCAGCAAGCCGGGTCTGAGGGCCAGGGCAGCCGCATCACGGTTACCTATGACGGTCTGGGCCGCGCACGCAGCAAGGTCATGGAAGACCTGGCCGGCGAGAGCGATCCTCTGGAATGGCGCTGGGAATACGGCCAGGGCTTCGGACCCGCTCCGGGCGCTCCCGGCGACCGGTTGATCCAGGCCGTATCTCCCATCGATATCCTGGACTACAGCTACGGTCCGGACGGCAGCCTGTTATTCGTGAAAGACCTTCGCGGCAACCTGTCCAAGAACGAGCCCAAAACCTGGGGTATTACTCACGAGACCGTGGAAGACGATCCGCGCGGCGAACTGAGGTTGACCACGGTCAACGGTCCCGAGGATACGGAGATCACCAACCTGTACGACCCGGCGGGCCGCTTGTTGGAAAAGCACCGCAACGGGCAACTGGTCTTGACCAACGAGTACGACAACCGCGGACGGCTTGTTCGCACCACAAATCTACAGGGCGTTGTCACCACCAGGCGTTACCAGGGCGAGTCGGCCAACCCATCCGAAGAGATCGTGCGCGCCGTTGACCAGGAGTATATCAACCTCATGACCTACGACGGCGCCGGCAACCTGGCCACGTTGCGGTCACGGATTCAACGCGATCAAGACGGCGTCCTGACAGGCGGTATCTGGTGGCGCTACACCTACGACGACGGCGGTCGCCAAATCAAGGTGGAGCGCGGCGTAGACGGCGCCAATTACCAAAACTGGCGCCAGGTTGAATACAACTTCGACCCGGACCGGCCCAAGGACCAGCGTATCACCGGCCCCGACGGCGTGACCTGGACGCTCAAGTTTAACCGGGAAAACGGCAGGCTGGAACAGCGCTTCAACGACGCCGACCAGGTCATGGAGAACTGGCAGTTCCTGGACGCCGGGCGCCGCATCATCTACAACCGCGACAATAGCTACTACGTAGCCTTTGAAAACGACTTCGCGGGCAGAACCACGCTACGCTCCGTTTACGATCACGCGGATGCGGAAATGCGCACCTTCCAACGCGATTGGACCTATCGCTACGAAGATCACGCCGTCCCGGTCCATGAAGAGCATCCCGACGGCACCGTGGTAGAGCGCCTATTCACCCCGAGCGGCAAACCCGAAACCATCACCTACAAACAGGGCGTCGATGACACCGAACCCTATCGGATCGACATGATTTACGATGACCTGGAACGGGTGAAACAAATCAGCACCAACAAAAACCAGTCGGCCGACTTCACCTACACGTCTTTCGGTCGCCTGGCTTCCGAAACCTGGTCCCTTAGCAGCTTCCCCGGCACGCTGACCACCAGTTACAGCTATGACGATCGCGGCAACCAGACCGGCGTGCTTTATCCCAGCGGTAGAAGCGTGCAGCGCGTCTTCGACCGGGCGGGCAAAATCCAGGGAATCTACGAGGCCGGTCAATTGCAAGCCGGTTATCGGTACGACACGCTGGGCCGGTTGACCCAAATCAATCGCGCCGGAGCTGTGATCGACTACAGCTACGACGCCTTGAGCCGCTTGACGGAGCATCGGCTGACCACCAACGGCGATCATCCCTCCACCCGCATCGAGCGCTTCGGTTATGCGCCCCTGCCCGGTAGCCAGGAAGACCCCTGCGACCCGTCGGACGTGGATCTGAACGGCCACCCGGACGCCATCCGTTGCCACACGCTGCAATGGGGCGAGGTCTACCTGGAAGAGTACTTCAAATACAACGACCTGGGCATGATCGCCTCGCAACGCATTGCCGATGCGGCGCATATCCCCGGCCTGAACCCCGGCACCGAGGTCACCTACCACTACAACTCACTGCGCAGCCTGGAGCGCATCAGCACGCCTATCGGCGACATGGTGCATACCTATAACCCCGACGGCAGCCTTAAAGACAAGCAGTTCAACGGCTACCGCATGCAATTCGGCTACGATGCCGCCGGCAGGCTCACCAACGAAACGGAATTCACTTCGGCCGATGCGCCCACGGGTTTCGGTCGCACCCTGAACTATGATCGCGGCGGGCGTCTGACCGATATTTCGGAAACCGGACCCGGCCAGGAACATCAGCAGGAGTTCGAATACGATCCCCTGGGCCGCATGCGGGCAAGCCGCAACGCCTCGGCGCAGCAAACCGGTTGGAACGTGTTCACGCTTTCACCCGCCATGGGCGCCGACCTGCCCATCCCCATGGCCGGCGGTCCCCGGACCCAGGAAGTATTGCTGACAACCGAGACGACGCGCGGCGTACCGCAGGTCTTGGGCTTTGCCTACGGCCCGGACGGCCTGTCCCACGTCAGCGCACAACCGGTCACTAATTGGACGCACGGCTCTATTGCGCCTCAGGTAGCCGACCCCTTCCAAAACCTGGTGGCCTCCCTGGAACCGTTCGGCATGCAGACGCCGCCGCCCACCTCCGGCAGCGATGTAGTCATGGCCAACTTCTGGGACGTATGGGGCGACGGCGTGACCCTGGAGACCTCCAAGGTCTTCGATACCACCGGCGTCAATCCGCCCGCGCCCACGCATATGATGGGCGCTACCTGGGAAGTGGACCCGACCGAACTGGGCTTCGGTTTGCCTGCCGACAACACGGGTAAGGAAGGCGAGGAAGCCTGGACCAACCAATACATGCATGCCCTGATGCCCGGCTTCAGCGGTAAGACGCATGTGGGCGGCTACCTGGACCTGGAAGGCGCCGATTCGTCTCGTGCAACCGCAACGGGCCTGCCCGATACACCCGTCGGTTCCTTCGCCAATATGGGGACCCGATTGTACAACCCGGCCATGCACCAGTTCGCGGCGGCCGACAGTTGGGGCATGTTCGACACAACCGGCGATCATTTCACCGCCAACCGGTATCTCTACGCCAACGCCAATCCGGTTATGTTCGGCGATATGGACGGCCGCCTGGCTTCTTTGAAACAGGCCATGGCCTACACCGATCACGGCGGCGGCGTGCGTGATATTGCCTTCGCCATGACCCAAAGGGAAAAGGCGGCGCTGGCCGGTGAGATCCTCGAAGGCATTACGAACATCAGGCAGTTGTTCCAGATGCAACTGGTGGCGATCGGCGCCTTGCTGGCCGACGCGGTCGGTTTGGACCAGATTGCCGGCATTTTGGACACCATCCTCTTCGTGGAGCACATCTTCCGGGGCGATATCGACGGCCAGGACCTGTTGGACATGATTACGGTGGAAACCCTCATCGAAATGGCGGCGGATGCGGCGATAGATTATGTGCTGCCCGCGCCCGGTATACGACCGGATGTACTGGAAGAGCGCGTGGATGAAATTCGCGGCATGTGGGACGAAATGGTTCTGGAAGGAATCAATGTCGCCTATCTGGGCACCCAGGCCAATATGGAGTTGCCGGGATATGCGCTGACCATCCTCACCTCGGGCGGCAACCTGGACCACGCGGTAGGCGACGGCATGGGCCTGGAGGCGCAACGCCTGGGCACCCGCGCCCTGATGGCCAACCAGGGATTCTGCTTCGCCGCCGGCACCCCCGTGGAAACGCCCATGGGCCTGCGCCCCATCGAGCGCATCGAAGTAGGTCAACGCGTCATTTCTGTCCGCGAGAAGAAGGATGCCGCCGAGAAGGAGGGGGATGACGACGATCCCGACCCTGACCCGGCGGGATACGAAACGCAACGAGGCGGACCGCGCGAGAACCTACCTGACTTCACGACGGCGGGCCGCGATACGAATGTAGACCCGGCGACCTGGCGGCTGGTCTCTTTAAGCATGCCCCGAAGGGACAACCCTTCCGCGGCCATCGAGATTCAAACGCTGAAACCCATCTCCTGGCTGCAATTATTGGACGTCAAACCCGGCAACTGGGTTTACCTGAAACTGGATGACATGGACCTGGAAGGCCGGGCCATCGTGAAATCCGTGGAAGCATGCCCGCCCATTATGCCGGGTCCGGGCAAGGTGGTGCTCTCCACCTTTACCACGGACGCGGCCGACCTGATCCAACTGAACCTGGCCGACGGTAATCTCCTGGAGTTGACGCCGCGCCACCGTATCTTCTCCATCGACCGAAACGCATACGTACCCGCCGTCTACCTGCAAGAGGGCGAACGGGTGCGCACGCTTGACGGCCATACCCGCATCAGCAATATCTCGCGACTGCTGGACATGCGCACGGTCCACAACCTGGAAGTGGAAGACGACCACGCCTACTACGCCTCGCGGGCAAGGGTATTGGGCCACAATGCCTCCGCAGGCGGTAGGGTGGTACGCGGCGGGCGTCACCGCCATACCAAGAAACAGGGCAAGAAACACGGTACGGAATCCCACCACCTGGTTTCGGATGCCATCAGCGTCTTTGCCTACAACGACGCCCCGGCCCTGCGCATGGACGTACAAGACCACTACCTAACAGCAAGCCACGGGCGCCGCGGTAAGAAGGGCGCCGCTTTCCGTAAACGCCAGGAACGCATGGTCCAAAACGGTGAATTCGACAGGGCTCTGGCATACGGCGTCAAGGATGTCCGCCGCAAGTTCGGCAACAAATACGACGATGCGATCAACGATATGTACGATAGTTTACCAAAAGCCGCCGACGGCAGCATCGAGTGGGATAAGATAAGGAGACAAGACCCGGTCGAGAGAAGAGAGAAAAAACGTCTGGCCAGGGAACGAAAGAAATTGAGACAACAACAACGAGCACAACAGCAATAGGTAAGGATATGTCGCTACAGTTCGAAATTGTGCCTTACTTCGGGGTGAAACCCGTCATGTTCGGGTTCCGCCCCCCCAAGGTGCGCAAATGCTTCGGCTTCGATCCGGAGGTCACCATAGACATGGGCGAGCGGGAAGAAGACTACGCCGGGGTTCTGGTTCGCTATTCGGAAAAAAAGAACATGGTAGTAGAGCTGACCTTCGCCCCCAACACGGCGCCGCTTCTATTCAAAGGCGAGCAACTGCTGGGACCGGGCGCGGTGCCCAACCCGCTGGACGTATTCCTGAAATACGACAACAAACCCCTGGAAACCGTAGGTTTTGTACTCTTCATGAAGTTGGGAATAGCAGTAACGGGCTACCACGACGGCGACGTAAGCCAAAGAGCTATCACCATCTTCGCCAAAAACCACTGGGACGACCTGCTGGAAGACGCAACACCGATTAAACTATGAGCCAGTTCAGCATGACCAAATCACAAGACATTTCCGGCAGTTTGGGGAATAATCAAAAAGCGAGTACTGACATGACACCCCTTTGACGAATCTACGAAATGTTTTACTCGCGAGAAATTTCACAGGAGGTTTTTATGTCCCACATCGACATTATTCGCGCTTGGACCGATCCGGAGTATCGTGATGCTCTCACCGAGGAACAATGCGCCCAACTTCCCGGGAACCCGGCCGGCATGGTTGCCATCGACGATGCCGAATTAGCCCGCATCAGCGGCGGCCGCCCCTTCCCGCAAACCACGGCTCCCACCTGCACTCAGTACACCTGGCTTGACTGGAAAGCCTGTTGCTCCTAAACGCCTCACCGCGGCGCCGGCTCTTCGTCGGCGCCGTTTGGTTAACGCGGGATAATTTTCAGCCAAGCGATATTTTACGCAACTTAGCCACCCGCTTCATTATTGTACACCGGTCAATTTTAACGAAATCCCGGTCATCAGTTGACATAATCCGGCAGGGATGCGAAAGTAGGACACAGGTTTACAGACGTTCTTCCCTCTTTGCTTGAAGATCATCTCGAGCCTCAAATTCCCTTTTGACAGGAGGTTCTTATGACCAATTTCGATATCGTACGTGCTTGGACCGACGCCGAGTATCGTGAAACACTCACAGCCGAACAGCGTGACCAACTTCCCGGCAACCCGGCCGGTGTCGTTGCCGTCGATAATGACGAATTGGCTCGTATCAGTGGTGGTGCCCGACCTATTGTAACCACCGCGATCACCTGCACACAGTACACCTGGCTTAACTGGAAAGCCTGCTGTTACTAAAGGCTAACCTGTAAACGCGTCGGCGGCTCCGGCCGGTTCCGCCGACGTCCCACGGTGGCAATGAGATGTCCCTTATCGATATTAAGGACCCCGCCTGGTATCGCGCCCTGACACTGTCGGAACGGTTAAAAGATTTCCGACCCGATGCTGAAAAGCCTCCCTCCGAGCGGGCTCGAAAACGTCTGGCCGCCTGGCGGGCCATACCCCCGCTGGACAACGATCAATACTTCCGCATGTACCTGCACAGCATGGACGCCGAGCCGGAAGATCTCACCGCGCTGCTGGACGAATCGCCGGAGTCCCTCTGTAACCGTCAGGCCCTAGTTCCCGCCTGGTTGGAACATCTCGCCCGCTGTTTCGAAGCATCCGATATCACCGTCCCCAAGCTCTCGGAACCCTTCCGCAACAATCCGGTCAGCGGTTTTCTAGCGCTGGTCCAACCCTTGACGGCCGACGGTTGCCGCCGCCTGCAACAGCAGGCCCGCTCTATCGCCGCCTCTCATGACTTCATTCCCTTTCATATCGAGGCGGTTACCGAGGCCCTGTTCGAACCCCTTGCCGCAAACCTGCTCAATATGATCAGCCGCACCATGGTGCTGGAACTGAATATCGCCCGCCTGCGCGGAGAACTGGAAGGGGAAACGCCGGAGCAACGCTTCAGCGCCTTTACCGCCTTACTTCCCGAACGCGCCCCGGAATACCTGCGCGGCTATCCCGTACTGGCCCGCCGGGTAGTCGGCGCCGTCGATGCCTGGGTCCGGGCCGAATCTACTTTCTTAAAGCACCTGGCCGACGACCGGCAGGACATCGCGGATCACTTTGAAATCGATCCGCAAGCGCGCCTGACCCGAATTCTCAGCGGCGCCGGCGACAGTCATTCCGGCGGCGGCTCGGTTCACCTGCTGGAATTCAGCGACGGCTCCCGCCTGGTTTACAAACCCCGTCCCCTAGGGCAAACCGTCCTCTTTCAGGCATTGCTGGAACACCTCAACCAACTGGGCGCCCAACCCGAATTTCCCCTTTTCAAGGCCATGGATCGAGGCGATCACGGTTGGGCGGCTTTCGTTGCCAACACGCCTTGTCAAGATCTCGACCAGGTATCGCGCTATTACCGCCGCATCGGTGGTTTTCTGGCCGTGCTGCATCTGTTGGACAGCACCGACTTCCACTTCGAGAACCTGATCGCATCCGGGGAACACCCGGTCCCCATCGACCTGGAGACCTTGTTTCATCCCCGCCCGGCGATTCCCGACAGCGGCCACCCCGACCGCGAACTGGCCGCGGAAAAGGTGAGCGATTCGGTATTGCGAGTGGGTTTACTTCCCTTCAGCCTGAACGAGGAGGGTTTCGATATCAGCGCTCTGGCCCCGGTCGAGGGTCAGCAAGCTCCCGACCGCGTCCTGCGTTGGCGAAACGCCGCCACCGATGAAATGCACGCGGAGCGAACCCATATCAAAATGAAAAGCGGGCAGAACCAGCCGAAACTCGCCGGCCATGACATTGACGCCATGACCTGGACCGATACCGTTGTGCAAGGGTTCCGGGGCACCTATCGACTGCTGATGCGGCACCGAAAAGCCCTGGCGGCCGACTCGGGTCCCGTGGCTGCATTCCGAGGTGCGCGGGTGCGCGCTGTGCTGCGACCCACCAGGGCCTACCACCTGATCCAAGTGGAGAGTTTCCACCCCGACCTGCTGCGCGACGGTCTGGACCGTGACCGTCACCTGGCTCGATTATGGACGGGTTTGGATGAGAACCCGGCGGTCATCCCGGCCCTGCCCTGGGAACTGGCGGACATGGCGGAGGGCGATATCCCCTTGTTTTACGCTCTGCCCGAGAGCCGTGACCTGCTGAACTGGCAAGAAGGGCGCCTGACCGACTTTTTTCCAACGGCGCCGTTGGATAAAGTGCTGACCCGACTCGAACAGTTAAGCGAGGAAGATCTTATCCACCAGGAGTGGCTCATTCGCGCCTCGCTGGGTACCCTGGCGTTAGAACGGGATGATTTGGATTGGCCCAGTTACACCCCGCGTGAAGCAGCGGTAATCCCACCGCCCGACGATTTGACCAACCGCCTCACTGCCGAGGCCGTCCGCGTCGGAGATCGCTTGGAGGAATTGGCCATAAGCAACGGCAAAGAGGTAACCTGGTTGGGCCTTTCCTACACCCGCAACCACTGGTCCCTGGACGCCCTTACGGAAGACCTTTACGGCGGGACGGCCGGACTGGTCCTCTTTCTCGCACACCTGGGCAGGATCACCGGCGAAGCGCGCTTCACAGCCCTGGCCCGGCAGGCAGCCGATACCATCAAAGGCCGTGTGGAAAGAATCGCCGACGAAATCCAGTTACCCGGTTTCTTCCAGGGATGGGGCGGACTGGTCTACACCTTTTCTCAACTGGCCCGTCTTTGGGATGAAAAATCCTTGGAGGAGTTAGCGACAAGCTTTGCAAAGCGCGGGGCCGCTTACCTGGAGGAAGACCCGGACCTGGATGTAATCGGCGGCGGCGCGGGATTTATCCTGGCTGTCACCGCCCATGCCGCCCAACACCCCGACAGCAAAGTTTTGGATCATGTGGTCACCGCGGGCGACATTCTGTTGAAGAGATCAACCAACCAGGGCCCTGATGAAATTGCCTGGTTGACCCGGGTGGGTAACGAGGCGCCCCTGCTTGGTTTTTCGCACGGAAGCGCGGGTATTTCCCATGCGCTCGTCCGAGCCTACGAGGCTACCGGAGAGCGGCGTTTCCTGGACGGCGCCCTGGGGGCCGCCCGTTACGAGCATCGCGCCTGGAAAGAGGCCTACGAAAAACCCGCCTCCAATCGCCGTCGCAAGGGCGAGGAATCGGCCCTGGCCACGTCATGGTGCTACGGCGCACCCGGTATCGGCCTGGCCAGGCTGACCCTGCTGCGGCACCTGAATGAGGCTTTTGCTCACGAGGATTTGAACCACGCTCTGGAGCAGACCCGCACGCAGGGATTCGGCAGGAACCACTGCCTCTGCCACGGTGACCTGGGTAACCTGGAAATGCCGGCGCAAGCCGGCCTTCCCACGGATGAAATCCAACGCAGAACCGTAATGATCCTGAATTCCATCGCAGAAAACGGTTTTCTGTGCGGTACCCCGCTGAGCGTGGAATCACCGGGAATGATGAACGGATTGGCCGGCATCGGCTACGGACTCCTTCGGCGGGCGCACCCGGACAAAATACCCGACATCCTGACAGGCGCGGCCCTGAACTCTTAAGCGGTTCCATTCTCTTCATTTGTTTTTGCGGAAAAGAAGCGGCTCCCGAAGGAGCCGCCTCGATATTAGCCGCAAAGCTAGACGGTGAAACGGAAATAGCTCCATGGTGACCAGCGGCACATCTGGCCGTCGATGCGTGCGCGCACCCGCCAGCGGCCGCGTTGGGCGCCGACAAAGTTGTGCTGGAGTGAGGTGCCGGTGAGGCTATGGACGGTATAGAAGCTCTTGTTGATGGCTTCCGCCCATTTACCTGCCTGCAAGGCGCCGAAGGCGTCTATTTCCGCGCTGTAGGTGACACCGGGAACATTCACCGGATCCCAGCGCATTTCCATGCGGCGAGGCCAGTGGTCGAAGGTGTCGTTGGGTTGGGGCTGCCGCAGGGCGGGAACATTGCCCTTCCACCAGTTCAAGGTGGGATCGCCCAACAGGGTCAAGCCGTAGAACCAGAGGATTTCACCCGGGTCGTGTACGGGACCGCGGGCGCGCCACCAGTTCAGGTAGGCGTCGCCGATGCACATACCTCTCCTCATGGGTGCATAGAAATCCTCGAAGTAGAGCATGGACCCCGACTTGGCGCTGGCAACGGCGGTCAGGCCGTGGTTGGTTCCGCCGCCGCCCTTGTCGAAGATGTACCAGCCGCCCAGGTAGTCGTTGTGGGTGAACTTACCGGGTCCGCAGGCAAAGAGGTTGTAGAAGAAGGCATTGGGCGGATTTTCGTCGCGGAAGTATTGCGAGTTCAGGTACTCGCTGGTGCCGCCTACCCTGAAGGCGTGACCGCCGGGCGAGGAGTGTGCGCAGACCTGAACCCAAGAGCGTCTGCTGTTGACTTCAGCTTTGTAGAGGTCGGCATCCGTGGTCATCGGGTTGGTATATTGGGTGATGACACTCGGCGGCAACATGGTGCTGAAGGCGCAGTCACCGAAACCGGTCCAGTCATCGTCCACATAGGCAAGAGCACTGTGGGCATGGCCCAACTCGCCCAGGCGGAAGCGGTGGTTACGGTTGAAGTAATCGTTGAGCAGGGCCGTATCGTTGCCGTTGTTGGTAGGCGTGTACAGCCGGCCGACCCAGATTTCGGGATCCAGGTCCCCGCTGTGAGTTTCGAAACGGCCGTCGCCGTCGGGGTCGGTCCAGGTTCCGTTGGTGTCCATATAGTACAGATCACAGGGGAACTCGGAGCCGTCGAGATCGTACCAGGCCGCGGCAATAGCGCCGACCATCAGCACGCCCACGGGTTTGTGGTTTTCGATATACTGGCGAACCTGACGCGGCGTGCCGCCGGTAATTATATGGACGGTGGCCCAATAACCCTCGCGGCCCACATCCAGCACATATTGGTCGAGAGATTTTCTGATAGCCGGGTAGACATTGCTGTCTACCAATACCATCATCTTGCCGTTTTTGTAATGCCAATGGGTAAATGTATCGCGGTAATTCTCATCTTCGGGGAAACGGGGCCGGGCGACTTCATCGGCTCCCATTTCATGGCGGAAGAGGCGCTCCCGCAGGTCTTTATAATCGATAAAACGTTGATCGACAAATTTTTCCGCCGATTTGAATTCCAGGTTGCGAACGACGGCATAAGCATTCTCCAGGAGATATTCCCTGCCGGTTGCGTTGATATTGAAGTAGGTGTGGTCGCCCTTCATAAGGGTATGTGACCGTACATCAGATGAAAGCACCCCACCCTTATCTTGGACGAGGCCTTTAAGCATCGACACTTTTGATTCCATGAGAGTACTCCTCGAATCCGGAAAGGCCGGTTGCGGGAGTGGGAAGGCACAAAGGCGCCTTTTTGGACTAAGCATTCATGGACCCACTCTCGAGGTTTTTCGTAGAGGTTACTCGCTTAGCGGCAAGAAAATATTATACACCCAAAAACCGATGGTGAGTGTCGAAAAAAACGTTGAAAAGTGAAAAGAAATGCCGCTTTTTCATCTCGGTCGAGCCGGCTTTCAATCAACCCGCGACGTCTTTCACGCGGGCTGTCGCGCTGGTTTCAATCGACGCACGCATGGACATGATTCTGATGCGCCGTATGCACGCTGCATAGGGGTAGAAACCGTTGATAATCCGAGACATTAAATTGATGAGGGCCCATTTTCTGCGAATTTGGGGAACATTTTGAAAAATGGTGTTGTGAAACGATGATATGACAACCCATTAACCTGCATAGGGTTAGATACCGTTGATTTTGGACCCTATGCACGCTGCATAGGGTTAGATACCGTTGATTTTCGAGAACATTTTTCTCATGAGG
>JASJCB010000013.1 GCA_030066195.1 Acidobacteriota bacterium
TTGACCTTCAGGGAAGGTCGGCGCTCCAATCTTTGACACGATCTCGAAGATCGGGTCGTGAAACGTAGTTGCCGAAAAGTGTGGATGGTTATCCTTACTCACCGCTGATTTGCCTTCATCGATTCAGCACGTTACTATTTTTTGTTGGTATGAAAAAATGGTTCATAGGAATTGCCGGTTAGCCAAAGGTGATGAAGCAGTCTGGACAGTTTACGCGCAAGGGCGGTAAGGACTTTTTCTTGGGGTCCTTTCCTCCCTTTCCGTTCCAGTAAAGCCTCTGCCCATCGCTTTAAATCGCTGTCCTGCTTACATCGGAGAAATCCATGCGCTGCCTGGATCATGAGTGCCCGCATTTGTTTATCACCGGCCTTGGTAATGTTAGTTTGGTAGCCTTTACCTGCAGAGAATCGGTGCCTGGGTGTCAAGCCTAAATATTTTGCCAGTGAACCCCCGTTTGGAAAACGACCCGGATCATCGATGTGAAGCATGAACGCAAGGGCGATTAAAGGGCCGATACCCGGTATTGCTCGCAACTTTTCGATGACCGGATTGCCTTTGGCGATGACTCCAATCCGGCGATCATACTCCTTGATTTTCAAGGTGAGAATCTCAATCTGTTCAACCAATGGGTTGAGGGGCAGTTTGATCTCTTTTGGAAGGTCAAGTGCCTCGACTTTGACATGAAGTGATCAGCATCACAACCAGGCAATCGGACGCCGAACAGTTTGACCAGGCCTCGCGTAGTATTGATCTACATGGTGCGAGACTTAACGTAGACAGCACAGGTTTTCAGGTAGGCTCTTCCATAGAGGTTTCTGATCACGGAGATGGGTCGGTGAGAGAAGTTTGATATCGGAGCGGCCCGGTCGTGCGAGAAATTCGGCATTAATTTGATCATCCTTCTCCTCGTTTTCAGCGATGAGACGAATACGTCGTGGATGAGCAATGACGACATGGTGACCGAGGTCTTTCAGGAGGGTCCCAATCCAGTGGCTGTTTGCCTCGGCCTCAATAATGACGGTGCATGCCGGGATGCCTGCGAAGTGCCGTTTGAAACCGGCTTTAGTAGTGGGGAAAGCCGCTGTCCCGCCCCCGCCGCACCTGGACCATTTGTTTTTATCGCCGGGCCTGTTAGAATTCCAGCGGGCGGCCGACCTAAACCTGTCCCCAGGAGCGATATGATGGCTACCGGTGTTCTGCTGATCAATCTGGGCACGCCTGACAGCACCGCTGTCGGCGATGTACGCAAGTACTTGCGTCAATTCCTTTCCGACCCCCGTGTTCTGGACCTGCCCGCCTTGGGCCGTTGGGCCCTGCTGAACCTGATCATTCTGCCGTTTCGCCCCAAACAGTCGGCCCATGCCTACAAGCAGATCTGGACCGAGGAGGGTTCTCCCCTTTTGATCCACACCCGTAACCTGGCCGCCGCCGTGGCGCCGGTGCTGGGCGACGGTTTCGACGTCCAGTTTGCCATGCGCTACCAGAACCCTCCCATCCGCAGGGCCCTGGATCATTTCAACAGTAAGGGCATCACTCAAATCGTCGTGGTTCCCCTGTACCCCCAATACGCCTCCAGCTCCACCGGCAGTGTCCTGGAAGAGATCTACCGCATCGCGTCTTCCTATTGGAATGTACCCTCGCTGACCGTCATCGAACCCTTCTACCATCACCCCGAGTTCAAGAGCTGCCAGGCCGAAGTTACCGGCGAATACCTGGGTGATCTGGGTCAGTACGACCATTTTCTGCTCAGCTTCCATGGCTTGCCCGAGCGTCATGTCATCAAATGCGACACCACCGGCAACCACTGCCTGCAAAATCCGGATTGCTGCGACACCATTACGCCCGTCAACAGTTATTGTTACCGCGCCCAGTCCTTTGCTTCCGCCGCCGACCTGGCCGCCCGCTTGGGCATTCCCGACGACAAATATTCGGTGGGTTTCCAGAGCCGTCTGGGAAGAACCCCCTGGATCAAGCCCTACACCGACGATGTATTTGTAGAACTGGCGCAAAAGGGCGTGCGCAAGTTGGCCGTGGTCGTACCCTCGTTCACCGCCGACTGCTTGGAAACCCTTGAAGAAATCGCCATCCGCGGAAAAGAGGATTTCATAGCCGCCGGCGGCGAGGACCTTGTCATGGCCCCGTGCCTCAACGCCCATCCCGCCTTCGCTCGGGTGATCGCGGATATGGTGACCGAACAACTTCCCGAACGGGCGCGGAAAACAGCCACGGTCTGATAGAATAGGAGCCGACACAACGGGAGGGCTTTCCATGCAGGTGCAAGCAACCATCGAGGCCAAGTTGAAAGAGGCATTCAAACCCGATCACCTGGAAGTGATCAATGAGAGCCATAATCACAATGTGCCGCCCGGTTCCGAATCCCATTTCCGGGTAGTCATGGTCAGCGAGGCTTTTAACGGTAAACCGCCGATCGCCCGCCACCGTTTGGTGAATAAGGTGCTCGCCGACGAGTTGGCCGTTAAGATCCACGCCCTTGCCCTGCGTTTGCACACACCCGCCCAATGGGCGTCCCTGGGTGAGCGCGATACTTCCACCTCGCCGCCCTGCGCCAACAAGTAATCCTGGATCAGAGGTTAACGCTTGATCGCTCGGGTTCGTTTTTTCGCCGCATTGCTGATGGCAACGGTCGGTTTTCACACCGGCGCCGGTGAGGGCCCGACATTTGAAGCCTATACCACGGACGACGGCCTGAGCAACAACACGGTCACCGCCGTATTGCAAGACAGCCGGGGTTTTATCTGGGTGGGCACCGAAGACGGCCTTAACCTTTTCGACGGCTACCATTTTCAGCAGTTCAAATACGCCGGCGACGGCAACGGGCTCAACAGCAATCGGGTCCTGTCGCTGGCGGAAGACGGCGAAGGCGGTCTGTGGATCGGCACCAACGGCGGCGGCTTGAATCGTTACGATCTGAATACCGGCGCCTTTACGCATTTCATGGCCGGCAACGTTCCGGGTTCTTTGGCCGACAACCGCGTCCGCGCCGTCCTATATGACCGTTACGGCGATCTGTGGGTGGGCACCGACGGCGGCTTGAACCGCTACAATCCCCGGGACGACAGCTTCATACTCTACGAACGCGACCCGCGCAATCCCGCCAGTATCGGCCATAACCGGGTTTTGTCGTTGTTCGAGGACAGTCACGGCCTGCTCTGGGTGGGCACCAGCAGCGGCTTGAACCAGTACGATCCCAAGTCGGACGGCTTTCGTGTCTTTCGACGCCGGGGCCGCGATCCCGACGCCCTGCAAAATAACGTCATCAACCATATCAGCGAGGACAGTTACGGCATTCTCTGGGTAGCCACGGACGGCGGTTTGCACCATTACGACTACAACCGTTTCCAGGTCTACCGGCACGATCCGGAAAAACCGGGCAGCCTCAGCAGCAATGTGGTCCTGAACGTCCTCAACGACAACCAGGGCGAGATGTGGGTGGGCACCGACAAGGGCCTGAACCTGTTCGACTGGCTGCGGGAGGACTTTGCCCCCATTGCTACTGCCGGCGGCGATCGGAACACGGTATCCGTACTCTATGAGGATCGCGGCGGCATCCTCTGGGTGGGCACCCGCGAAAACGGTCTGCACAAAATCCGTCGCGGCAGTAAAAGTTTCGACCTGTTCCGGCCCGATCCCGAGCGCCCCGAAACATTGATCCAGGCGGAAGTCAACGCCTTGTTCGAGGATCGGCTCGGCCGCCTGTGGGTGGGCACCAACGGCGGGTTGGATATGAAAGAATCGGATTCCGGCGATTTCATCCACTTCAACCGGGGAGCGGAGCCTGACGGTTTAAGCGGCAACCGCATCCAGGCGATTACCCAGGACTGGCGCGGCGTAATGTGGGTGGGCACCAACGGTTCCGGTCTGAATCGTTTGGACCCCAACGGGCGCATCACTCACTACCGCAATTCGGAACGCCGCGACAGTTTGTCCTCGGATCAGGTGTGGGCCCTGCTCGAGGACAAGCGAACCCGCTTCTGGGTGGGCACCCAAAACGGTTTGAACCAGATGAACCGCGCCGAGGGTACCTTCGACCGCATTCGTCACGACCCCGACGATCCCACCACCATCGGCAGCAGCGCGGTGGGCGTGCTTTACGAGGATCGCGGCGGCCGCATTTGGCTGGGCACGGAGGGCGGAGGTCTGAGTCGAATGGAGGAAGGCGAGGGCGGCTTCTTCCACTACCGCAACAATCCCGAGGACCCGCAATCACTGAGTCACAATCATGTGAACTCCATCTACCAGGATCGTCAGGGCATGCTGTGGATCGGCACTTGGGGCGGCGGCATCAACCGCATGGACCCGGAGGTGGGAACCTTCGAGCATTGGCGCGAGGCCGACGGGCTGCCCAACGACGTGATCTTCGGTATCCTGGGCGACGGCCGCGACCACTTATGGCTGAGCACCAATAACGGCATCGTCCGTTTTGAACCGGAGATCGGTCGCTTCCACGCCTACGATGAAAACGACGGCTTACAAGGACAGGTCTTCCGGGTCGGCGCTTTCGCCCGGGGACGCGACGGCACGCTTTACTTCGGCGGTGACGGCGGCTTCAACCGCTTCCGGCCCGAAGACCTTCGCATGCACAATACCCCGCCCGTCATTGCGGTGACCGCCTTTCGGTCCTTCAACCAACTGATCGGATCGCACCTTGTCGAGGATCGGACCTATACCCTGGAACATACCGATAATTACCTCACCTTCGAGTTTGCGGCCCTGGACTATGCCGATACCGACAAGAATATCTTCAGTTTCAAAATGGAAGGCGTAGACCAGGACTGGCAAACCACCGCCGAGCGCGATCGCAATTATCCCAAGCTGGCTCCGGGCAAGTACCGGTTTCGCGTGCGCGGCGCCGACAGCAAAGGGGCCTGGAACGAAGAAGGCATAGCGATCACGGTGGAGATCCGGCCGCCCTGGTGGCAAACCAAGGTGATCTACACGCTTGAAGTGCTGCTGGGCCTGGGCCTGCTGGTCGGTCTGTTCATGGGTCAACGCAAGCGGCTGAAGAAACAGGAAGCCGAGGCGCTGTTGGCATTGGAACTCCAGACCAAAACCCAGGAGTTGGAAGAAGCCCGAAATCTGCAACTCTCCATGCTGCCGCGCTCACTTCCCGGCTGCAGCAATGTCCAGGTGGCTGTCTATATGCAAACCGCGGCCGAGGTAGGCGGCGACTACTACGACTTCTATGAGGGCGAGGACGGTTCGCTGACCATTGCCATCGGCGACGCCACCGGTCACGGCCTCATGGCCGGCACTTTTGTCGCCGCGACCAAGAGTCTTTTCCTTTCCCTGGCTCAAGAACCCGATCTGGTCGAGGTCATGGCTCGCGCATCTCTGGCCTTGCGGGGCATGGGTTTGCGCAAGATGTTCATGGCGCTCGCCCTGGCACGGCTTAAGGGAAATACGCTCACGATGGTCGGCGGCGGCATGCCCCCGGTGCTGGTCTACCGGGCGGCGACACACCGGGTCGACGAGGTGGTCATGCGCGGCCTGCCGTTGGGAACGCCGCCGTTTCCCTACCGCGCAGTGGATATCGATCTGGAATCCGGGGATATGGTGCTGTTCCAAAGCGACGGGCTGGAAGAAATGTTCGACAACAACAGTCAGATGTTGGGCAGCGACCGCATTCACGATCTTTTCGAACAAATCGCGGCCGACCACACGCCGCAACAGGCCATCGACGTGCTGGCGGGCCTGGGCCGGGACTGGTCCAGGAATCGGGCGCCCGACGACGATGTGACCCTGCTTATCCTACGCTACGCGCCTGCTGTCGATAAGGAACCTTTATCATGAGCCTTACGTTCGATCTATATGGGGGACATCGAAATAGATTTCCCTCAAGGAGATATTTAATGAAACCGGTCACTCTTTTGTTCCTTTGCGCCGCGCCCCTTTTTGCCGGGGAAGACGTGCGCGTGGTCGTCAGTGCGCCGGAACTCAACAAGATTGCCTCAGCGGGATTTCGGCTCAGTCGCGACACCCTGGTCACCCTCAAGGGCATCGGTCTGGTGATGTCCGGACGCTCTTTGGGCGGTGAAGGCATCCACTATTATTACGCCTGGATTCTGGACAGCAAAACCCGCAAACCGGTTTGGGGCGGTTACCGGTATCAGATCCAACGCCCTCGCGGCGGCGTCATGAACGTGGAGCGCACCCTGGAACTGGCTGCCGGTGACTACGAGATCTATTACGCGTCTATCGAGGACACCTATGAAATCTTCGACCGCCCTAAGAAAAAAGAGCGATTGCAAAATCCCGATCGTTTCTTCAAGCGTATCAAACCCGGCCTGAAACTGTCCGTCAGCGGACCCGAGGACGCCTTGACGCCCGTCAGGGCGGAGGAACTGCGCAAGGCCTTTACCAGGGACGCGGTTTTACTGTTGAAGCAAATGAAGACAGGGCAAACGGGCGAGATCTTTTTTCGGGTAAAGGCAAAAACCCGGTTCATGGTCTACGCCCTGGGCGAGGGGATACGACGCGACGGCTCCATTCACGACTACCCCTGGATTGCCGACGCGAGCAACGAGCGCCGTCTGTGGTCCATGCGCTCCCGGCAAAGCGAGGACGGCGGCGGCCACGGCAAGAATATCGCCATGCGCGGCGAGATCAGTATTCCGGCCGGCGTCTATCGGCTGCGCTATGTTACCGATACCAGCCACGCCTTCGATAAATGGAACTCGTTGCCGCCTTCCGACCCCCATCACTGGGGCGTTGCCTTGTGGCCCGCCGAACCCGGGGGACGAGACCGGGTGGAAGTCCTGCAGAGTTTCGAAACCGCGAAACCGGTTGCCGCGCTGGTGGGCGTGGCCAATGACAAAAAGCTTTACGTGGGCATGGAGGTCAAGCAAGCCGTCAACCTGCGCCTGTTGTGTATGGGTGAGGGCACCAATCCCCACGAGATGTCCGACTTCGGCTGGATTCTCAACCAGGACAGCGGCGCCGTGGTTTGGAGCATGCGTTCCGAGCGCAGCTATCACGCGGGCGGCGTGGTCAAGAACCGCATGGTGGAAAGGCTGCTGCGTTTCCCGCCCGGCCGCTACATGTTGCATTACCAAACCGACGGCAGTCACGCCTTCGGTTCCTGGAACGCCTCGCCGCCGCACGACCCTGATCTTTACGGCATTTCCCTGTGGCTGGAAGACAAGGCGGACAGCGCCAAGGTGAGTCCCTGGTCGCCGGAACTGACGGGGTCCGAAAGAGCCCTGGCCAAAATCACCAAGGTGGGCCACCTGGCCTACAAGCAGGCCCTCTTCGAACTGCGCGAGGACAGCGAGGTTCGCGTGGTGGCCATGGGAGAGGGCTTTCGCTCGGCGGGCATGGCCGATTTCGGCTGGATCGAAAATGACGAAACCGGCCGCGTGGTGTGGGAGATGACCTACGCGGATACCCGAGATGCGGGCGGCGCCGCCAAAAACAGGATCGTCGAGGTCGCGCTGAAACTGAAACGCGGACGCTACAAGGTGATCTACGAATCGGACAAGAGCCACGCCTTCGGTGACTGGAACGCCGCCCCCCCCGACAAACCGGAACTTTACGGCATCTCGGTGTTCTTGAAGTAGGCCCAAGGTTGGAAGAGGTCTGTTTTCGTCGGCGGCGAGGGGGTTACACGCTGTATGGGGGGTCGCATCAACGGTTTCTGAAGCCCGGTTCGGCTTGAGCAGAATATCGCAACCATTTCAAGAGACCGACGCGACCTGAACCGGGAATCCTGACGATTCGAAGGCTTCGACTTGACTGGAGCCGGGTCTATCCGAATTTATTGAGAGGATGCAAAAAACGATTCGCCGACCCCATATTTCAACCGACGCCGATCAGACAGGCCGGTCGGGCTAAAATAGAGTGAATCCATTGCATGAGGAGGCTGGTGTGTTCTCATCCAATTTCGGCATTTCACTGATCGGTACGATGATCATCGCTACCTTTCCAATAAGTAACCCGGCCGCTCGCACGGAATCGCCCCGTTTTCAACCCGTGTTGCCGGAACGGGGACTGATGAACAGCATGGTCGAGGATGTGCTGCAAGATCGAAAGGGTTACCTGTGGATAGCCACCAACGGCGGTTTGCATCGTTATGACGGCTACCGGATGCGCGTGTTCCGACATGATCCGACAGACTCCGCTTCGATTCCGGATAACATCATCATTACCCTTTTCGAGGACAGCCGAGGACGACTTTGGGTAGGAACCTACCACAGCGGTATCTGTCGTTTCGAAGCAGAGACGGAAACCTTTGTGTCATTTCGCGACCAGTCCGTAGAAACCCGGCCGCCCGAGCGACGGCATGTCAGTGCGATCGGGGAAGATGATGACGGCTATCTTTGGTTCGGATTCAGGGGAGGAGGCCTTGCTCGTTTCCATCCCGAGCGACCGGATGAATGGATCAACTACCGTCATGATCCCGACGATCCCAGAAGCCTCAGCCAGGACCATGTCCTCGTGATTCACCGGGATCGGGACGGCAGGATGTGGTTCGGAACCCTCAGCGGTTTGAACCGTTGGGACTCCCGCGCCGCGGACGTTTTCAAACGGTACGCCATGGAGCCCGACCCGCTGCGCGTCTGGTCCATGTTCGAGGATAACGACGGCACGCTCTGGCTGGGCACCACCCAGTGGGGATTGATTGCCTTCGATCCCCGAACCGGCGACATGAAGACCTATGACCATGACCCCAAGAACCCCGGGAGCCTCGATGATCACTGGGTCCTGGCAATCCACCGGGACCGATCGGGCGCCTTGTGGGTGGGCACCAACCGGGGCCTGAACCGTTTTCATCCCGAGTCGGGCAGTTTTACCCGTTACCATCACCGGCGAGGGGTAATCGGAAGCCTTTCCGCGAACCAGGTAAACGCCGTTTGCGAGGATCGGGCGGGTGTTTTGTGGTTCGCAACCTCGAAAGGTCTGGACAAATTGGTGCCCCAGGCGGCGGTCTTTTCCCACCTGAGTATCGATGATTTCCTGCCCGGGGGAGAAAAAAGCGATCCGGCCGTCCGCGCGGTTTGCCAGGATCGGACAGGGACACTTTGGCTGGGAACCGACAGCGGCGTTTTCCGCTTCGACAAAACGTTGGAACCCGTTGTCCGCTACACGCGTGGACCGGATAAGGCAGGCGGCCTCATCAGTAATAATGTCCGCACGTTTTACAGTGATCGTTCCGGCGCCCTTTGGATCGGGACCGATCACGGCCTGAGCCGTCTGGAGCCCGAGAGCGGGCGCGTTTCCTCCTACGGCCCTACTTGGGACGAAAAGTATCCAAGGGTGCTTAGTCACGACAATGTAAATGCAATCGTCGAGGACCGAACCGGAACGATATGGGTGGGAACCGGCAAGGGTTTGAACCGTTACGATGATCAAGAGGACAGCTTCGATCGGTTCTACGACGGTAAGAAAGGGTTGCCGACAGTCAAGATCTGGTCGCTCCACGTAGGGCGCGAGGGAAAGCTGTGGGTGGGTTCAGACCAAGGGCTCTACGGTTTCGATCGCGCGAACGAGCTTTTGATTGCCGAAGGAGAGAGTAAACCAAACGGGCGCCAGGTTCGCTACGGCATCACCTGCATTCTCGAGGACCGGCGCGGCGCGCTTTGGCTGGGAACTCCCGCGGGCTTGAGAAAATGGGAGCATCGCAAGGAGACGGCGCCGACCCGGGTCTATCGCGAGTCGGACGGCCTGTCGTCCGATATGATCAACGCCGTTGTCGAAACGGAAGGCGGGCAGCTTTGGGTGAGCACCAGTTATGGATTAGCCCGTTTGGATCCGATCAGCGAAGAGATCCGCTGCTTCGATCGGCGGGACGGGCTTCTGGACAATGAGCTGATCTGGGGATCGGCCTCTCAGTCGGCGGACGGACGCTTACTGTTCGGCGGACTCAACGGGTTGACGATGTTCCACCCCGAGCGTATCTTTGACAATCCCTTACCGCCGCCGGTTGTCCTGACAAGCATCGAGATCCTGGATCATACCGATTCCGGCTCTATGTCTACCGTGCCGGTCGAAGGCCGCAACGAGTTGACCCTAACACACCGGGACCTGGTTGTTTCTTTCGAGTTCGCCGCCTTGGATTACGCCGCTCCTGAAAAGAACCAATATGCCTACCGCCTGCGGGGACTGGGCGATGAATGGATCACCGTGGATGCCGACAACCGCAAAGCATCTTTCACCACCTTACCCCGAGGCAACTATCGCCTGGAAATCAAAGCCGCCAACAAGGACGGCGTGTGGAACGAGCAGGGCGTGAGTTTGCCCATACGAGTGAAGCCGCCGCCCTGGCTATCGTGGTGGGCCTGGTGTTTGTACGGCCTGGCGCTGACCCTGCTGATGGGTGCCTATCTGCGCTCTCACCGGAAGAAGTTGCAACGGGAGAGTGAGGTCAATGCCCACTTGAAACGCGTCGACCAGCTCAAGGACGATTTCCTGGCTTATACCTCGCAAGAGCTGCGGACTCCACTGGTAGGCATGATCAGCCTTGCCGAGACGCTGATCGCCGATCACCGATTCCAAACGGCGCCCGAAGCCGGCGCGAATCTCTCCATGATCGCGGCAACCGGGCGCAGGCTCAGCCTGATGGTGGACGATATTCTCGATTTATCCATGCTGAAGCACGGTTCTCTTGACCTTCGTTTCGAGCCGGTGGCGCTGAATCCTCTGGCCGAGGTTGTCTTGACCATGGCCGGCTACCTGCCGGGCAGCAACAGGCTTCGCCTGGTCAACCGCATTGCTGCCGATCTCCCGGTGGTTCGGGCCGACAAAAGCCGCTTACAACAGATCCTCTACAATCTGGTCAGCCATGCAATCGAGCACACGCTTTCCGGCGCCGTCACCATCTCGGCGCGAAAAGAGGAGACACGGATCGTCGTCGAGGTAGCCGATACCGGCGGCGGTATTCAACCCCCGGATCGGGAGGCCCTGTTCGGGGACCATGTGCACAGTCAGGGCCAGGCGGAACTTAGCGAGGTGGGGGTGCGTTTCGGGTTGGCAATCAGCCGTCGCCTCATCCAAGCCCACGGCGGTCGGCTCGACGTACAGTCGGTACCCGGCCAGGGCGCTTGCTTTAGCTTTGACCTGGGCCGGGCCGAGGGAAAGGGAGCGGAGCCAGGCTCGGATCTCAAACCGGCATTCGCCGTTCCAAGGCCCTCAACGGAGCCCCGCCGACCTACAGATGAGTCGTTTCACATCCTGGTCGTCGATGATGATCCCGTCACCCGCGAGGTTGTGAGCGGCTTTCTCTCGCAAGACGGTTACCGTTGCAGCACCCGCGCCGACGGCGAGGAAGCGCTTCGCCTGTTGGACGAAGAGGATGCCGATCTACTGATCACGGCCCTGGTTTTACCCGGCATCTCCGGATTCGAAATCTGCCGCCGGCTGAGGAAAACCAAAGCGCTCGATGAGTTGCCCATCATCTTCCTGGCCGGCGCCCACGGCGATCGGGATTGGAAGACCGGCTACGCCCTGGGCGGGAACGATTTCTTGACCAAACCCGTTTCCAGGACCGAACTGCTGGTGCGGGTGCGCACGCACCTGAAATTATTGGACCGCTTCCACAATGTCGCGCGCAAGGTCGCCGAACGTACTCAGGAGCTTAACGAAGAGCACCTGCGGCGATCCCGTTTATTCAAGCAGTTTGCCAGGGAACTGGAGATTGCACTCCAAAAAATCCGCGACGGGCTCGACGAAGAAAACCTTGGGCCGAGAGATGATCAAGAGCGGTTTGCGGGCTTGCGGCACCGTATGGAACAGTTGCTCATGCGCATCGATCACCTGTCGGAAGTAGCCTGGCTGGAAGCGGGTGGATTTTTTCCGGCAACTGTTCCCGGCGACCTCTCCGATTTTCTTCGCGACCGGGTTCGCGCCTTCGAGAACACGGCCCGAGAAAAAGGCGTGGCTCTGGTCTACGACCCGCCGCCGCAACCGATCACTCCGGTATTCGACCGAGACAAGTTGGGCCGGATCGTCGCTCATCTGTTGACCTATGCGTTGGCCCAGACGCCTAGAGGCGGTAAGGTCTGCCTGGCCGCGCATTTGCTGGGGAATGAAGTCGAGATCTCGATCAAGGATACCGGGTCCGGTGTAGACGATCGGGAATTCGTCGACCTGGCCGAATGGCTCTACCCGACCGACGACACGAGCCGAATCCCTTGGAACCTGGGACCGGCTCTGGCAAAAAAACTGGTGCAACTGCACGGCGGCGCCCTCACCATCGAGCGCCAGGCGGGTTTCGGCAGCGAGGTACGCTTTACGCTTCCGTTGAGGCCGGCGGGCCTTGTGGAAACGTCCCTTGATGAGAGGGTCGAGCCTGACGCTTCCAAGCTCTTGGAAACGCCGTTGGAAAGTGAATCATCGACGGACGAGGCGCCTTTGGTCTTGATCATCGGCGACGACCCCGATGCCCGGGCTTTGCTGGTGCGCTGTCTCAGCACCGAATATCATCTCCTGACGGCGGCCGGCGCCCGAAAGGGCTCGATCCTGGCGCGCGAGGCGCAACCCCGGCTGATCATCTGCGAATTTCTGTGGTCCGGCACTGACGGCGCCTCTTTGTGCCACGAACTGAAAACCGATGAGGAGACGGCTCGTATTCCCGTCTTGCTGATCACGGCCCGAGTCCCGGACGAAACCATGGACAAGGAATACCGGCGACCGGCCGACGATTATCTGGTCAAACCCTACGATGAGCGAGAGCTCCTGGCTCATACGCGGCATCTTATCGAAACGCACGAGCTTGCCGGTCAAAGGTACCACAGGGACCTCCTGCTCGGGCCCCACCCCCGGAGCATTTCATCGGCGGACGATCGCTTTCTCGAAAAAGCCCGCGAAGCGCTTCACAGAAATTTGGACAACCATTTGTTCGGAGTGGACGCCCTGGCCGAGGAACTGGGCATTAGCAGGCGCCAATTGCACCGTCGCGTCAAGGCATTGACGGGACACGGTCCGGGCGCCCTGGTGCGTTCCTACCGCCTGGAGCAGGCCGCGCACCTGTTGGAGCAGCGGGCGGGTACGGTTGCAGAAATCGCCTATAACGTCGGCTTCAGAAAACCGCGCTATTTTGCGGACCTATTTCGCCGAACCTATGGAAAAAATCCATCCCAGTATGCCGCCGAGGCACGTTCACGACAACCCGAATAACCGTCGTCGGTTAGACGCAGCCGTTTTTTCCTTACCTGCTTAACTATGTTTTCCGCCGGGGATATGCCGTTTTTCTGCCCCATTTGTGACATGACCGGGTTAAGGCACCATTATGTCCTGGCTTGTCGACCGGCGACCGGGCTAAGTTGGCGGAGATGACATGACTGCATCGAGCAAATCGCTCGGCTAATGAAAAGCTCCCCCGGGCCCGGCATGATTCCCCCCTTTTCTAAGGGTACGGGAGCAGGAATTCCTGCGCGGGCTCGCAGACCCCCGAACATCAAGGAGAAGTATATGCACCGCGAGCACGCCGCCCGTCTGCCCCTCAAGATTTGGTTGTTGATTACCCTACTGCTTGGAACCAATATCGTCTTGTTCCTGAGAGTTATCGCGCTTGAACGCAATGAAGCGGCCGCTAATAATGCGCCGGGTTTTGTCGATATGGGTCTCCCGCCCGGCTCACCGGCCCCGGCATTTGCACTCGCCGACACCAACGGCGCCACCTATGAACTGGAAAACCTGGTTAACAGCGATGTCCTGCTGGTGTTCACGTCTACCGATTGTGTCGCCTGTGACCGCGTCTATACCGAATTGAATAAGTTCCAAGAGGCCAACCCGGACGTCGTCCTGCTGATGATTTCACGCGGTAGCCCCGAGGAGAACCTGGCGCTGGCCGAAACCCGGGCGCTTACCTTTCCGGTTTTGCAATGGGAAGACTCGGTGGTCAACGCCTACCGCGTTCAGGCAACGCCGTTTTTCGTGATGATCGAAGACGGCGGCCTGGTCAAACGGGCAGGACTGGCTGGTTCTTTGGACGATTTGAAGCAATTGACTCGGGGTTGACCCGCACGCATCGCGGAATCAACCCACCAACCGCCAACCCCGGTGGACACGTGTCCACCGATAACGATTCGAGGAGGAATCATATGAACGGCCGGCTATTCAATTCGGCTCTCGGCATTATCGCTCTCTTCCTATTCGCGGAACTTGGATTTGTAGGGCGCACACTCTATGCGGCAAAACCCTTTGTCTGCGATTATGTCTCCCGAACCACCCCGGGCATCACCGAGGGTACCGGGGCCACATGCTCCCAGGCTCAAGGTAACCTTTACATGAAGCTGTCTTCGGCCGCCGGAGACATGTGTCCACGCACATACTGGGGAATCTGCAATACCAATGTGGTATACACCCTGGCTTGTACCTATCGACCGGCTTATGAGGACTACCGCGTATGCGGTTACATGACCTTCAGCTGCCTGATAGATAAGGACGGTCCCATAGACCCCTAACCGACCCGTACCCCGGGCGGGTTCGCCCGCCCGGGTGCACACCGATGCTACAATGCTGTTCTCCACAGCGCTTTGACGACTTCCCCTCATGCAAGGGGACGCTTTGAGATAAGAGATCCGCGAGCCCGAGGGCGAATGCCTCCGGGCTCAGGCTCATTTTCCGCGCCGGGTCTTCGTTTCTTCGACGCGAGCAAAACCGCCCCTTGTCTGTAAGCAAGGGCTATTCATTAGTTCTGTCATGGTGCCGATGATAGACCGTTTCGTGGGCGGCCTTGCTCACGTTGCTTTATGGTTTGATTTGCATCCAGATCAGGCGGTGATCGGAGATTTTATAAGTTCCGTTGTCGTCCGCACGGCCTTTGAGTTGCTTTCCTACCTTGGCCATGGCCTCCTTGTGTTGCTGCGAGGACAGATTCCCGCCGGCTTTTTCCATGGCCTTGATGTATTTGTTCAGGCCGTCCATGCGCGCTTTCAAATCGTCCGCGATGACTTTCTTCATGCGCTTGTTGTACAGGCCGAAGGCAATAAAACCGCAGTCCTCCTGCAACTTACCGCCGTCGGCCAGTTGGCTTGCAACCGGCGGCGTGGTGAGGAACTGATCGTAAAAGGCGCGGCTTTTGCGATAGCCCATGTTGGTGCGGAAATCGTCGTCATCGCCCTTGTTCAGATAGGACAGGTTGCTGAACAGTTGGAACAGTTTGCCCTCCTTGTGCAGCTTGATGACCCGGTTTTCTCCCAGGTAATTGGTTACCGGATTGCCTTCCTTGTCCTTACTTACCTTTTTGTAGCCCCAGTTGTAGTCGCCCATCACGATGGCGTTCCGATTGTGCTTACCGTGCTCCAGCAGCCAGTCGATGACGTATTGCATCTCCGCGCCGCGGTGGGGATCTTCCGGCTTCAGATGGACCGAACCCAGCATGTAGGTCTTTGTTTCCTTGCCCTTGGTGACATCCAAGGCGAAGGTGGCCATGTCCCGTTTGTCATTACCCAGATCGACATAGCCGTTCCAGAAGGCGTCCAGGCGGAAACCGCCCAGGCTCTTTTCCCGGTAGATGATCATGCCCGCCTCGGCGCTCACGCTGCTGCCCGACGGTTTGATAGGGCAAATAATATCCCAGCCGTCGCCGAAGTAAACCTCGAAGATTGCCATGATGGCTTCCATGCGCAGGGTTTCATCGTCATCCAGGCCGACGTATTTGTCGTAAATGCCCAACCCCGCTTCCTGGATCAGGATGACATCGGCCTCGTTCATCAGGTCGACCAGGGCCTCGAAGTCGTCGAGGCTGCGTTGTTTGTTGCCCATGTTGCGGATGTTGAAACTGGCGATGGTCAATTCGCCGTCCTTGGTTTCGCCGATGGGGTCACCGAATCGTTCGTCGTTGGGTTTCAGGTCGCCTGTATCTATATCGGGGAAGGTGGCGCCGTCTGTACCGAACGCGTAGGAAATCGTCAGCAGGAAAAACAGGAACATGTTCATCATGGTGCACCTCGGGATGCCGCTGTCGGGGTTCAGTTAAAGGCAGGGTTTGGTCGATTATGACGCCTCCAGTATACCTCGTTTCCCGGGCCGACCCTATTCGAAAAGTGTTATAAGGGTGCAATTGGAGATGAGAGATTCGCGAACTGTTCCCACCTGCATATTTCTGAGGATATGCCGGTCGACCCCTCCGAACATCGACGTATTGTATCCAGACAAGGTTAGTCACGTTCGGACAACCCCGTATTCTCCTTGGAACGTGGTTCGACCTCGGTGTCTATGAGGATTTTGATTCTCAAAGAAGGGTGGGTCCCCAGGGACAACCCTCATTTCGGCCAAGATCTCGATCGACCCGGTTGTCCATGGACGTATTCTCTTACGGACAAGCATGGTCACCGGGGTGGAACGATGTTTCGAAATTTTTATGCACAGTTACCCATTTGCACAACGAGCTCCAGATCCAAAACGCCGATGTCCGTCCGGGCTCATCGACCTCTTGGATAGAATAACTCGCCGGCCGAGCGGGCCGATCGTTCTCCCAGTCAAAATCACTCGATAGACGAGCGGGCCGATCCTTCTTCCGAGTAAATACATCGATAGACGAGCGGTCTCATCCTTCTCCTACGCAAAATAACTCGGCGTCCGAGCGCGCACATCCTCCTTCTACGCAAAAAAGTCGACCGGACGAACGCGCCGGCCTTTCTCCTACGCGAGACCAATGGAAGGTTCACACTTTGAATTGCCTCTACTATCCGCGGCTTCCGCTACCCGACAACCGAACAGATCGGGCAGGTCTCTGAATTATGCCCCCTGGCCGGACAGTATTCCCTGCCGAAGAAGATGATTTGCAGGTGCAGCTTGTTCCAGTACTTTTTGGGGAAGGCCGCTTTGAGGTCCTTTTCAGTGCGGGCAACGCTCTTCGCCTTTGTCAGCCGCCAACGCTGCGCCAGGCGTAGAATGTGCGTGTCTACCGGGAAGCTGGGAATGCCGAAGGCCTGGGCCACGACCACCTGGGCGGTTTTGTGGCCCACGCCGGGCAGCGCCTCCAGGGCTTCCAGGTCTTGCGGCACCCGGCCGTCGTGTTGTTCGATCAGGATTTGGGACAGGTCGCGGATATTATTCGCCTTGCGTTCCGAAAGGCCGCAGGGGCGGATGATCGCCTGAATGGCCGCGGGTGATTGCGCGGCCATGTCCTTGGGATTGTCGGCCAGTTCGAACAGGGCGGGGGTGACCTGGTTGACGCGCTTGTCCGTGCACTGGGCCGACAACAGCACGGCCACCAATAAGGTATAGGGATCCTGGTGATCCAGGGGCACCGGTGTCTCGGGGTAGAGATCTTCCAGCATCTTCATAATGAAGGCAACGCGGTCTTTTTTGATCATCACGCATCCTCGTATTCCGGCATCTACGAACGGCCGGCGCGGTTAATTGGCGGGTGCGTCCTTGCGGATGTCTTCCAGGAACGCGTCGCACTTCTTTTCCAACAGGCGGTAACTTGCAGTCATGTCAATGGCAAACTGGCCGTTACTGACGACCGTCTTGCCCTGCACGAAAAGGTGGGAAACCGACGATTGGGCGCCCCAACCGAACATGAGTTCGTTCATGGCGTAGGGTTGGCGACCGTCGTTGAAGCTGGGTTTGTTGCTGGGAGAGGCTTGCGAGACGAGCATGAAGTCGGCGGGCGTTCCCGGCATGAAGCGGGAGGTGTCCAAACCCAGCATGCGCGAGGGCAGCACCGTGCTCAATTCCCACAGGGAGGAGATGCCCATACGCGTATTCAATACATTGCGCGTCTCTTCGCTTTCCCTTTGGGTCAGCTCCAACATTTTGATTTCCTCGGTCGCCGAATAGCTGTTGAACATGGGCAGGGTGCCGGAGGCGACCGCGAAGGGGATACCGTGGTTGAGCAGGGCCGAGGTGTTGGGTCCTCGGGCTCCGCGCGTCATGACCGCGGTCGGGCAAAGGATCATGGCGGCGCCGTGTTCCTCCAGCAGGTTCAGTTCCTCTTCTTCCAACAAAGTGCCGTGGACGACCACCAGGCGGCCGTTGACCACGCCCATCTTGTCCAGGGCGCGCAGGGGCGTGGTGTCGTAGTGAACCTTGGCTGTTTTCAGGTCTTCCTGGTCCGCCGCCAGTTGTATATGGAAGGGGGTGTCGTATTTCTCGGCCAGTTCGGCGGCGGCAATCACGGCATCGGGCGAGGTATGGGCCAAACCGTGGATGCCCGGCAGAATATTGATCAAGGGGTGCCCGCCGTAGCGTTGAGCCAGGGCTTCATATTCCTGGATACTGAGATCCATGGGCTGCACGAAGGGACGGACTTCCTCCGCGCCCTGATCGAAGAAGGTGTAGACCAGGGAAAGGCGAATGCCCAGGTCGGTAGCAATGCGGATCAGTCGTTCGGCAAAAGCGGCCCGGCCCGTTTCGTAGACGCCGTTGTGCAGGTAGAGAAATTCACCGACGGTGCCCACTCCGGCCATGGCCTGCTCGGCCAGGGCGACGCGATACACCGCATCGAAGAGATTGTGGTTGGTGGAACCGCTCAAGGGCCAGATAACCTTGTTGAGCAACTGGTTGTAGGGCAGGTCGAGATCGGTGAGCGGGCGGAAGAGACGGTCGAAACCATGGTGGTGGGGATTGACGAAGGCCGGTAACAGGATCTTGTCCGGATGATGATGGACCCGACGGGCGCCGGCCACCAATTGCGCACGCGGCCCGACGGCCTGGATCATGCCCTCCTGGTCTACCGCGACACCCCAATCCTTTTCGAACCGTCCTTTGACCAGTACTTTTTCTGCAGACCAGAGTTCCATTTTCCGGTCACCCCATCCGTCGGTTTTTAATTGCCATCTTGGTTTCGCGATCGACTGTTTTCTTTTTCAAGGTTTCCCGCTTATCGTGAATTTTCTTACCGCGAGCCAGCGCCAGTTCGCACTTGATCAGACCCTTATTGTTGATGAACAGCTTGAGCGGGACCACCGTCAGCCCTTTGGTTTTGATCTTACCTATCCAGCGGGTGATTTCGCGCTTGTGCATCAACAGCTTGCGGGGCCGGGTAGGTTCGTGATTGGCGTATCCGCCGTCTTTATAAGGAGAAATGTGCACCGAGAAGAGCATGCCCGAGGTGCCTTTGAAACTGCAATAGCCGTCTACCAGACTGGCCTTGCCCGCCCGAATCGATTTGACCTCCGAGCCCTGGAGTACAAGCCCTGCCTCTACTTTTTCCAAGATCTCATAGTTAAACCGGGCTTTTTTGTTATCGGCAATCACTTTAATGCTCATGCAGCAGTTGACTCCACGGGGTCTACACACCTGTAAGTTACTTTAGCACAAGGTCAACCGGAGGTACAACAAGCTTCAAGTTTCAAGCTTCAAGCTTCAAGTAGTTTGTTTGTGGATACGTTCTTGGATTATCGATCCGGCCCTCTTGTATGCCCTCGCCCCGAAAACTCGGGCCGTATGTGATAGAAATTGTGACCTGAACGTAAGTTAGGCTATAATCAAGACCTGACTTTAGACCGCATCATTCCCTACTCAACAATCTAAAAAGTCATGTTCGAGGTACTCTTGGATCGGTCTCAAGAAAAGATACGCGAAAAAGCCCAGAAATTTAAAATCAAAGGTCAATATCAAAAGGCCCGCGCCATCCTGGACGATGCCGGAACCCAGGTAAGCGAGGTGCCGGAACTTGCCGCCGAGGTGGTGGGTCTCAGTTTCGTACTGGACCCCTGGACGGAATCCCTGGAAGTACTGAAGAAACACCTGGGGAAACATTCCATCACCATCCTTTGCGGTGGCGAGAACCGCACCGTCTTCACCAAGCTGATTCACGAGCACGGCGGGTTCGCGGGCGGGCTTACCCATCATTTATTACTGTTGCGCGACTTCGAAAGCCTTGCCGGCTGGGTCAGTCTTTCGGATAACTACGATCAACGCTGGTTGGTGCGCCAGTGGGCTCAGGCCGCAAACGAGGAAAAGCGCGATCGGACCCGCGCCGGTCTGCTGATGGCCGCGGCGGGAGTCGGTCTGTTTGCCATGGACAATATGGACGCCGCCTGGTCCCAATGGCAACAGGCGCTACAGCGCGAACCGCGTCTGCTGAAGCGCTTGATGGCCTTTTGTCAACAGCCGGGCCGCCTGGAAAGCACCAGGCTGAATGACCGGTTGCTATTGATCAAGCTGATCGCCGCCTCGGGCAAGAAGAACGAGACCTTGTCCTTATTGAAGGCCGTCGGCCTGGAAAGTCACGAAAATGCGTTGCGTGTCTTGAATGAAATCCCCGAGTTCCTGCCCGGCGAGGTCACCAGTAAAGACGTCGTTACCTTGCGCTTCACCCTGGCTTTAAGTCTTCAGGACCCCGAAATCCTGGCTTCCGTGATCTCCGGGATGGGCGAGTTGACCGAGGCCGACCTCTTTCGCTACAAGAAGCTGGCCATGGGCAAGATTGCCGATGCAGAGGTCAAGCGGCGCGTCATGCTGTGTTTCGTACAGTTGTACTTCAGTCGCGAGGAATGGGAAGCCGCCGGCTTGCTGCTGGAATCCCTGTACATGGAATCGCCGCACCAGGAAATCGTAACCCTCATGGAACAGGTCCTGGACCGCTATCCCATTATGTCTCAACTCCATTTCACGGCCGGCAAGTTCTACCTCGATCTGGAGAACTACGACAAGGCCGTTTTCCATCTGGGCACCATCCTGCAAGTAGACGAGTACGAAACCGAGATCCGCGGCCTGTTGGAGGAACACCTCAGCCGGGTCTACGACGGCGGGCTTGCCGAAATGTTGTTGGGTATGCTCAATCCTACGTCGCATAAGGCAGGATTACTGGCTTTCTGGATTTTGAGCAACGAGAGCGAGGAGTTGGAAAAGCACATCTCGCTGTGGGCGCAACCCAAGTTCTCCGATGAGTCCAGCCCTTTCTGGCACCTGGCCCTGGTCAACGGTTATATCCGCATGCAGAAGTTCGCGGACGCCCTGCCGGTGCTGGCCCGCTTCATCCAAAAGTTTCCCAAGCTCAGCTCCGAGGCCCTGCGCCCCGCCGAAATCGTGGCCGGCGAACACCACGGCGACTTTACCGAGATCACACGGGCCGTGGAAGACAACCTGGATAAGCTGCAACCGCGCAACGCCTGGTCCGGCCTGCGTATGAACTTCATCGAAAAAACCCAGAACTACAAGCGACAAACGGCGGTGGACCCGCGTCAATTGGCCGGCGCACCCAGCATGCCCGATACCAGGGACGGCGTTTCTCCCGAGGTCACGTCCCTGTTCACTCACTTCAAGACCCTGCTGGACGCGGGCAATTGGAACGATGCCGGAGAACTGGCGCAGAAAGTTGTCCGGGATTATCCCCAAAGCGCGGGCAGCGTATTGCGTTACCTGGATTCACTGCACCGGCAGTTCCCGCACCAGACCATTTGGGTGCGCACCATGGTCAGCACGCTGATCAGCCTGAAGCAGTACGGCAAGGCCGTGGAGATCGGCACCCATGCCCTGGCCGGACCCGGCAATCAATCGGAACTGCCGGAACTCTACCAGGTGATTGCCGATGCCTACAAGGGCATGGGCAGTCATTCCGAAGCCTTGCGTTTCTATTGCCTGGCCTCGCGTTCGCCCCGCCTCTACGAACGCAACAGTTCCCTGCTGGCCGAAAGCGTCCTGCCGCACTTCCCCCAGTACCTCAAGGACATCATCCAGTTGGTGTTGATCAACGAGGACCAGGGTACCTGGGAAACCTTGATGAAGAACTGGTACCATCATCGACCCGAGGAACTGGACCACCTGATCAAGGCGCAGAAGTCGTTTGCCGGCCAGGTCAATACCACCCAGTCCATCTTGGACCTGGCTTACTGGCACCTGCAAAACGGCCAGGCGGCCGAGGTCAACCAGGCGTTGAATCGACTGGACTTGAGCGATCCCGAAATCCTGGAGTCGCTGGTCAGCATCGCCGATCTCATCAGCCTGAAGTTCCCCAACGATCCCAAGCCTAAGTTCCTGCTGGGTAAGTATTACTTGATCCAGGGCGATATCAACAAGGCCGTCGATATCTTCCGCGAACTGGCCAAGCAGATCCCCAACGTGGCCGAGACTATCTACCATCAGCTGCGCACTTTCCTGCGCTCTAACCCCACCAGCGGCGACAAATCACGCCTCTACGGTCTGTTGATTCGCTTCGCCTTGGATTACGGCACTCCCCTGGCCGCGGTCAAATTGCTGGAGGAGTTCGGCCGCCAGGACCGCGCGGGCGCGTTGCAGTTGGTGGACGGCGTGCATCGCGTGATCGTCAACCGCAAGAACCATCTGGAAGCCGCTTTCGAAATATTGCGGCAACTGTTCGCCTGGCACGATTTCGCCCGTTTGTTGGACTATCACCAGAAGGGTAATTACGGCACGCATATGCCGCGGGAACGCGCCCGTTGGTTCGAGGAAATCCGGCGTCTACAGCCCGAGCTGGCTGATCGCGCCACCCTGGCCTCCGCCCATTTGTGTTGTGAGACCTACGAATTTGACAAATGCCGGCAAACCCTGATGCAGATCCAGGATCCCGAGATTCGTCAAGAAGCCCTGCCCGTCTACGAGAAACTGGTGGATCGCTTTAAGGAAGATTTCGAACTGTGGCGTGAAGCCGGTTGGACCGCTTTCCTGGTGGACGAGGAGAAGGCGGTGTATTTCTTCACCCACCTGCTCAGTGCGCCGGGGCTGGAGGCACGCACCGAAGCCTATGGATTACTCAAGGAACTGGGCCGCGACCCCGAATGGTCCGCCCTTGAAGAAATCGAAAACGAACCCGGACGCATCTACGCGGGCCTGCACCAAACCTATATGCGCGTTCGTGAAACCGAGTTGGAGTTCTGGACCGCCAACAGCCGGCCCGTGCCCGCCCGCGTACTCTCCTGGCTCATCGGTAACGGGAACTGGAAGCGCTACAAAGAACTGCTGCCGCGCCTTGCCGAGAAGGACGAGGCCGCCCGAGCCCGATTGGACTTCGAGTTGTTGCGCAATATCGGGCAGTGGACCCGCGCGGCTCGGCGGCTCTCCGGCGCGCCGGTTTCCACGTCGTACATACAGCGCGCCTTTTACGATGCGGGCATGATTGAACGCGCCGTACAAGCCGGCGACGGCAGCGAGCGCCTACCCACCCATATTCGCGAGGCATTCCTGTCTTCTTTCGGGCAAACCCGCATGATCCGGCCGACCATCGAACAAATCCGCAACCTGCAACGCGTTGTCTCCAGAGGGCCGGATGCAATTACGACTCTGTTTATGAACGAGGTGGAATCCAATGGCTGACCCGGCTTTCCAAGAACCGGCACCGCGCCGGCAAGATCCCGAGTTCCAAGACTTCCTCGACAAGATCGGCGGTTACATCGGCAGTGAAATCGCGAGTAAGCTGGAGGCTTTCGGCAAAGAGATCCGCCGGCAGAATCGCAGCGACCTGGCTCGCTTGGAGCAACGTCTCAGCGGCAATGATTCGGTAAACACGGTTCCCCTGGACGACACCGGCTCGCCCGAGGAATCACTGATGCTGAACGACCGCGCTGTACAAGCCTTCTACCGCGGCGAGTTGGAAGAGGCGATGCAACTGCTGGAGCAGGCCGTGAGCGTCAATGCCGGACTGGTGGAAGCCTGGAACAACCTGGGCATGGTCTACTCCGCCATGAACCGCACCGAAAAAGCGCTCAAGGCTTTTGAAAAGGCCCTGGAACTGGCGCCCGAGCACACCGACCTCATCAACAACCGGGCGGTGCTGGCCATGGTGCGCGGCAATCCCGGCGATGCCCTGGCCATGCTGGAAGAAGCCCGGCAGAATAAGGCCCACGATATTGCCGTTCTGTTGAACCTGGCCCAGGCCTATCAGGCCGTGGGTCGCGACGCCAAGGCCGTGGCTACCTGGAAGGAAGTGCTGGCCGTTGACCCGGCCCAACCCGAGGCAATGCGCCTGTTGAGGCGGTTTTATCAATGAGTAACGACCTTCTCTATCAAAAGATACTGGAGACCCTGATCGACCTGGACACCCGCGACAACCTCCCGCGAGAGCAGCGCCTTGAGCAGGCTTTGAACTTCTTGATGTTGGAGATCGAGAACTCCCGATCCGGACCAATGAATACATGATAAAACCTCGGGCGCGGCAGGCCGCGACTATCTTCTGGCATCTTCTCTTCTTCGACATGTTCTTTATGAGTCTGCGCTTCGGCGGCGTTTCCGTGGTCAGTGCGGCTATTCACGGCGCTCTGCTCGGTACGGCCGGCCTGACGCTGTGTTTCGGCATGCGGCTCCGTCCGGTTCCCCGCCTTTTCCGGTGGATCTTCGGTCTGGTGTTGACCGTACTCTTCATTCAGTTAGTGCCGCTTCCCGACGGATGGTTTCCCATATTGGCGCCTGTCAAACATCGGATCGTGGAGAGTATCGCCGCCCTGTACCCCCAGATCCAGTGGAGCAGCGCCGCCGCCATGATGCCGCAACACCATCTTCTGCGCGCCTCCATGTTGGCCCTGGACCTGCTGACCGTATTCCTGCTGGTGACGGCGCCCGCGCCCGACCGTAAGATCCTGCCCTTCTGGGCCTGTCTGACCGGGTTTGCCGTCGGTATTCCCAAAGTGTTGACCCGCATCGGGGTTATCGGTGACGACCTCATCCGGTTTTGGCCGACAGACACTTTCGGCGGCGTGGTCAACGACAATCATTACGCCACCCTGGCCGTGATCTGCATCCTGCTGACCGCCTTCTACGCTTATCAGGGCTACCGGTGCAAACAGTGGTACCTGTCGGGTGCGGCCGTCCTGTCCTTTCTTTGCGTCGCCGCGGGATTCAGCCAGGCCTGGTCGCGGTCCGGCCTGGTCAACCTGGGTATCGGCGCGGTTACCTGGATCGGCGTGCTCTTCTTCACTCGCTCGCACAAACCCCGACCACTGTACATGTTTGCATCAGCCCTGGCTTTGGTTGTTATCCTGGGCCTGTTCTTTACCGTCAGCAGCAGCGGCGCCAAGATGCGCGAGCAGGGCGTGGAGTTCGCCGATCGCATTGCCTACAACAAAGCGGGTCTCTCCTACCTTGCCGAAGGCCAGGTCCTGGGCACCGGGCTCGGTTCGGTCATCACCCTTATCGAACCCATTACCGACAAGCGGCTTAATGACCTTACTCAGGTCCACCATTTACATAACGAATACATGCAAATCATCCTGGAGTTGGGCCTGCCGGGTTTGGTCGCTTTCGTCCTGTTCCTCCTCCTGGCCTTGTCGCCGCTTACCGGAGCGCTGATCAACCCCTCCGAGGAACCTCAGGAACACGTCTTTCTATGTATGGTCACCGCCGTTGTTGCCGTAACCGCCGCACATTCCCTGATCGACTTTCCCTTACGCATCCTTTCTATTCGATTGCTGGTGTTGCTGGTGGTTTTCTATGCCCTGGCGCCGTACCGACCTCCGGCGCTCGTCTTGTCATTTCGACCGCTCGTTGCGCCCGCCCTGATCTACCTGGCCTCCATGGGTTACTTGATCGACTACATCAACCGGATCCCACCGGGTCAAGCGGAGCGGGGTTCGGAGACCTATGCACTGCTTTACGGACGCCCCTTCGAGCCGACCGCCGCGCTGACATCGGCAAAGCTGGATCGCTTGATCTGGGAACCGGTTCCCTTCTCCGAGGCGCACGGCGAACTGGCTCATATTCGTGAGTTGCTGCACGCGTCATTCTACGAGTGGCCCTTCAATATGCGTGCGCTGAACCAACTCTTTATGACCGAATTGATTCAGTACGAGATCAATCTAAGGGGGCTGGCTCTGCTGAACATCCGCCATGGACTGTATCCCGAAACCGAACCTACTGATTTGTATTCCGGCGCTTATGATTCCATCCGTGAAAAAGCGGCGGCTATCCGTACCTTGGGAAAAGACGCCGGATACAATAGTAAGTTCCCGCTGTTCTTTCTCCTGGACTTGCATCGCGATCAACTGAACGATGAAGACCTGGCTTTATGGAAATCCTGGGGCAGGCAAACCTGGCTTCGGCAATATGAAGGGATCACACCCAAACACGGCTCCGATCGATGAGCCGTGCCGGGTAATCCCGGGCGCTTTCGCCCAGAAAAGAAGGCGGATCAGGTTTCTTTAAGGCCCACGTTCACTTCAAAGGGTCCGAATTCCGTGTTGAACGGAATAGCGATACACGGAATGCCCTTACGAGAAATAACATGGCCCTGACCGAGCACGATGTTCGGCAGGGAGATCGTCACATTTTTACCCAGGGCTACCAGAGCACGGCGGGCGTCACCCACAATGATGTTACCCATCTCACCAATAGCATCCTGCACATTCTGGTCCAGCTCTGTGCATTCTTCCATCAACAGATTCGTCGCTACCTTGCAAGCCAGAGCCGTCGGCATGGACACGATGATAGAGCCCTCTACCTCTCCGGTCAGGGAGACGATGGAGGAAATGTCATAGGTGGTGATCAAGTCCTGTTTAAGGGACAGATCATCCCGGGTGGCCGAGATCTGGGCCATCATTTCCAAGGACTTCAGGGTTGATTCTATAAACGGGTTGATATACTCGACTTTCATACGCTGAACCTTCCAGAGAGGCTTACTGTTTCCAGGTCGTCAAAAATGCCTAACCTAAGATTAAGGAATCGGCGAATAAAGATCAATGCTTAAGCCCTAAATTCTAGGAAACCACGCATATCTTTACTTCAACTCCTCAATTAAAAGTGTTTTGAGTTTAAATCATTTGCAGCATCAATTTACCGGGTTCTTCCAGGAACGCCTTGACATCTTGCACGAAAGTGGCGGCCACATCTCCGTCCACCACACGGTGATCGCATGACAGCGATAAGTTCATCATCTTACGAATGACGATCTGTCCGTCGCGCACCACGGCGCGTTCCTGGAGGTTGTGAATACCGAGGATGCCGACCTCGGGATAGTTGATGATGGGTGTAGCCAACAATCCGCCGATGCGGCCGAGAGAGGTTATGGTGAAGGTGCCGCCGCTTATGTCGTCCATGGTGGACTTAAGCTTTCTGGCCCTGTCCGTAACGGCCGCGATCTCTTCGGCCAGTTGCAGGATGGATTTGCGATCGGCTTCCTTGACCACGGGCACGGACAAGCCGTTCGGCGTGGCGGTAGCGATACCCAGATTGTAGGTTTGCTTGTAAACGATTTCGCCGGCGACGTCATCCACGGAACTGTTTAGAATGGGGAACTTCTTCAACGCCAGGGTCACGGCCTTGGCGATAAAGGGCAGATAGTTCAACTTGACGCCCTGAGCCGCCGCTTCGTCTTTCAGACGGCCGCGCAGGTCTACCAATGCATCCATTTCCACTTCATCCACATAGGTAAAGTGGGGAACGATGCTCTTAGAGCGGGTCATGGCGCTGTGAATCGCTTTGCGTAAGCCGCGAATACGCTCTCTCGTCTCAGCTTGGGAAGCGGGGACGGCAACCGGCGCAACCGCGGGCTTCACCGGGGGTGCGGCCGGTTGAGCCGATGACGGCCTTGCCGGGGGTGCGGCGGGTTTGGGAGATACCGGCCTTGCCGGGGGCGTAGCGGGAACGGTTACCTGAGCGGGGAGGGCCGCGGGCCTCGCGGCTGCCGGAGTGCTGAGGGTGCGTTCGACATCGGCACGCGTAATTCTGTTTTTGGGTCCTGTTCCGCGCACGCGGCGCAGATCGATGCCCTTAGCGGAGGCAAAGCGACGCACGGACGGCGTAGCCAGGGGCGTACCGAAGGAACTGATGGAGGGATTGGAGGCAGGGTCCACATCGCCGACAGCCGCGGCAGCCGCAACGGCAACCGTCGCTTCTTCCGCGGCGGGTTCCCCGGCCTCCGGCGGCACGGGCACGCCTTCGCCGGTACTCTGCAACTTCATGATGACCTGACCCACCCGCAACATATCCCCGGCTTCACCGGAGGTCTCCAGGACCTTGCCCGCGGCGGGCGCGGTAATTTCCACCGTGGCCTTATCGGTGAGAATGGAAACGACCACTTGATCGGCGACAACTTCATCGCCGGGCGCCACGGCCCATTCCACGACCTCGCCCTCGAGCACGCCCTCGCCGATTTCCGGCAGCGGGAACTCGATGACCTGACCCGCGGGTTTCTTGGGCGCGGTAGCTTCACCGGTATTCTTCGGTGCGGGCGGCGCGGCGGCGGGCATGTCTTCCAAACTGTATTCCAACAACTTGCCGCCGACGGCCACGATATCGCCCTCACCGCCGAAAACGGCGGTAATGGTGCCGCTGAAGTCGGCGGCAATCTCGACGGTTGCCTTGTCGGTGAGTACGGATACCAGTTGTTGGTCGGTGGTCACGCGATCTCCGGCAGAGACGTACCATTCCACGATCTCTCCTTCAACCACGCCCTCGCCGATTTCCGGCAGATTGAATTCAGCCATTCATGTTGCTCCTTGTCTGTCTCAACGCGAATAAGTGCGGGGTCATACCTCTATTGTACCACGCACATCGAAAGCCTGGCGGCGGGCCAGTTCATTGGCCAGGAAGTATTCTCCGGCCTTGTAGGAAGATCGAACCAACGGACCCGAGGCCACATAAAGGAAACCCATTTCCCGCGCCCGGTCGGCCAATTCGTCAAAGGCTTCCGGGCTGAGGTATTCTTCAACTTCCAGGTGCTTCCGCGTGGGTTGCAGGTACTGCCCGAGGGTGACCACATCCACGCCCACCGAGCGTATATCGGCCAGGGCGGTCAAGATCTCTTCCCGCGTCTCGCCCAGGCCCAGCATGAGGCTTGTTTTGGTGATGCGCCGGGGCTCCAACTCCTTGACATAGGCCAGTACTTCCAGGCTTTGATCGTAGGACGCGCGCGGATCGCGAACGCGGGGCGTCAAGCGTCGCACGGTCTCCAAATTGTGGGCAAACACGTCGGGCCCGGCTTCGGCAACGGTGCGAATGTCGTCGCGACGCCCCTGGTAGTCCGAGGTCAGTACTTCCACGAAACATTCCGGCCGGGCTTCGTTGACCGCTTGGATTACTCCGGCGAATTGACCGGCGCCGCCGTCGGGCAGGTCATCCCGGTCGACGCAGGTGATGACCACGTAGTTCAGACCCATGGACGCCACGGTTTCGGCGCATTTTTGCGGTTCCAACGGGTCCAACCAACCGCGTGGGTTGCCGGAGGACACCGCGCAGAAGCGACAACCGCGGGTGCAGGTCTCGCCCAGGATCATGATGGTGGCGGTCTTCTGCGACCAGCACTCGCCGATATTGGGACAGCGCGCTTCTTCGCAAACGGTGAACAGGTTCTTGCTTCTGAGATCGGTTTTCAAGGCATGATGGTTGTTGCCGCCGCTCAGTTTGACGCGCAGCCAATCTGGTTTGCGTACCGGTTTCCGTTTGGTTTCAATCATCTCTTAACCCTCAAAAGACCTCTCAGCACAAGATCGCCGAGTCACGCTGATGCCGGGGGACTCCGGCGTTAATTACGCCTGGCGATGATATGCGAACCACCCTTGGTGATGTCGCCCACCTTGACCAGGATCTCACATCCTTCCGGCAAGACCACGTCCATGCGCGAGCCGAAGCGGATCAGGCCGAAGCGCTGACCACGCGCCAATTGAGCGGACTGACTCACCCAGCAGATAATCCGCCGCGCGATCAGACCCGCAATCTGGGTCACCTCTACCCGAAAGCCGTTGTCGTCGATCACCAGTTTGTTGCGCTCGTTGATCTCGGAGGCCTCGGGTTTGTAAGCTGCCAGGAACTTACCGGAGGTGTAGGTGACTTCTTCCACGGTGCCTTGGATGGGGCTGCGATTGACATGTACATTAAAGACATTGAGGAATATGGTAATTAAATGGCGCCCGTCATCCAGTTGGTGAACACCCACGACTTTGCCGTCCGCGGGAGAGACGACGGCGGCGGGATCCTCGGGGATCTGACGATAGGGATTGCGGAAGAACCAGGCAACATAAAAAGCCAGGACGGCAAAGACAACCGTCACGATGATGGAGAACTTGAGAATCAGGCTGATAAGCGCCAGCGCGATCATGGGGAACAGGAAGATCCAGCCCTCTTTTGCGATCAATTCATTGTGTTTGCCGGTCAAGATAACCTCTCTCTATGAGTCGTGCAGGTGTAGGATCGTTTCACCCGTAACCTGACGCCGTCGGCCCGTTGGGAAGACCGGAAACGCGCCGACAAAACGGCCGAACTCGGACCCAGTATCATATCCTAAGTTGCTCCCAATGGGAAGTAAAGACGTCTTAACGCGTCTTAACGCTTAACGGGTCTTAACGAGCAGGGCCTCGCCAAAGTCGTGCATGTTAGCCGGTAACAACGTCTAATTGACTCCAATCTCCCCGGGAAGGCATGAAAAGTCGGCGTCCGGTGCTCGATTGTTCCCGGGAACACATAAGGTCAATGCCTAAAATATTCGATTGTTCCCGGGAATAACAAAAACATCTTTCAATCAAATAGGCACTTATGCAACTTCGCATGTTGCTTAGTTGTTTTATGCACCGACTTTCTTTCTGTCTTTTTGAAGCGAGGATTGGCTCTGTGTCGGAAACTCACCTGACAACCTGCAAATTCCCCCTACTTTGACGACATTCTGCCCACTTCCTCAAGCACGTCCCTTCGCACCAACCCTCTCGGGTCAGCTGTGAAGGGACTATTTTATTTAGCCCGGAAAAATCTTCAGCTCGAAACGGGTGTACAATAGAGGTAACGCCGTTCCCGGGAGGTCCGGTATGCGTTTCCCCTTCTGGCTTGTGTTCGTCCTGGCCGCTTGCAAAGCGCCGCTTCCTTCTCAACCCGACCCCTATGAACCAAATCGGAACGACATGGTAACCCGTCAACTGGCCGCCCGCGATATTACTGACCCAGCCGTATTGGACGCCATGGGCCGCGTGGAACGGCACCGCTTTGTCCCCGAACCCTTGAAGGATCGAGCCTATACGGACCAACCCCTGCCCATCGGTCATGGCCAGACCATTTCCCAGCCTTATATCGTCGCCGCCATGACCCAATTGCTCAAGCCGTCAAAAGACCACATCGTTCTGGAAATCGGTACCGGCTCGGGCTACCAGGCAGCCGTCCTCGCCGAACTGGTCAAACACGTTTATACCATCGAGATCGTCGCCCCCCTGGCCGCTCGCGCCAGGAATGATCTCTACGACGCGGGTTATACCAATATCACCGTGCGTCATGGCGACGGTTACCGAGGTTGGCCTGAACACGCACCCTTCGACGGCATCATGGTAACCGCCGCCCCGGATCATATTCCCAAACCGCTCACCGATCAACTGAAGCCCGGCGGCCGTATGGTCCTGCCGATGGGGCCGAGGAACGGCGCCCAACAACTTCTGCTGTTGACCAAACATGCGGACGGTTCCATTCAACGTGAGGTCGTGATGCTGGTTCGCTTCGTTCCGTTTACCGGCGAAGCCGTCAAACGGGGAAATCAGTAGCCGGCCTTTATGACGCCGGCAAAGTCCTTCGTCTGACAGTCTGGACATTCATCCTGTAAACCAGAAGGCAAGAACACTGAACCGGAAAACCGGAACACGAATGCCTGAACGTGTCAAAAGATCTATCTGCTTTTTTTCAAGAATGATCGGACTAATGAATCGCTTTGAAATCCGTGCCGGCATGACCGTTGCTCTTTAGGAGGTGCACGGGGCCACTCCCCAGATCACCAATGCCCAACGGCCGGGTCACGGAGCGGACACATGATGAAACCCGATACCACCGATAAACCGACCTCCGATGTCATGTTCCCATTTCCCCAATCCAAGACCGAGACCATTACAGAATCGGACCTCTTGGGCCATCGCTTGGAAATAACTCTGTCCGATTCCTTTATCAGTGAGCGGAACCTCCCGACGACAAGGGGCTGCAGCAAAGACCGGCCCGTCGATTTCGACGGGCCGGTCCATTTCGGCACACGCCGCCAGGATTCTCCCCTTTTTGAGAAACAGCCCCGAGGGAAAACGTGCCCTCCGCTCCCTGAAACCGGCCAATACCGACGTTCGCGCCATGGTAACCCGATACGCCGTATAAAAATCTACTGATCGAACCGGAGAACCTGCCCACACGCAAGGCGGCCGGGCAATCGGCTCGGCCGCCCGTGGATTTCAAGTTTGCAAATGCTCTGTAGAACCCGGCTCAACTGCCGGACTGGATTCTTTCGTTGAAGTCTTGGATCAGGTTGTCCAGTTCATCGCCGCATTCCAGGGCTTTCGACCAGTAGTTTTCATGGTCAGACCATTGGGCTTCCAGTTCCGCGACGTCCCGTTGCTGTTGTTCGATCCAGGTGAAGTATTTCAGGTTGTGGACGCGCTTGCGGTCGGGGTAGCGCAGTTCCAGGACATGTTCCACGTCCAGTCCTTGCAATAGTTCCAGGTCTCGCCAGGCCTGGCCTTCATGGTAGGGGCCGCGTTGTTCGGTCAATTCGTCCAGGCGGGAGGCGTACAGGTCCAGTGAATCGGTGAAAACCGTGACCAGCCAGTCCCGCTCGGTCAATTCATAATAGCGGGCCATTTTGATCGCGGCGACCAGGTTGGCGATGCAGGAGATGCCCATCAGGTCCAGGCGTTCGGTCAGCTCTTCCGGGACGCCCGCGGCGATCAGGCGTTTGCGCCCCTCCGGTTCGTTGAAGAAACGCAGCAGGCGCATAGCGTCCTCGTCATCCACGCCGATGATCATGTCCGTATTGTGCACGTCGTGAATCCAGGGCACGTGTTTGTCGCCGATGCCCTCGATGCGGTGGTCGCCGTGGCCGTTGTAGAGGAGAGTGGGACATTGCAGCGCCTCGCTGACGGCCAGTTTAGCCCTGGGGAAGTGTTTTTTCAGGCGGTAACCCGCGCCCAGGGTACCCGCGCTGCCGGAGGAGAAGACCGAACCCACAAAGCGGTGACCTTGCGGCATGGCCCGCTCCAGCGCTTCCAGGGCGGCGGCGCCGGTGACCTGGTAATGCCACATGGGATTACCCAATTCTCTGAACTGGTTGAAGATGTGGATGTCGTCGCGAGTGCGGCGCAATTCCCAACAGGCGTCGAAGATTTCTTTGACATTGCTCTCACAGCCCGGCGTGGCGATGACCTCGCCCGCGATGTTCTCCAGCCAGGCGAATCGCTCGCGGGACATGTTCTCGGGTAGGATGGCGATCGAGGCGCAATCCAGAAGTTTGCTCACATAAGCGCCGCCCCGGCAATAGTTGCCGGTGGAAGGCCAGACGGCGCGGGTGGTTTCCGGGTTGAAGGCGCCGGTGATCAATTTGGGAACCAAACAGCCGAAGGTCGCGCCCACCTTGTGCGCGCCGGTGGGAAACCACTTCCCGCATAAAGCCAGGATATTGGCGCGACAGCCGGTTAACGCGGGCGGCATGACCACATGGTTGACATCGCCGAAGCTTCCGCCCCTGGCCACCGGCTCATTCTTCCAGGTGATGCGGAACAGGTTGCGCGGGTGAACATCCCACAAGCCGATATCGGCCAGTTCGTTGACGACAGCCTCGGGCATGGTCGCGGGATCGCGCATCTGGGCCAGGGTAGGAATGCGTATACCGCGCTCCCGACACCAGGCGGCGTTTTGATCTCTTTGTAAGGCATCGACGGTAAAACGACTCATGGGACATGCTCCTCGATCTGGTCCAGGTCGGTCACGGCGCGGCTCGGCATGGACACCTTCTTCATGGCCGCGTCAATATCTTTCAATCCGCTGCCCGTGGCCATGAGGACCACGGTTTCGCCTTCACCGATACTCTTGCGTGCGGCCAGGTAACCGGCCAGGGACACGGCGCCCGCGGGCTCGGTGAACAAGCCGCTTGTGCGGGACAGCAATTGTTGCGCTTCCAGGATCGCCTCGTCGCTGACGGCGATACAGCGGCCGTCATGGCGTTTCAGGCCGGCCAGCGCATAATAACCGTTGCGCGGGACAGCGACACAAATGGAGTCGGCAATCGTGGCGGCGGGCTCCTGATCGAAGACCCCGGTTTCAAAGGCGCGGCACAGGGGACTGCTGCCTTCCGCCTGAACGGCCCAAAGCGTGGGGACGGCCGTGATCATACCGACACTGTACAGATCGCGAAAACCCTTGAGGATGCCCGCCAAAATTACGCCGTCGCCGGTGGGAACGAACACGTGATCCGGGGCGTAACCCAGTTGATCGACCAGTTCCAGGGCGCCGCTTTTTTTACCCTCGTTGGTCATGGGATGATACCCGGTGTTGCGATTCATGCCGCCGTATTTTGCGGTCCATTGCAGGGACAATTCGTAGGCAAGGTCATAGGGGCCGTCCACCAGGATCAATCGTGCGCCGTATTGCAACGCCTGAACCATCTTGGCGCGCGGCGCGGTCTTGGGTAGAAAAAGGGTGACTTTCAAGCCGCAGGCGGCGCCGATCCCGGCCATGGAAGAACCCGCGTTGCCGGAAGAGGCCAGAGCAATCTCCTTGTAACCGTGACGACGGGCGAAAGCGGCCACCAACAGGGAGGCGCGGTCCTTGTAACTGCCGGTCGGATTACCGGCCTCGTATTTGACGAACAGGTTGTCGACGCCGCAATGCCGCCGCAATCCCGGAGCGGGACACAGCGGGGTGTTACCCACGGGCAGAACCGAAAGGTCTTCCAGGCGAACCAGGTCGCCGAAGGGGCGTCGCGGATCGAAGGATTCGTAGACCACTTCCAAAACACCGCGCAAGGGTTCGTAACAGCGCTGTTCACGGGTACAGGCGGGACAAACCATGAGTTCGGGGCTCACGGGATAGGTAGTTGCGCACATGCTGCATATATAGTGTTGAGTCATCATGCCGTCCTGCCGCCTCGGCGGGCTTACATTATCGACCCCGCGCCGATAATTGGCAAGCCTTGGATGATCGGAACAAGCTTATAATGACCTGAATACCCCGGTCGGATGGAGGCGACATGAAGAAGAGCGACCCGCCCGTTATCGTTGAACAGACTTTTGCCGTGGATCGAGACACGCTTTGGAAAGCGATCACCGAGGCAGCACAAATGCGCCGCTGGTTTTTCGACAATATCCCCGCCTTTGAGCCCGCCGTCGGTTTCAAGACACAATTCAACGTGAGCACCGGGGAAAGGGAATTCCCGCATCGTTGGGAGATCATCGAGGTCATTCCCGCCCAAAAAATAACCTACCGATGGCAGTACGAAGGCTATGCCGGTGATTCAACCGTGGCTTTCGAGTTGTTCGGCGCCGGCGATGCCGTCGGCTTGAGAGTAACGGCGACCGTTTTGGAAGACTTTTCCTACGACATCCCGGAATTCAAAAGGGAGAGCTGCGAGGGTGGTTGGAACTATTTCATCAAGCAAAGCCTGGTGAACTATCTGGCCTCCTGAATTGCCGACAGCGCTGGATAAAACCCCCGTTTCGACAGTCCCGGTTTGCCGGGTAATCGCAAGTTGTCGATAAAAAACTAAGCCAAAATACCTTGGAGTTACGTTTCTTGTATAGAATAGAGTGCGCTGTAAGATCACCTCGAGGAAATTGCTTATGACAACCCCCGACCACACAGAATTGTTGTCTCCCGAAACGCTTGAACGGGCCGCGGCCTCCGCCCGACTGGTTTTGGAAGAGTTGGATCGCATTCTGCTTGGCCGTCAGGAACTGCACCGCCTGGTGCTGACGGCCGTATTGTCCCGCGGGCACCTCCTGCTGGAAGGCATGCCCGGTCTTGGCAAAACCGCCCTGGTTAAAGCGCTGGGGGATGTTCTGGAACTGGGATTCAATCGCGTCCAGTTTACGCCCGACCTCATGCCCAGCGATATCCTGGGAGCCCACATCCTGGAAGAAAAAGCCGGCGGCGGTCGCGAAATGGTGTTTCGGCCCGGACCCGTGTTCACCAATGTCATGCTGGCCGACGAAATCAACCGCGCCTCGCCCAAGACCCAGTCGGCCCTGTTGGAGGCCATGCAGGAGCGTTGCGTCACCCTGTTGGGCACCACGCGTGACTTGCCGCGTCCCTTCTTTGTCATGGCCTCCCAGAACCCGGTCGACCTGGAAGGCACCTACCCGCTGCCCGAGGCTCAGTTGGACCGTTTCCTCTTCAAGCTGCACGTGGGCGATTTGGACGTGGAAACCATGACCCAAATCATCGCCACCCGGCATCGCGGCGAACCGCCCAAAGTCGAGCGCCACCTGAACAAGGCCGAACTGGAAGACCTCTTCCAGGTGATGGACGGCATCCACCTGCCGCGACCCGTGGCTCATTACATCAGCCGATTGGTGCGCGCCACCCACCCCAAGGGCGAGGAAGCCTCGGAGCGTATCGGCGATTACGTTGCCTTCGGCGCCTCGCCGCGCGCCGCCATTGCCATCGCCGAGGCCGCGCGCGCCGCCGCCTTGCTGCGATGCAGTCCCACCGTGGGCTTCGACGATGTGCGCGCCGTGGCCGAGCACGCCCTGAACCACCGCATCATTCCCACCTATAAAGCCCGGGTGGACGGCGTGACCACCATCGACCTGGTTCGGGATCTGCTGGATGGTATGGACGAAACCGGTCTTTCCCTACCCGAGGGCGTTGCCCTTGCAGGAGAATAGCCAGGAGGCTTTGACAGCTTGAGAGTTTGTTTAGCGATCCTTGTAATCTGTAGTTGCCTGCCTGTGCCGGCCTCCGAGCACCGTTTCGGCAATATCTTGATCGCCGACGAGCGCTCTCCTTCTGCCGAGGCCAATCACGGCTATATCGGTTACTATTTCACCCTTACCAACCTTTCCACGGAAAAAACACACAAGGTGGACCTGTACTTTACCGACCCCTACAGTTCCCGTTGGCAGGCGGTCAACGAGATCCGCCGTTCCGTGACACTGCAACCGGGAGCCACCTCCCGGATCCATTTACCGGTATGGTCCTGGGTGCCGGCGCCGGTCACCTATGGTGTCGATATCGACGGTGTGCCCTCGCCCCAGACGGCATCTCTGGCCATTCGAAGCACCCCCATGTTGTTCCGCGAAAAACGTCACGCGGTACTCACCACGCGCTCGCTGGACCTGGTTAAAGCCTACCGAAGCATCTATACCAAGGGTATGGGCGTGGAGTTGAGGGAAACCACGGCTCAGATCGAGGCATGGGGTTCGAACTGGTTGGATTACAGCAGCTTCGAACTGACAGCCCTCTCTCGCGCCGAATGGGACCGTTTGAGTCCTGACGGTCGCAATGCCCTGCAAATGTACGCGCGCAACGGCGGCGGCCTGTTGATTTATGAAAATAACGAGAACCTACCCCTGGAGGGATTGACTAAGGCTCGACGCGTCAATCAGGTGACCGTCCACGGTCTGGGTTTCGGTATGGTATTTTCCTTTGACGGCGGCGTTTTCGATCTGGATGAGGAAACCCGCAAGTTCCTGGTCGGCTCCCTCATGACATGGCCGCCCTATCCCGGCAAGAATGCACCCGGCCTTTCCGAGATGATCCCGGTCGTCGAGGAATTGCGCACACCGGTTCGCGGTTTCTTCGGGTTACTGATCGTTTTCGCGCTACTCATGGGGCCGTTGAACCTGCTCGTCCTGGCTCGACGCGGCAAACGTATCTGGTTACTGTGGACCGTACCCGCAATTTCCCTGGTGGCTACCCTGACCGTGGTGGTCTTCGCCGTTTTTTCCGAGGGAACCGCCACTAGACAACGCCTGGAGTCCATTACCCTGCTCGACGAGCAAAACCACATGGCCACCACGTTGGGCCTGGGCGGTATCTATTCGCCGCTGACCCGGGATTCCGGCCTGCATTTCCCCAAGGATGCCGATGTGCATCCCGACTTCCAGTATATAGAAAGCGGGTTTCTCTCCGTCGATTGGAGCCGGGACCAGAACCTGGCCGCGGGCTGGGTGCGCTCGCGCCTGCCCTTTTACTACAAGGTGCGGCATACCGAAAGCCGCCGTGAACGCCTGGTGGTGACCGGCAGCGGCGAGAACCTGGAAGTGGTCAACGGTCTGGGCGCCGACATCGAGATGCTGTATGTGGCCGGTGAGGACGGCAGGCTTTACGCCGCGGAGTCCATTGCGGCCGGAGCCCGCGCCAAACTCGGCGGACTCTCTTTGCCCGTAACAGGTGAACCCGAGAGTATTCGCTCGCTTTACCTTTCCGACTGGTCCCTGGCCAATCTGGACCTCTATCGGCCCTCCGTCAATATGGCCGCTTCCCTCCTGCAACCGGGCCAATACCTGGCCGTGTTGCAGGAAAGTCCCTTTTTCGGCGGACACCTGGAAAGCGTGAACGAACTGACCGCCTGGTCGGTAGTGATCGGCACCCGGGAGGTCAAACCTTGAGAGTCCAAGTCATTGACCTCAAACGCTTCTTCACCAATGGGGTTCGGGCCGTGGACGGCCTCAACTTCTCCTTTCATGAGGGCCAGGTCTTCGGCTTCGTAGGTCCTAACGGCGCGGGCAAAACCACGACCATGCGCATCATGGCCACCCTGGACGAACCCACCTCAGGCGACGTGCGCATCGACGGCGTTTCGGTGGTAGAGCAGCCCGAGGAGGCTCGGCGCCGCGTGGGTTATGTCCCCGACACCCTGCCCGCCCACCGCGACATCACCATTCACGAATACCTTGATTTCTTTGCGCGGGCCAACGAAATACGCGGGACGCAACGCAGAACCGTGGTTCAAAGCGTGGAGGACTTCACGGGCGTGACCCCCCTGCGCGGAAAGGAACTGGTACACCTTTCCAAGGGCATGAAGCAGCGCGTCAGCCTGGCCAGAGCCCTGCTGCACGACCCGGACCTGTTGATTATGGACGAACCCGCCGCGGGCCTGGACCCCAACGCGCGCATCGAGTTACGCGAGTTGATACGATCCCTGGCCGAAGCCGGCAAGTCCATCTTCATCAGCTCTCACATTCTCGATGAACTTTCGGAACTGTGCGACGGCGTGGTAATTATCGAGCAGGGCCGCTTGCAACGGGCCGGTCACCTGAAAGAGATCCTGGTTCGCGAGGACGCCCTGCGCACCATGAGGATCAAACCGCTGGGCGATCCCGACCAACTGTATCGCGCTCTTCTGGAAGTTCCCTATGCCTCCGAGCACCAACTGCTGGAAGGCGAGGTTTTCTGCGCGGTTCCTGCCGATGACAAAACCTGTAGCGACCTTCTTTCCCATTTGATCGGTCAGGGCATTGCCATCGTGGAATACGGCCAGGAACAGGCGGACCTGGAGGACTTGTTCATGAAGGTAACCAGGGGGAAGGTGCAATGAGTGGATTCCTGGAAATGGTGGGTCGACTGGACGACCGCGTGAACCCCATCGTGGTCAAGGAACTGCGTCAGGCCATGCGCGGCAGGATGATCCCCATTATGCTGATCATTTACGAGGCGGTGCTGCTGCTGTGCATGAGCCTTTACCTGGGCAGCGAGGGCATCGCGGCCAATCCCAGGGTCGGTCTCGATCTGCTGATCGTCTTCAACAGCATATTCCTCTTCGCGGGCATCGTGTTGGTGCCTATCTCCATGGCCGTGCGCCTGGGTTTTGAGCGTAACCAGGACAACACGGACCTGTTGTTCATCACCACCCTGCCCTCCCACCGTATTGCCGGCGGTAAGCTACTGGCGGGTATGATTCTTACGGTCTTGTTCCTCTTCGCCACCCTGCCTTTCATGACCACCACCTACATGTTGCGCGGGGTCGACTTCAAGATGGTCTTTTCCATGGTCGGCACCTCGTTGATGATGTGTATGGTCAGCCTGCAATTCGCCCTGTTCGTTGCCGTATTGCCGGTGAGTCGCGCTTTCAAAACCACGCTGGGACTGGGAACCTTATCCATACTGGTGACCATTTTTATCAGTACGATCACCATTATGGGCAACATGGCGAGCCGCGGTACCACCATTCTGGATCAACTGGAAGAAGCGATCGGTTTCACCGTTATCGTGGTCTTCTTGACCGTGATCCTCTACCAGATGGCGGTAGCGCTGATCAAGCCGCACTCGGCCAACCGGGCCAAGCCGTTACGGCAGTGGATCACCGTCATGTGGTTCTTCAGCGGCGCCGCCGTCGTTTTGACAGGCTACTCGAACGGAATCCAGGTCTGGACTGTTTTCTCCCTGATCACCCTGATCATTGCCCTGTTCGTGGCTGTCTCCGAACGGGAGGAGTGGGGTCCCAGGGTACGGCGCAAGATACCGGGCAGCCCTTTGGGCCGGTCGATGGTCTATCTGTTCTACAGCGGCGCCCCCAACGGGGTCTTGTGGTGTCTCTCGCTTCTCACCGTGACCCTGATCATTGCCGCTAACGTCCATTCAAAGTTCAATAACGAGGACCTGCAAATTTTCGTGGGCTTTGCCCTGCACGCGGTCGGCTACACCTTTGCGGCCCACATCCTGCACCACACGTTCCTGGCGAAACGGGTCAGCAAAAACCATGTCTGGCTGATCGCCCTGATCCTGTTGGCGGTGATGGTGATCGGCGGGTGGGTGCTCGCCTTCCTGATCAATCCGAACGACTTTACCTCTATTTCCAGGAACGGCATCTACCATCTGTTCAATCCCTTCGCGCTGCCTAACGACACCTGGCGCTTTTTCTATCTGGCCTGCGCCGCGGCCTGGGTGCTGATTATGCTGGCCATGCGCGTGAGATGGTTGATCGACGGCCGGCGGCGTTTCCTGCCGCTGGGGCCCATGATACCCCCGCAACCGGAACCCGCCCCGGCAACGGAAACGGAGGCGTCCTAGGTGTTCGATTACCGCACGACGCTGAGCGAGGGCATGCGCGCGGCGGCTCATTGCCGTTTCGCCGAACTGACCCGCGACCCGCGCGGCAAGGCCGGCTTTCGTCGCGGCAACCGGGCGGGGAGTTCACTGGAGTACAAGGACTTCCGCGAGTACCAACCAGGCGACGACCTGCGCCATATCGACTGGAACGCCTACGCGCGCACGGACAAACTGATCGTCAAGCGCTACCACGAGGAGATCACGCCGCACCTGGACCTGATCGCCGACGGCTCGGCATCCATGGACCTGCCGGAAACCCGCAAGGCCGAGGCGCTGATCTTTCTCACCGGATTCTTTGCGGCGGTCGCGGGCAACAGCAGCTTTTCACACACCTGTTGGCGCACGGCAAGTGATTGCCGGCCCCTGGCCAATAGCGGCGGCGACCCGTTGACCTGGGAGCGCCTGGAACTGAAGGCAAGCACCTCACCGGCAGAAGCCGTCGATGTATCGCGACCACGCTGGCGCCGCCAGGGCGTGCGCATCCTACTCAGTGACCTGCTGTTCCCGGCCGATCCCCACCACTTCCTGGGCAAACTGATCGAACAAGCGGCCGCGGTGCTGGTTGTACAGGTCCTGGCCGAAAGCGACCTGAACCCGGCATTGGGCGGCATGCGCCGGCTGACGGACTCGGAAACGGGCGCGGTGCGAGAAATCCGCATCGACGAGGCCGCCCGACGCCGTTACAAGGAAACCCTGACCAGGCACCAGGACGCCTGGCGCGACGCCGCCCGAGAAACCGGCACGGCCCTGGTTACCTTCACCGATGAAACCCTGCTGAGCCGACCCATCTTCGACGACCCGACGCTCGCCCGATTCTTGGAGCATTAGCGAGGTTGGGTTTGTTGGCGTCGGAGAAACCAAAAGCCAACGCCACGCGAGCCATTGGTTCCGAAGGGAACGGCTCTCGGATCTCACTTTTTCCTGCAGCGAGAGCAACAGCCTTCGGAAGAACATATAACAAATTCCATAGGACTTCTGTCCCTTGTAAAGAACACGGACAGCGGCCTTGGAAACCAGGGGTTCCGGCATCGGAACCCCGCTACTTTTCCTGTGCAGGTAAACCGCAATCGCTGCCGCTTGACATCGGTTCCATTCCCGGCGACATAACCAGTTTGAAAACGAAACCTAGCACCGTTCTCGGGCAGTGGTATTGTCAAAAAGAAAAATACAACACAGCGGCCGGGAATCGGACTTTCCAGACTTGAAAAGGGAGTTTAGAGCCCGAAAACCGGACGCCGAGAACTCACGAAGCCGTACCTTTTCTCGATTTTGACGCCATGAGCCGTCTTTTTCACAACTTCATGCCTGGTTTGGAGCCTCCCTGGCCGAGACCTACAGACGTATTTCCGCTAAAAACAACCCGGGTTGATGCTTCGTTGGGTACTTTTCCCGGATTGGAACCGACTTCGGGTTGTTCAGGTAGCACCAATCTCGGGAATGGAACCGGTCTTCGACCCCGAAGACGGTCCTGTTCCCGAGAACGGAACCACCCTGACGCGTGTCAACCGGTCCCATTCTCGGGCAACAGACCCCTCAGTGTCGATCCAAGGGGTCTTTTAGAAAAAAAGTTGATGATTTTCGACCGATTGACCTATTTAACGCCCAAAAAGGATGAATTTTTGTCAAAAGTTGTTTATATATTCAAAAAGCATTGGTTAGTTGTTTTATACATCGGTTTTTCAATTTCCCTCAAGCGAGGGTCGGTTCGGTGCCGGATGCTCGCGTAACAACCTGCAAATCCCTTTGACTTTGACGACACCCTGCTAAAACCGGGCTTCTTTCTTGACCCCGGGCATAGAAAAGGGCATAGTTCGGGTGAAGGAGTTGCCCAATGAAAGCCACCGCTTTGCTTTTAACCGTTCACCTGTTTGCCGGCGCCGCCCTTGCCGGAGAAAAAGAAACCCTGATTGCCCTACTGGAACAGCGGTTGGATACATCCAACTTCCTGGCCCGTTTAGATGAAGCCAAAGAAAAAATATCGGAACAGGGACTGGTCGAAGCCAAACTGGCCTTCGGTTTCCGCAACGGCGATTTTCCTTTTCTATATTCCATTCTGGAAGATCTTGAGCGCATAACCGCCGAGCGACCCGGTAATTTTTCCTTGATGAGCGCCGAGGAATTCTATTCCCTGACCTTTGCCGTCAAGGCTCGCATGGCCATGGACGCGAACGATGAGGAGGGTTTTGCCCACAATATCAAGCAAGCCTGGTGGGAAGCGCCCAAGCTGAACCGTATCTACGAAAAATGGATCAACGACATGAAGGCCGCCAAATTGAAGGTGCCCTTGAACTTCCCTCTCACCGACGCTCAGGGCAACCCCAAGGCCCTGGCTGATATCATGAAAGGAAAGAAGGCCCTGATTCTGGATTTCTGGGCATCCTGGTGTCGACCCTGTATGGTCATGATGGACGAAATCGAAGAACGCGCAAAGGAATTGGAAACCAAGGGCGTCACCTGGGTAGGTATCAATACCGACGGCGAAACGGCCGCGGCCGCTCGCACCGCCAAAAAGTACGGTATCACCTGTCCCTGGCTGGTTGAGAAAAAGAACGGCGCCTACTCCAACCTGCTGAAAATCGACAGTATTCCACGCACCGTTCTGGTCTCGCCTCAAGGTAAGATTCTATTCAACGGTCACCCGCAGGATCCGGCCCTGAACCGTGCAGTCGACAAACTGGTAGGGAAATAGTCGAAAAAGGGCGGAATCTTTTCCGCCCGGTCGATGTTTGGGAATGATCAGGTGACGGATATTTGGCGAACCACCTCCGATTGGAGGTCGTCGTCATCGTTACATGCGCCTCGAACAAAACAAGTGCGCCGTTCGGGCGGCAGTTGGATCGCTGCTTCAACGATTTCGGTGATCAGTTTATGCCGGTCGATTTGCAAGGGGCACCTCGGGAATATTCAATTGATGAATCACAGCACGGCACTTATGCCCATATAAGCGCAAAATCGTCCGGTAATGGATCAAGCTTTCGTAAAAAAGACCCAAGCGTTTTTTTGCTCACCCATTGTCTTTAGGCGAAACCCGGTTACTCCGGCGACGGGATTCCGTTACTTCGGGCGCCAGCCGTAGACCTTCATGTCAATGCGGTTACCGTCTTGGAAGGTAACTTTCTCCGCTTCCAGCATGGCTTTTTGCATGAGATATTCTTGTGAGTGCTCGCTGAAGGAGATGCGGCCCTGAGCGTTGATAACCCGATGCCAGGGTAAAACCAGGTCTTCCGGAGTCTGATGAAGCGCGTAACCCACATGACGTGCCTTGCGGGGTTGTCCCAACATTCCGGCAAGCTGTCCGTAAGAAGCTACCTTGCCGCGCGGGATGGTTTTCACGAGATTCCACACCTTCTGGTTCCACGTACTCTTCATCTTTCCAATCCTTCCTGCTACCTCGTGTGAGGCGGCTCACTTTTTGGCTTAACCTACTATTTTAAATAAGTTTCACCCTGGATTATCAACCTGTCGGCGCCGGTTGCCGGGCACCGAATATGGATGATGTTAACTTTTTGTGAAGCAGTTCACAATAGTTTAACCCCCGTCGGATCGATTCCGGCTGGTCGGACGACAGTCGGTCATGTACATTAAAACGCGTAGAGGTCGTGTCGTATTATTTGCCTCTACACAACCTGGGATGGTACATGAAATCTTCTCTTTACCTTATTGGGACCAATTTCAAGCAAGCACCCCTCGATAGGGTGGCCCGTGTTCAATGGTCGGACAAGTCGCAGATATCCCCGTTTCTGGCCAGGGCGCGCGCCGCTTTACAGTTCGACGAGATCTTCTTTTTGCAGACCTGTAACCGACGCGAGTTCTACATCTACAGCACCCGGCCCATTGACGACAGCGTCGATTTCCTGAACCTGCTCAACGAGGACCTGGGCGAGAATCTACAGGTTGAAGACTTCTACTGCAAACACGGTTTTGCCGCGGCCCGGCACGCTTTCCGCGTTGCTTCCTCGCTGGACTCCATGGTTCTGGGCGAAACCGAAATCATGAAACAGATTAAAGATCAGTCGGCGGCCGCAACCCGTCACAAGCACATGGCCCGCCGCCTGAAAGCGCTGATGGAAACCGCCCTGTGGGCTGCCAAGCAAGTACGCACGCGTACCCACATCACCCGTAACGTGGTGTCCATGGCCTCCCTGGCTTATCGCGGCGTGATGGAGCATACGCGGTGTGGTTCCAAACGCGTGGTTTTCGTGGGGGCCGGTCACTTCATTCAGAGTATTCTACCTACCTTTACCAAGTCTCCCGAGTTGGAACTGATTTTCGTCAACCGCACCCTCCCCAAAGCCCTGGCCGAGCAATACGGCGGTACCGCGATCACCCTGGCCGATTTTCAGGCGAACCCGGTTCCCTTCGACGCCATGGTCACCGCCACCGGTTCTTCCCGGCCTTTGTTCGACGCGGCCTTTATGCGCGATCGCGGCAACGTATTGCTGATGGATGCGGGCCTACCCCGCGACATCGACCGGGATGTGCGCGACCTGCCCAATACCATTTACATGGACCTGGGCGAGATGGAAGCCGTGTTGGCCGCCAACCGCGCCGCCCGCGAAGCGGAGATCCCCAAGACCGAACCCATCTTCGACGAGGGTTTGGAGCGCCTGCACCAGTTATGGTTGGAATGCGACCTGTCCGTCTACAGCCGTGAAATTTCCAGTCACTATCGCGAAACCGGCGAACGGGCTCTGGCTCGACTCATCAAAACCGAGTTGCCGGACCTTTCCCAGGCCGAACAGGAAATGCTGCGCGGTTGGACCAACAGCCTGGTCGGCAAACTGACTACCATTCCGATCCTGGGCCTGAAAGGGGTCGCTCGCGATCTGGGCACGCCCGCCGTACAGTCGTTTACCAGGCAGGTTGCCGAAAAGGCGCCCCTGTTCCGCGACTAATCAGCGCTTTCGGCAAGGCATTCACTCACTTTTTGTGCTTAAATGGTGAGTGATGTGACTCTATGTGATTGGGGTTTCCCGGAATGATTGTAATTGGAACCAGAGGAAGCAAGTTGGCAATGGTCCAGGCCAATTGGGTCTCCTCCGAATTAAGCGCCCGCAATATCGAAAACGAGATCCAAGTCATCACGACCAAGGGCGACGTGGTCAAAGATCGTTTCGACAAGATCGAGGGCAAGGGTTTTTTCACCGCCGAGATCGAGCAGGCCCTGCGCGACAAGCAAATCGACCTGGCCGTCCATTGCCTCAAGGACCTGCCCACGGCCGAAAGCGAAGGCCTGGCCGTGCGGGCTGTTACCGAACGGGAGGACCCCTACGACGTCATTGTGACCAACCGGGAGTTGGATCACACCGAAAAGGATTTTCCCGACCTGGGCGGATTGCGCATCGGCACCAGTTCCAACCGCCGTGTGGCGGGGCTGGCGCATTTTTTTCCCGATGCTCAATTCGTTCCCATCCGCGGCAATGTGCCCACTCGCATCGCCAAGATGCAGAAGGGTGAGGCCGATGTGGTCATCCTGGCTCGCGCCGGCTTGAACCGCCTGAACACCGACATGTCCGACCTGTACCTTTACCCCGCTCCGCCGCCTTTACTGGTGCCGGCTCCCGGCCAGGGCGCTTTGGCCCTGCAAATGCGGGCCGATGATGATCGCGATATCTCTTTTTTCCATCACCAGGAAACCGCGCTTTGTACAGGCCAGGAACGACGGATCCTGAAAGCCCTGGAGGGCGGCTGCCAGCTACCGCTGGGCGTCCTGGTGCAACGGAACGAGAAGGGCTTCTGTTTGAAACTGTTCCTGGGCAACCTCAGCAGCGGCTTCGAGAACAAGGCCCAGGCCCGCATGTTCATCGACCTGGAAGGCGAAACCGCCGAGGAATTGGCGGACGAGGCGCTGACCATGTTATTGCATCCCGTTTTTAAAGGCTGACCTTGGACCTTTACTTCACGCAAATCGACCCACCCGAACCATTCGTAATCGATCGACTGAAAGCCGGGGGCTGGCGTTGCCGGCACTTGCCCTTTCGGCAGGTGCGCTTGTTGGAACCCCGATGGGATGCTGCCGGTTGGGACGTTTTGCTGATCACCAGCAAGCAGGCGGCCCGCTGGCTGATGCGCCGGACGGTCACGACTCTGCCCCGCTTGGGTGTGGTAGGCCGTAAAACCTCCGCCCTGCTGCCGTCCGACCGTTTGTTGTTTGCCGATGCGCCCGCCGATGCGGCGCAACTTGCGGACCGGATTCGGGCAACGATAGAACCCGGCTCCTCCTTGCTTTTCCTACGCGGAGAGGTCGCCGGGGATACCTTGCGTGAGAAGCTTGCGGCCGACTACCGCTTCAGCGAACTGGTAGTCTACCAAACCACCGAAATCCCACAAAAAGGGGGCGCGCCTTCCGCGGGCTCCATGGTATATTTCCAGTCACCCAGTTCGGTGTCGGATTACCACGCATTATTCAAGATCCGTCCGGCCTTTGTCGGCGTCATCGGCCCGTCTACCGCGCGGGCGGTCAAACAACTGGGATGGACGATAGATTTTCAACCGGGCCGGCCGGAGAATCGTCAATTGTGCGAAGAACTGCCCCCGGCTCGCTATTTCACATCGAGGGAGCGTCAACCATGACCACATCGGAACAACTCTACCGGGAAGCTGTCAAGTACATGCCCGCGGGTGTCAACTCGCCGGTGAGGGCCTTCCGTTCAGTAGGCGGGCAGCCCGTTTTTATGGCCCGCGGCGAGGGCGCCCATATGGAAGACGTGGACGGAAACCGCTACCTGGACTTTTGCGGTTCCTGGGGTCCGCTGATTTTGGGGCATCGTCATCCCAAGGTTCAGGAAGCCGTGGAAGGCGTGGTGCGTAACGGCTGGACCTTCGGCACGCCGGTATCGCTGGAAGTGGATCTGGCAAAGATGGTGGTGGAGAAGCTGGCGCCGTTGGAGATGGTTCGTTTCGTGAACAGCGGCACCGAGGCGGCCATGTCCGCCATCCGCCTGGCCCGAGGTTACACGGGCCGCGATCACGTGCTCAAGTTCAGCGGCTGCTACCACGGCCATGTGGATTACCTGTTGGTAGAGGCCGGCAGCGGGCTGGCCACTTTCGGCACCGCCTCCTCTGCCGGAGTACCGGAAGATTTCGCCAGGCTGACCGCCACCATGCCCCTGGACGACTTGGCCGGCCTGGAACGCTTGTTTAAAGAAAACGGCGAGCAACTCGCCTGCGCGGCCATCGAGGGCGTGCCGGCCAATAACGGCCTGCTGATCCAGGACCGCGCCTATGTTCAGCGGCTGCGCGAATTGTGCACCGAATACGGCGTCATGCTGTTGTTCGACGAGGTCCTGAGCGGTTTCCGCATGCCCGAGGTCCTGGCTTGTGAACACTACGGCATCACGCCGGACATGATTGCCCTGGGCAAGGTCATCGGCGGCGGCATGCCGGTGGGCGCCTACGGCGGTAAACGCGAGGTCATGGAACACATTGCGCCGCTGGGCAATGTCTACCAGGCCGGAACCCTGTCGGGCAACCCCGCGGCAATGGCCGCCGGACTGGCGACGCTGCAAACCTATTACGAAACCGATGTACCCAAGCAGATCGAAACCTTGGGCACTCACCTGGACAAGGCCCTGGCTTCCTTGCTGGCGGACGTGCCCGACCTGGGTTATGTGCGCCTGGGCTCGTTGTTCTGGTTCTATTTCTACGCGCGAGAGGCGCCCCGATCGGCCGAAGCCATTGACGGCCGTTGCGGCGAGGCCTATGCGCGTATCCACGCCGCCTTGCTCAGCAAGGGCATCTACATGGCACCGTCCGCTTACGAGGTCGGGTTCCTGAACACGGCCATGACGACCGGGGACCTGGACCGCTTCGTGCGGGCACTGGAAGAAGTGAAAACCGAAGGATTATTCCCATGATTTTTATCGACGCATGCTACTGCAGAAAAACCCCGCGCCCGCCCATTTGGATGATGCGCCAGGCGGGTCGTTACCTGCCCGAATACCGGGAGATTCGCAAGAACCACTCCTTCCTGGAGATGTGCGAAACACCCGAACTGGTCAAGGAAGTGACCCTGCAACCCATCCGCCGCTTCGGCATGGACGCGGCCATTATCTTTTGCGATATTCTGGTGCCGCTGGTACCCATGGGCCTGGATCTCAGCTATCAAGAGGGCGAGGGGCCCGTGATCGGCAACCCCATCCGCACCCTCGACGATGTCAAGGCGCTCAAAGACCCGGACCTGCCCAAGGAAGTGGGTTTTCTGAAAGAGGCGCTCAAGCAGACCCGCGCCGAACTGGACCCCGACAAGGCCTTGATCGGGTTTGCGGGTGCGCCGTTTACCCTTGCCTGTTACGCGGTCCAAGGTCGCGGCGGCAAGAACTTCGAAGTGCTGCACCGCTGGATGTTCAACGAGCGCGAGGCTTTCGACACCTTGATGTCGCGGCTGGCCGACATGACCATCGAGTACTTTCGCTTACAAGTGGCCGGCGGCGCCCAGGCGATTCAGTTGTTCGAAAGTTGGGGCGGCCTGATCTCTGCCTACGATTACCTGCATCGCGTCTTTCCCCATGTGCAACGCATCCTGGCCAGTGTCAAAGACCTCGGTGTTCCGCGCATTTTGTTCATCAAGGGCGCCGGTCATTTCCGCAACTTCCTCAACCTGGCCAATGCCGAGGTGATCGGCCTCGATTGGACCATGCCCATCGAGGATACGCGCCGGATCCTGGGTAAGAACAAGGCTATTCAAGGGAACCTGGACCCCAGCCTGCTGTTTGCCTCGCACGATCTGATTCGGGAACGCACCCTGGCCATGATCGAGGTGAACCACGGTCAACCCGGTTATATCGCCAACCTGGGCCACGGCATCCATAAGGACACCCCCATCCCGGCCGTGGAAACCTTCATCAATACCGTCAAAAACTATAATCCCGAGGAGTGATTCATCCATGACCTATCTTGTCATCAAAGCCTTGCATTTCATCTTCATGGTGGCCTGGTTCGCCGGGCTGTTCTACATGTTCCGTCTCTTCGTCTACCACACCGAAAACAAGGACAATCCCGATATCACCAAATTGTTCAAGGTCATGGAAGGCCGTCTCTACAAGATCATTACCGTGCCCGCCATGGTGTTGACCTTTGTCTTCGGCATCATCATGATCGTGATGAACATGTCTTTGATGCAGCAGGGCTGGATGCACATCAAATTGCTGCTGGTCGTGCTGTTGGCCGGATACACCGGTTTCCTGGGCAAGACCCGTCGGCGCTATGCAAATGACGACGTCTTCCTCACCTCCAAGCAGTGTCGCCTGCTGAACGAGGTGCCTACCGTGTTCCTGATTGCGATCGTCTTTACGGCGGTTGTCTTCCGCATGTACCTGTCTTGACCAGGGGAGGGTTACGGTCATGAAGCAGTTGCTCTTTTTGCTTGTCTGTCCCATACTTGCGGCCCAAGGCCGAGTAGATCTCAGCGCGAGCGGCGTGATCGTGGATCCCACGACCAAAAGCACCATCGTTCAAATTCGCGCAACCAGCGAGGGCGGCAACCTTGCCGCCTTCGAAAACAAGGCCGGCACGATCAAGGTTTTCAGGGATAACCTGGGTGCCAACCTGATGGTGGGCACCTATCATTGGAAATGGGTGCAAAATGTGGAAGTGGCCCGCAACGGCCGCATGGCCACGCTGGATCTGGTAGCCGCCCAAATGCCCGCCAGGGGTGCAACCAGGTTGACCGTAGAAGGCGCACTAAACTTCGTCATGGCTTCTCAACGGGTCATTGCGCGAGAAGAGGCCTCACTACGCGAGGGTGCGACGGGACCTGTCGGAGAGCAGTTCTACGAGGTGACTCACATCGCGCCCGTTCTCGGCACCTCGAATATGACGGTCCATATCCTCTATCCGGATCTGGACAAAGACCAGTCCCCGGTCAACGCGATCAAATACTTCTATGACGGCGAGGAGTTGGCCGGCAAGAAGGTTCGCTTCATCAAAGAAAGACGTGGACGCAAAGAATTCTTGACCCTGCCGCGCGATGTGGAAAAGTTCGAAATAGAAATAGACTACTGGGAAGGCTGGGAGCCGGTTAAGGTCCCCTACAAGTTCACCCTGGAACTCTAGGCGGAAGAATTCAACAGATTGGATTGCTCATTATTCAATCTTTTGGATTTTCGAATCAATATTTTGGGAAATCGGGCGGAAACCACCGGAAATACTTGTGTAGAGTTTCTATCAAAAGCCGGCACGCCTTATGCACTACGTTGTGACGAAGAACATGCCCGGCCTTAGCGGTTGCTTCAGCTGAGTTTGTTCGGCTTTTACACAGTTGTTTAGTCTTTTCCATGGAGGAGCGAGGGGGAACCACGGTTCCCTCGCCCTTGTCTTAAAAACTGAATCTACGCCCCGGAAAGCTAAAGATTTTCCTACCATGGAAAGACGGGGGGAACCGAGGGTTCCCCTTATTTTTCTCGGTAAAAGCGGAACAAGCCAAGCTGAGTCGAACTCGGCGGCCGAAATTACCATGGAGGAGTGCGGGGAGCTTCGGTTCCCCCACCTTTTTTCCTCAAACCACAGTTACCATGGAGGAGTGAGGGGAACTTCGGTTCCCCCACCTTTTTTTCCTCAAACCACAGTTACCATGGAGGAGTGAGGGGAGCTTCGGTTCCCCCACATTTTTTCACACAGATCAAGGAGATATAAGAGGACCCCGAGTCCTCTTTTCAAAGGGGACTTCGGTCCCCATTTTTATTTCTCCATCCGCGTTGTTATGTTGTCTTGTCGATGATGTGATGACAGACCGGGAATCTCGCGCCCGCGCCAATTTGGAACGAGAGTTGGAAGCCGGTTGCAGATTGCCGCCGGCCTCCATACCATAAAGTTCAGTCGGCCAGCGCCTTCTCGATGGCCGCGACCACATCGGGCGCGTCAGGTTTGGTGCGGGGGCCGAAGCGGGCAATGACGCGGCCGTCTTTACCCACCAGGAACTTGGTGAAATTCCAGCGGATCTCGCCGCCGAATTCGCCGTTGTCTTCCTTGGAGGTCAGTTCACCGTAAAGCGGCGCCTGGTCATCCCCTTTAACGGAAATCTTGGAGAACATGTCGAAGTCCACATTGAACTCTTTCACGCAAAAGGTTGCGATCTCCTCGTTGGTGCCCGGTTCCTGCTTGCCGAAATTGTTGGCGGGAAAACCCAGGATACGGAAACCCTTGTCCTTGTATTTTTGGTGAATATCCACCAACTGATTGTATTGCGGGGTCAGGCCGCACTTGGAGGCCACGTTGACGATCATCAGGACATCGCCCTTGTAATCGGCCAGGTTGACATCTTTGCCTTTGATGTCTTGCATTTTGTGGTCCAGAACCTGTGCGCCCCCGGCGCCGAAGAGGGCCGTTCCCAGCATCAGGAACAGACCGGCAAAAAGATTGCGGTACATGAAAAAACCTCCGAGACTCCCACCGGCCGCTACCGGCGTGTTTTCGCAGAATAGATGGTCAAAGCTCTTGAGCCAGGCGGGTGCGCACCAGAAGATCGTTCAAGTCGGCGCGCGCATCGCTTCGCTCGGGGAGTTTGCCGCGGTCGCGCTCGGCGACCAGCATATCGGTCAAGCGCCGATACTCGCCTTCGTGGAATTCCAGGTCGGCATTGCCCATAGCGCCTTCCTCCGTACCGGTACGTTTCCGTGCCGACAGTTCCGAAAGGTAGGGCAATTGGAAGTCCTCGTTGAGGTGTTGTAGGTTTGCTTCGATTTCACCGGTTCGCATCAGGTGAATACCGGCCAACAAGGCCCGGTAGCCGTAGAGCAGCATCTCCACCTTGGGAACGCCGTCACCGATAAAAGCCTTCCACTTTTCCGCGGAAAACTCCAGGTAGTGACGCGCGTGATGCCGGGTAATACAGCGTTTGCCCAGCTCTTTCAATTCGTCGTGAACCGGTGAGGTGTGTAGGACGTGAGGCGAATAAAGCTGTTCCAGCACCGCGCCGTCGGATTTCAACAACCGGCCTATGAACAGCTTCAGATCGAGTGTCACCAGGTCGATCTCCATCCCGTCATGCTCGTAGATGGTGTTCACGGTCTCCTTGGGTTCATCCAACCCGACGATTTCGGCCAGGGGGAGTAGATGCGCCCCGCGCAAGTCGAATTCGGAATCGGTAGAGGCAAACCCGTAGAGATGGTCTCCGCTCAGGGTGGCAAAAACCAAAGGATAGGGATGCGCATGAACATGTTCCGCCGGCATTGGGTTGACCTTAATCCTTCACAATGGATCGACGCGCGAATCAGCAGCGCGTCAGCCTCTCGATAGTCGGGTCGTGCGAGTGGTGAGGTGCGCGAAAATGCCGCATCACCTCAGCCTTCCGGTTGGGTACGATGCGCCTCAGGTAAGGTGTTGTAAGCCATAATGCGAGCAGCGGGAAAGCCTTGACCCATTTGGGGAAAGTAAATCGATCCGGGCAGTAATCCGAGTAAGTGAAAGATTGGCAACGTATTACAACACACCTCAAGCGTGGCAAACGTCCTTGGAGACACGCATTGAGGAAGAATCCGATAACCATCGAAGGATCATAACAAGCCGGTCGCCTGATTTTCCGGGGTATCTCAATGCCCGCGACGGCCTACGGACTGAATAACACTCCAATAGAGGTTTGCTCGTTCGGAATCGAATGATCACCGGCGGAACCTAACTCCCTTCGCATCGCGCAAATCCCGGCCGGAACTGCCGTCGGTTTTCCTCAAGAAATAAAAGCCGGCGCGAACCTCAACAGCCCACCACGTGAATGAATTTGCCCTGATGTGTTTCTTCTTTCCAGGTGATCTTCTGATCCCAATGCCTTTCCGGGTCACGGTCGAAGAGGATGAGCCAACCCTCGTCCAGGTTCAGCGTCTCCAAGTACTCCGCTAATTGATCCAAGCCCTGCTCGCGGGTATTGGGTCGGTAACGGATCTTCAGTTCAACCGCATAGCGATGCTCGCCGAGTGCAATACACAAATCGATACGGCCCCGGCCCGCCGAGTATTCGCGGTCGATACGCCCGCCGCCGTTGATGATGCGTTGCAGAAAGGCTTGCAAGATCAGGTGCGGCGCCGCTTCCTTGTAGTCGTATTTCTCGACCCAGATATCGCTGTTCTCCCGCCAGAATTGCTGGAACTCCTTCAGCAGCGCCGTCATGTCGATACGACCGTTTTCTATGAAGCGACCGGCCAGGGAGGTGGGTAACTGGTATTGACTGTCGTACGTCAGGGCGCGGACAATGACTTCCTGATAGATGCGATTGGCCGGTACCACATCGCCCTTGTTTTTGGCTAAAAGACCCAGATCGAAGGTGTAAGCAGCGTCGTCACTGGAAAACTCCAGGTTGACCTGTTTTCCTAATAGCACCGGTTCCATGATGCGGCGCACCCGGGGTTCCTTCAAACGCTCCAACAGGCTGTCGATATGCGTATCGCGGCGCAGGATGATGTTCTCTACCGCAACCTCCACCAGATCTTCCGTAATAGTCTTGGAGGTATCGTTTTTCAGAATTTCCGAAACCATTTCATAGGCGACGGCATTGCACAGCCAGGGTTGTCCGTTAGTGTAATGGAACAGCCTGGCGACCACATCATCGGAGAAAACCTGACCGGTGGCTTCCGTGTGTTGCCGGAGAAGGCTTTTCAACTCAACGAGCGTGAAATTCCGAATGGTGAGCGCTTTACTGACGATGTTGAAAGGACTGGCGCTACCCAGAGTTTCGCGTTCGTTTCGAATCATCGATTTGTAATCCCGGATATTGCGCATACCTACCAGGGCCAGAGAATGCACAAAGGGGATATCGCCGCGCTCCACATACCCCTGGCGCAACTGCCTAAGAAAGGAAATCAGGGTATTGCCCACCAGGCAATCGGCCTCGTCGATCATCAAAACAAGGGGTTTATCGATGGAAGCACAGTAAGCGGCTAATGAACGTCGAAGCGCTGCACCGGGAGCCTCTCCCAGCGATTGGGAAAAGGTTTTAACCGTGGTGTAACGGCTGAACACAATCGCATCATGCAAAGAAGCAAGAATGATCTTCATGGCCCGTTCGACGTCGTGAATCCCCTCCGCCGTCTCCAAGGTACAGTAAACGCCGAGATAGGTACCATCCTTATTGAGTCGACGTACAAATTCCCTGATCAGGGTAGTTTTACCCACCTGGCGCGGTGCGTGAATCACAAAAAAACGCTCCTCGTGAACCAGTTGCATGAGATCGCGTGATCGGGCTTCCGCCGGGACCATATAGTGTTTATCCTCAATGCAAGGACCGGCCGTGTTGAAGAACTTTGGCATGGATTGCCTCCTGGAAATATTCTACACCGGCCGATAGGCGGCCAGGGAAGATTTATCCCCTCCCTCAGCGCCCTCGGCGTTTCTTCCATTGGTCTTTTTTCTTTTTGGAGGCCTGGCGGCGGCGGGCGCCGTGGTCTACCTTTTTCTTTGCCGGGACCAGTTCCGCTTTCGGCGTCAGTAACCGCGCCTGGCTGCCGACCGTGGGGTTGGCGATCAGGTCGACCAGTTGCAGGTCTACATTCGGTTCGCGGTTCAGTTCCCGGTGCAGGCGGATGAGCATCATGCTGTGGCCGCCCAACTCGAAGAAGTTGTCTTCCAGGCCTACCCGGTCCACGCTCAGTACCGTGCGCCAGATCTCCGCGATCTTCTGTTCCAGTTCCGAGGCCGGCGGCACGAAGTTGCGGTCGCGGTTGACCATGGCCGGCGCGGGCAGCGCGTTGCGGTCGACCTTGCCCGCGTCCGACAGGGGCAGGCTGTCCAGCACCACGATCGCCATGGGCACCATGTAAACCGGCAGGCGAACTTTCAGCCAGGCGCGCAGGTCCTTTTCTTCCGGCGCTGCGCCTTCCGCCTTGGAGGCGTAGGCCACCAGGGTTTCGCTGCCGGCCGTGTCCTTGCGCATCAGCGCCACCGCTTGGGCCACGCCCGGCGCCTGCGCCAGCACCGCCTCGATCTCGCCCAACTCAATGCGGAAGCCGCGCAGTTTCACCTGGCGGTCCACCCGGCCCAGGAACTCCAGCAGGCCGTCGCCGTGCGGCACGTAGCGCACGCGGTCGCCGGTGGCGTAGAGCCGATCGCCTGCCGTCGCGCCGTAGGGATCGGGTACGAATACCGTCGCGGTGGCGCCCGGTCGGCCCAGATAACCTCTGGCCAGGGCGCCGCCGATGTAGAGTTGGCCCGGCAGGCCCTCCGGTACGGGGCGCATGGCCGCGTCCAGCACGTAGAGCGAGCGGTTGTTCAGGCGGCGGCCGATGGGGATGCGGCCGAAGCTCTGCCCGTGCGGAATGCTGAAGGTGGCGGCGACCACCGTGGCTTCCGTGGGGCCGTAGCTGTTGATGAGGCGGATGTCCCGGGTATCCGAAAGGGCATGCCAGTCCTCGAGCACGTGAGCCGGCATGGCATCGCCGCCCAGGATCATGCCGCACAGGTCCGGCAGGTCCAGACTGCCGCGTTCCTTTGCCTCGGCGGTTAGTTCCGACCACATGACCGGCGGCAGGTCGACGGCGGTGACCGCGTTGCGCGCCATGTGCTCGTGCAGTTCGCCGGGCGTCCACATCTTGTTGTTGCGCACCACCACGCTGCCGCCGACCGTTAGCGTGGGCAGCCATTGCTCGAAGCTGGCGTCGAAGGTGAACGAGGCGAATTGCAGGAAGCGCGTGGTCTCGGCCAGGGCGTACTCGCGGGTGATTTCGGCGATGTACCCGGCCAGGGCGCGGTGACTCACGCCCACCGCCTTGGGACGGCCCGTGGAGCCGGAGGTGAAAATGAGATAAGCCAGGTTGTCCGGGTGCAACGGGGCCGGCAGGTCGGGCGACGGTTGCGCCGTCAAGTCCAGGTCCTCCAGGTAGAGCACGGCCGGCCGATCGGTCGGCGCCGTGTCGCGCGTTTCCTTAGAGGCCAGCAGCAGCGATGCGCCGCTTTCCTCCAGCGCTTCTTCCACCCGTTTGGCGGGGTGGTCGGAGTCCAGGACCACGAAGGCGCCGCCGGTCTCCCAAACGGCGAGCATGGCCGTGATCACATGGGGCGTTCGCGGCAGCAGCAGCCCCGCCACCATTTCGCTCCTAAAACCCCTGGCTTTGAGGGCGGTCGCCAGGGCCTTGACGCGCTGACGGAGGAGGTTGTAGGTGAGGAGCTGTTCTACACCGGAGGCGTCGATCAGGGCCGTTGCATCGCCCCGGCTCCGCGTCGCGGCGGCGATGAGATGGTGGACCGGCATGCTGTCCGGGCCCGCTTGACGGTCGCGGTTGAAGTCCTCCAGCAGGCGCCGGCGCTCGCTTTCGTCCAGGAGCGCGTGTTCGCCCGTCGGCCGATCCGGGTGTTCGGTCAGGGCAGTCAGCAGGTTGGTGAAGTGCCGCGCCATGCGTTCGATCGTAGCCTGGTCGAACAGATCGGTGTTGTATTCGAAGATGCCGGCCAGGCCCCCCGGCGTTTCGGTCATGTCCAGCGACAGGTCGAACTTGGCGGTGGTACGCGACGCGGCCAGGGGCATGACTTGAAGGCCGGGGAGCGGCTTTTGGGACCGGGAAGCGGCGCCCAGGCCGAAGGCGACCTGGAACAGCGGACTGTGATCGAGGGCGCGCTCGGGTTGCACCGCTTCGACCACGCGCTCGAAGGGCGCCTCGCCGTGCTCGAACGCTTCCAGACTCATACCGGCCGTACGCGCGATTTGTTGAATGAAGGAGATATCGTCCGCCAACTGGTTGCGCAGTACCAATGTATTGATGAACAAGCCGATCAGGGGTTCCAGCTCGGCCCGGCCGCGACCCGAGATCTGGGTGCCCACGGGGATGTCGAAGGAACCCGTGTAGCGACCCAGCAGCACGGCGAAGGCGGTCTCCAGGGCCATGAAGAGGCTGGCGCCGGCGTGACGGGCCGCCTGATGTAGCGCGGCCGTTACGTGTTCGTCCACGGTGAAGCGGAAGACATCGCCCCTGAAAGTTTGCACGGGCGGACGCGGCCGGTCGTAGGGCAGTTCCAGTAGGCTGGGCGCGCCGGACAGGGCGTGTTTCCAATAGTTCAGCTGTCGTTCCAGAACCTCGCCGCTCAGGCGGGTCCGCTGCCAGGCGGCGTAATCGTCGTACTGAATCGGAAGCGGGATTAGTTGCGGTTCGGAGTCTTGGACCAGGGCGGTATAGCCGGCGCCCAGTTCCGCGTGCATCAGTTCCAGCGACCAGCCGTCGGAGACGATATGGTGCATCACTGACAGGAAGACGTGTTCCTCGGCATCCAGGCGCAGCAGGGCGAAGGCGAGCAGCGGGCCTTCCGCCAGGTTGAAGACGCGGCCGCCCATGCTTTGATTGAGGCCGGCGACCTGGGTTTCGCGCTCGTTCTCGGGGTAGGCGGACAGGTCGATGACGGGGCAGGCTACGGCAAGGGTTTCGCGGACCACCGGTTGCGGTTCGCCCTCGCCCATGGGGAAGGCGGTGCGCAAGATCCGGTGACGGTCGATAATGCGGCCGAGGGCGTCGGTCAGCGCGGTCACGTCCAGCGGGCCGAGGAACCTGACGGCGGCGGGCACGGCGTAGGCGTTGACGGCGCGTTCGCGGTCGCCCTCCAGTTGGTCCAGGAACCACATGCGCTGCTGGCCGTAGGACAGGACCGGCGTCGCGTCGTCGGCCAGGAGGGGAATGGGTTCCGTGATGACGCCGCGTGCGTTCTGCACCGACTCGGCCAGGGCCGCGGGCGTGGGTCCCAGGAAGACAGTGCGCAGGTTCAACTCCGTTTTGAATTCCTGCTGGATGCGGCCCAACAGGCGCGTGGCGGACAGGGAATGTCCGCCCAGTTCGAAGAAGTCGGCGGTCACGCTGACGGCTGTCTCCAGCTCCAGGATCTCGCCGAAGATCTGCGTCAACTTGCGCTCGGTTTCGGTGCGCGGCGCCACGAAGGTAATCCGGGAGGCGGCGGCTTCCCTATCGGGCAGCGGCAGCTCCTTGCGGTTCACCTTGCCGTTGGGCGTCAGCGGCAGTTGCTTCATCAGCACGAAGAAGTCCGGCGTCATATAGTCCGGTAGTTTGGCGCGCACGGCGTTGCGCAAATCGCTTCGCAGAGCGTCCATATTGTCGATGTCCCGACCCTTGGCGGGTTCCGCGTAGGCGATCAGTTGCGGGTCGCCCGGCGCAATCTCACGCACCATCACCACCGCCTGACCGATCGCGTCATGGGCGGTCAGCACGGATTCGATCTCGCCCAACTCGATGCGGAAGCCGCGCAGCTTGACCTGGTGGTCGATGCGGCCCAGGAAGGCAAGCTCGCCGTTTGGCAGCAGGCGCACCAGGTCGCCGGTGCGGTAGAGGCGTTCGCCCGGAGCGTCGGCGTAGGGGTTGGGCACGAACTTCTCGGCGGTCAACGCGGGCCGGTCGTGGTAGCCGCGAGCCAGGCCGCTGCCGCCCAGGCACAGTTCGCACGCGACCCGTTGCGGAACCGGGCGGCCGTGGGCATCCAGCACGCAGGCGTGGGAACCGGCCACCGGCACGCCGATGGTGGGCTCGCCCTCGAAGCCGCGCTCGATGCGGGTGTAGGTGGAATAGGTGGTGTCCTCGGAGGGACCGTAGAGGTTGTAGACGGCTTCCACGCGGGGGAATTCGTAAATGCGCCGCACCAGGGCGCCGCGCAGGGGTTCCCCGGCCAGGTTGACGATGCGCACGTTCTCCGGCACCGCGCCGGCCAGAACCAGTTCGGTCATGGCGGAAGGCACGGTGTTGACCAGGGTGACGCGGTCTTTGGCGGGCAGGACGGGCAACATCAGGGCGTTTTCGGCCAGGATCACGGTTCCGCCCAGGGCCAGGGTACCGAAGATCTCGAAAACGGAGAGGTCGAAGCAGACGGAGGTGTTCGCCATGACGCCTTTCAGGTCGTCGGCTTTGAATTCCCCGGCCTGCCAGGCGATCAAGGTCGTCACGGCCGCGTGCCGCACGGCCACGCCCTTGGGCCGGCCCGTGGAACCCGAGGTGTAGATGACGTGGGACAGGTTGTCGGGCGTACCGATCACGGACGGGTTTTCGGGGGAATGCGCTGAAGTGTCCAGGCTATCCACGGCAATCATCCGACCTTCGATGCTCGGCATGGCCGCAACCAGGCCGGATTGGGTGAGCAGGGCCTTGACGCGGGCGTCTTCCAGGGTGAAGCGGATGCGCTCAGCCGGATACTTGGGGTCCAACGGCACGTAGGCGCCGCCGGCTTTCAACACCGCGAGCATGGCCGTGATCAGGTGAACGTTGCGGTGCAGGCAGATACCCACCAGGCTGTCGGGTCCAATGCCCAGGTCGTTTAGGTGGTGAGCCAGGCGGTTGGCGCGTGCGTTCAGTTCCGCGTAGGACAGGATCTCTTCGCCCGCGATCAGGGCGTCGGCTTGCGGTTGCGCGGCGACGCGTTCGGCGATCAGGGTGTGGACCATGGCGTCGGCGTCTACCGAGATAGTCTGGCCCGCGAGCGGTATCGGCGTTTCGGTGGTCATGGCCAGGTTGCCTACTTTGGCCGTCGGGTCTTGGGTGACGGCGCGCAGTAGGCCGGCGAAGTGATAGGCGATTTGTTCCACGGTAGCGGCATCGAACAGGTCAGAGTTATATTCGAAGCTCGCCAGCAGGCCGCCCTCGCGTTCCAGGATATCCAGCGAGATATCGAACTTGGCCGTGATGTGCTCGGCCTGAATGGCGCCGATGCTTACCCCGGGCAGGTCGAGGTCGCCGGAGGGAAGGTTCTGGAAGGAGAACAGGGTCTGGAACAGCGGCGACAGGTTCAGCGAACGTTCCGGCTGCACCGCTTCCACCACCCGGTCAAACGGCAGATCCTGGTGAGCAAACACGTCCAAACACATCCTGGCCGTGCGGTCCAGATAGGCGGTGAAAGGTTCGTCGTCGCGAATGCGGTTGCGCAATACCAATGTATTGATGAACAGGCCGATGAGGGGTTCCAGTTCGGCCTGGGTGCGGCCGGCGATGGGCGTGCCCACGGTGATGTCGTCGGCGCCGGTGTAGCGGCTCAGCAGCAGGGCGTAGACGGCTTCCAGGGCCATGAACATGGTGCAGCCGGCTTGTTGCGCCAGGCCGCGCAGGGCGGCGGTGACCCGCGGTTCGATGTGGACCACATGGGCCGTACCCCGGAAGGTCTGCACCTCGCCGCGTGGACGGTCCAGCGGCATGTTGAGTACGGGGGGCGCTTCGGCCAGGTGCTCGCGCCAGAAGGTCAGTTGGCCTTCCAGAACCTCGTCGCGCAACCAGTCTCTTTGCCAGAGCGCGAAATCGTTGTACTGGATGGGCAGATCCGGCAGGGTGGGCAGGCGGGGCGTAACCTGCCGGCGGTAGCAGGCGGCCAGTTCGCTGATCAGCACGCCTTGCGACCAGCCGTCGGTGATGATGTGGTGCAACACGGCCAGGAAGACGTGTTCACGCTCACCCAGCTTGACCAGGTTGAAGAACAGCAGCGGGCCGCTCGCCAGGTCGAAACCGGCGGAGGCGTTGCGCCGCACCAGGTTGTCCAGCACGGCTTCCCTGTCGGCGATGCCGGAGAGGTCAATCACCGGCAAGTCGTAGGCTTGCGGCGGATGCACCACGGGAGATACTTCCTGTTCGACCATGGGATAGGCGGTGCGCAGGGTATCGTGGCGGGCGATGACTTCCGTGAGAGCGGCTTCCAAGCCGTTCGTGGTCAGGTCACCGCTGAAGCGCAGGGCCGTGGGGATGTTGTACGCGGTCGCCTCGCGGTGGGCGGCGTGGCCCTCCAGTTGGTCCAGGAACCACATGCGTTGCTGGGTGAACGACAGGACGCGTTTACTGTCCGCGCCGCGTCGTGTAATCGGCGGACGTTCGCTTTGCCGGCCGCGCTCGCGTTCTACCAGCTCGGCCATGCGGGCGACGGTCTTACTGGTGAAGATGTCGCGCAGGTTCAACTCCACGCCCATTTTGTCGCGGACGCGGGTGATCAGACTGGTGGCCAGCAGCGAGTGACCGCCCAGGTCGAAGAAGTTGTCTTGCATGCCCACCCGGGGCACGTTCAGCAACTCGGCCAGCATCTCGGTCAGTTGGATCTCGGTATCGGTGCGCGGGGCTACATAGCTGTCCTCGGGCAACGCGGTTTTCTCGGGGACGGGCAGTTGCTTGCGGTCGATCTTGCCATTGGGGGTCAGCGGCAGGGTTTCCAGGAAGACGTAGGCGGCGGGCGCCATGAACTCGGGCAGGTTGTCGCGTACGTGGGCTCGCAAGCCCTCGCGATCCGGTGCGGCATCCGCGTCGGGCACCACATAGGCGGCCAGGCGCTTGTCGCCCGGGGAATCCTCGCGCATGAGGACACAAGTGCGCGCCACGCCGGGCGCCCGCGCCAGGACCGCCTCGATCTCGCCCAGTTCGATGCGGAAGCCGCGCAGCTTGACCTGGTGGTCGATGCGGCCGGTGTAGTCGATCAGGCCGGCCGGCCGGCAGCGAGCCAGATCGCCGGTGCGGTAGAGCCGCTCCCCGGGCCGATTGCTGAAGGCGTGGGGCACGAAGCGTTCGGCGGTCAGCGCGGGCCGGTTGACGTATCCACGCGCCAGGCCCTCGCCGCCCAACCACAGTTCGCCGATGATGCCCGGCGGAACCAGGTGACCGTATTGGTCGACCACGTAAGCGGTGGTATTGCCGATGGGCCGGCCGATGGGCACGGACTCGCCTTGGAAGTCGTCGGGAATGGAATGGCTGACGGCGAAGGTGGTGACCTCCGTCGGCCCGTATATATTGATGACTTCGGCGCCGGGCAGGTGCAGCTTCGCCTTGCGGACATGCGCGGCGGATATGGCCTCGCCGCCAACCATCAGACTGTCTACGTTACGGAAGGCTTCGGGCTTTTCGTCCGTAATCAGGTTGAACAACGAGGTAGTCATGAACATGCCGGATATGGGATGTTCCTTTAGCAGTTGCGCCAATTTGTTCGGGTTGTCCAATTTGCCGGCAAGCATGACACAACGGCCGCCGTGCAGCAGCGGACCCCAGATCTCGAATGTGGCGGCGTCGAAGACGATGGTGGCCAGGTGGAGGACGGCGCTGAAATCGTCCAGGTAACCGCCGTTGAAGACCAGACGATTGACGGCGCGATGACTGACGCCCACGCCCTTGGGCCGGCCGGTGGAACCGGAGGTATGAATGATGTAGGCAAGGTTCACGGGACTGCCGAGCGCTTCGGGATTCGTATCGGGTTGCCCGGCGATGATCTCGGTGTCACGTTCGATGCAGACAGTTTGTCCGCCGTGGTCCGGCAGCATTTCGGCAATGTCCGCTCGGGTGATCAACAGCGGCAATTTCAGGTCCGCGAACATGCCGTCAAGGCGCGCCTTGGGCTCGGCGGGTGCGACCGGGACATAGGCGCCGCCGGTTTTCAGGATCGCCAACATGCCGATCACCGCCGCCTCGCCGCGTTCCATGGCCAGACCGATCAGGGTTTCGGGACCGGCGCCCAACGAACGCAGGTAGTGGGCCAGTTGGTTGGCCTTGCGGTTCAGTCGGTCATAGGTAAGCGTGTTCAGGGTTTGCCGGCCGTCGTGGCTGATGAGAGCGGTTGCCTCCGGCGTCTTGCGGACGGTCGCCTCGAACAGGGCGTGCACGGTTTGATCGGCCGGGAAGTCGGCGGCCGTAGCGTTCCAGGTTTCCAGGATAGTGCGGCGCTCGTCATCGGTCAGCAGGGGCAGCGCGGAGAGAGGCAGATCGGCCTCGCCTGTAATCGCGGTCAGGACGGTTTGCAGACGTTCAGCCAGCTTCCGGGCCGTGTCCTCGGTGAACAGGTCGGTGCTGTATTCCAGCGAGGCGATCAGGTGATCGTCGGCCTCGCCCATGGCCAGGGTCAGGTCGAAACGGGCGCTCTCGCGTGCGGCGCTGTAGGGTTCCACGGTGACGCCGGCCAGGGTCTCCCCGGACATGGGCGCGTTCTGCAGGACGAACATGACCTGGAAGACCGGGGTGCGGCCCATATCGCGTTCGGGTTGCACCGCGTCGACCACCTGCTCGAAGGGCGCGTCCTGATGGGCAAAGGCTTCCAGCCCGGCGTCGTGCACGCGCCGCAGCAATTCGCTGAAGCTGGGGTCGCCCGAGAGGTCGTTGCGGAAGACGAGGGTGTTGACGAAGAAACCGATCAGCGGTTCCAGTTCCGCCCTCATCCGGTTCGCCGTGGGCGAGCCCAGCACCACATCCTCCTGGCCGCTGAGTCTGGCCAGCAGCGCGCTGAAGGCGGCTTGCAGCACCATGAAGAGCGTGCTGCCGTAGCGACGAGCCAGGCGGTGCAGCGCGGCGGTGGTGTCGGCATTCACGCTGAAGGACAGGGCCGCGCCCTTGCCTGTGCGTTCCTCCGGTCTGGGGAAGTCGTAGGGCAGTTCCAACAGGGCGGGGATACTGGTCAGGCGCTCGCGCCACCAGTCCAGTTGGGCCTGCAAGACCTCGCCGGTCAGCCACTCTTTTTGCCAGGCGGCGAAGTCGGTGTATTGCAGCGGCAGTTGGGGCAGAGTGACGGCGCGGCCCAGCACGCGGGACCGATAGGCGGCGGTCATCTCGGCGGTCATCACGCCGGTGGACCAGCCGTCCGAGATGATATGCTGCATGGTTGCGATGAAGATGTGTTCGGTCTCGCTGAGGCGGAAGATCTGGAAGCGGACCAACGGACCGGTCGCCAGGTTGAAGGGCGTCACCGATTCCCGTTGCACCAACGCGGCCAGGGCATCGCGGGCCTCGGTCTGATCCAGCGCGGACAGGTCGTGGTAGGGAATTGCGATCGCCTGCATCGGCGCGATCACCGGCAGGGGTTCGCCCGTATCCGAAGGGAAACTTGTGCGCAGTACATCGTGCCTGGCCATGATATCGCCGACAGCGGCTTCCATGTCGATCATGGACAGCGGGCCGGTCAGGCGCAGGCTGAGCGGGATGTTGTAGGCCGAGGTCTCTTGACTCATGCGTTCCAGCAAGTCAAGGAACCACATGCGTTGCTGGGCGTAGGAAATAGTCCCGGCAGCATCGGCCGGCTGTCGCTGGATGGGCCGGTGCAGGTTGGCCTCGCCGGCGGCCAGGGCGGCGGTGACGCGTTCGGCCAGGGCGCGGATGGTGGGCGCGGCGAACAGGTCGCGTAGGGGAATCTCCAGGCCCCAGACGGCGCGGATGCGCGAGATGACGCGGGTGGCCAACAGCGAGTGTCCGCCCAGTTCGAAGAAGTCAGCGTCGATACCGGCGCGCTCCAGGTCCAAGACCTCGGCCCACATGGCTGCCAGTTTTTCCTCGACCGGGTTGCGCGGCGCGGTGTAGATCTCGGCTTCATCGGCGCGTTCGGGCGCGGGCAGGGCCTTGCGGTCGATCTTGCCGTTGGGCGTCAGCGGGAAGCGGTCAAGCATCACGAAGGCAGTCGGTACCATGTAGCCGGGTAGCTGTCCTTTCAGGCGTTCGCGCAGTTGTGCGGTGAGATCTTCGCTCTGAGTTTCCGGGATGACGTAGGCGACCAGGGCTTGTAATTCGCGGCGCAGCACCACCACGGCCTGGGCCACCTCGGGCGCTTCGATCAGCGCGGCCTCGATTTCACCCAGCTCGATGCGGAAGCCGCGCAGCTTGACCTGGTTGTCGATACGGCCCAGGAACTCCAACGAACCGTCGCTCAGGAAGCGGGCCAGGTCGCCGGTAGCGTAGAGGCGGTCGCCTCGAGATGTCCTGAACGGGTTGGGGATGAACTTTTCCCCGGTCAAGGCGGGTCGATTTGCGTAGCCGCGCGCAAGACCGTCGCCGCCGATCAGCAGTTGACCCGCAACGCCCGGGGGCGCCGGCTCCAGGTTAGGGGCCAGGATGTGGATGGTGGTATTGGCGATGGGCCGACCGATGCCTACCGGGCGCTCGCCGGATTCGCCCGAGGGGGTGACCCGCGTGACGGCCGACCAGATAGTGGTTTCCGTGGGTCCGTAGAGGTTCCACAGGGATTTGCCTCTGGCACAAAGGGCCTCGGCTAGGTCTCGGGGCAGGGCTTCGCCGCCGCAAAGCATGGCCAGTTCGGGACGGCCGGTCCAGCCGGCGTCTACCAGCATGCGCCAGGTAGCGGGCGTTGCCTGCATGACGGTGATGTCGTGGACCGCGAGCAGGCGCTGGAGTTGTGCCGGATCGGCGGCTTCCTCGGCAGTGGCCGGGACCAGGCGAGCGCCTTGCATCAGCGGCAGGAAGAGTTCCAGGCCGGCGATGTCGAAGGAGATCGTGGTGACCGCGAGCAGGGTGTCCTCAGCTCTCAGGCCCGGTTGGGTCGCCATGGAAGTCAGGAAGTTAACCAGCCCGCGATGACCCACGGCCACACCCTTGGGTCGGCCCGTGGACCCGGAAGTATAAATGGTATAGGCGAGTTGATCGGGCGCGGAAAGGACTTGCGGCAGGGTTGGGAATTCCTCGTCCGTCGGCGCATCCAGGTTCAGGACGAGCGCCCGCGTCTCGGGTAAGGCGTCGTTCAATTCGGTGTGGGTGAGGATGACGGCCGGCGCGGCGTCTTCCAGCATGTAGGCGATGCGCGCTGCCGGCAGGGCCGGATCGACGGGGATGTACATCCCGCCGGCTCTCAGTGTGGCGAGCAGCGCGATGACCATGTCGGGGCAGCGGTTCAGCATCACCGCGACCGGGGTTTCCCCGGCGACGCCCAGGGCGTGCAGGTATGCGGCCAGACAGTCGATGCACATCATCAGTTGGGCGTAGGTCAGTGTCTCCCCGCCGAAGATAAGCGCCGGTTTCTCGGGATCGGCCGCCGCTCGTTCGGCAATCAGTCGGTCCACGGTTGACTCGCGTGGATAATCGGCTTCTGTCGCGTTCCAGGTCTCCAGCACCGTGCGGCGTTCGTCCGTATCCATCAGCGGCAGGCGGTCCACTGCCTGTTTGGGGTCTTGCAAGGCGGCGGTCAGCAGATTGCCGTACCAGACGGTCAAGCGTTGCGCCGTCTCTCGGTTGAACAGGTCCGTGTTGTATTCCAGCGTACCGCTGAAGCGGCCGTCGCGTTCCTGGAAGATGAGGCTCAGTTCGAAGCGGGCCGTCTTGCGTTCCGATTCCGCCGGGGCCATGGTGAGACCCGGCAAGCGGCCGTCCGTTTCCGGCAGGTTTTGCAGGATGAAGAGTGCCTGGAACAGGGGCGAATGACTCAGGTCGCGCTCGGGACGAATCGCCTCTACCACCAATTCGAAGGGAACCTCGGCGTGGTTGAAGGCTTCCAATGCGGTTGTCTTGACCTGACCCAGCAGGTCCGCAAAGGCCTGCCTCGGTTCGTGCATTGAACGCAGTACCAGGGTATTGATGAACAGGCCGATCAGCGGTTCCACCTCGCGCCGGTCCCTGCCGGCCACGGGTGTACCCACCGCCACATCGTCCTGGCCGCTGATACGCGACAGCAGCGCGGCGTAGGCGCCCAGCAGCAACATGAAAGGCGTGGTTCCGCTTTCTGCGGCCAGGGCGTGGACCGGAGCGGCGTCGATCTGAAAATGCAGGTTGTCGCCGTTGAAGGTCTGTACGGCCGGACGCGGTTTATCCACGGGCAATTCGATCCGGGCGGGCAAATCGGCCAGGGCCTGTTTCCAATAACCGAGTTGTCGATCCAGTTCGTCGCCGCTTAGCTTGTGGCGTTGCCAGGCGGCATAGTCGGCGTACTGCACCGGCAGTTCGGGCAGGTCGGCCGGCTCGCCGCTGAGAAAAGCGCGGTAACCCTCGGCAATCTCGCGCACCAGCACGCCGGTGGACCAACCGTCGGAGACCACGTGGTGCACCACGGCGGTCAGCAAGCGGCGTTCCGGGGTCAGGCGGAACAGCACAACGCGCAACAGCGGGTCGGCGGCCAGGTCGAAGGCGCGGCCGGATTCCAGGGCGGAAGCCGTTTCGGCAATCCCGTGCGCCTCGGCTTCCGTGCAACCGCTCAGGTCCACCAGCCTCAGGGTCAGGCATCGTTCGGCATGGATGGACAGGACGGGCCGGTCGTTGTGTTCGACGATGTTGGCGCGCAGGATTTCGTGGCGTTCGATCAGCCGGTTCAGCACGGTTTCCAGGGCGGCGATATCCAGGGCCCCGTCCAGGCGCAAGACCGTGGGCATATTGTAGGCCCCGCCGCGTCCTTCCAGTCGGTCCAGGAACCACAAACGCTCCTGGCCGAAGCTCACCGGCAGGAAACCCTCGCGGGAGACGCGGGGAATGGTCTCGGCGTCGCCGGTTTCACCGCGTTGCTCGTCCAGCCAGGCGGCCATGGCGCGCAGTTTGGGCGTGGCGAAGAGTTGAGCCAGGGGCATGTCTATCCGGAAAGCCTCGCGAATGCGGGTGATCACCTGAATGGCCAGCAGCGAGTGGCCGCCCAATTGGAAGAAGTCGTCGCCCGCGCCGATTTCCGCCACGCCCAGGATTTGCGACCAGATAGCGGCCAGGGTGTGTTCGGTCCCGGTTTCCAATTCCTCGAAGGCGGCCGGCACGCCCAGGGCAAGGCCGGTCGGGTCGGGCAGGGCCTTGCGGTCCAGCTTGCCGTTGGGTAGTAACGGCAGTTCGGGTAGACCGGCGAAGATACCGGGCACCATGGCGTCCAGCAGGCGCGTACCCAGGAAGGCGCGAATCTCTTCGACCAGGGCGTTGTTCACGGCGAAGACCTCGCCGGGTCCCGTGATATCGGGTCCGGTCAGGTAGGCGACCAGGTACTTCTCGCCGCGCTCATTGCGTGGGGCCGTCACGGCAGCGGCGACGACCTGTGGGTGTTGCGCCAGGACGGCTTCTACCTCGCCCAATTCCACGCGCACGCCGCGTATCTTGACCTGGTCATCGTCACGGCCCAGCACTTCCAGCAGGCCGTCGGGCCGGTAGCGGCCGCGATCGCCGGTGTGATAGACGATGTCGTCGTTGTAGGGGTTGGGCCGGAACCTGGCGGCTTGTTCCGCAGGAGCGTTTACGTAGCCGATGCAGGCAAACGGGGTGCGGATGACGATCTCGCCCACCTCGCCGATACCGCAGGGCGTACCCGCGTGGTTGAGGACCAGTATCTGGGTATCCGGTAGCGGTGAACCAGCCGGCTGGTACCCGGGCTCCGGCGGGTGAGGAATTCTGAAGCAGGTTTTGACCAGTGTCGTTTCGGTGGGTCCGTAAATATTGACCAGTTCGCCGCCGGCGGGGGTATGAGTAGGCGCTTTGAAAACGGGCTCCCCGGGCGCGGCGACAACGTTTTCAGTTTGCATGTCGGACTCCCCGAGCGCGGCGACAACGTTTTCACTTGTGGGCTCCGCCTCGCCGGGCGCGGCGAAGGCGTTTCGCCAATCCAAAGCCAATTCCCGGGGAAACGGCTCGCCGGCAACGAAGATGGTCTTCAGTTTCGGCAGCGAAAGGTCGGCCGGAGCTGTTTGCAGCCAGGCGCGGAGCAGACTGGGTACGGCGTGGCAGCGAGTGATGCTTTGATCGCGCAGCCAGGGCAGAATGGACGCGCCGTCCATGGTTACGTCGCGATCCGGCAGAACCAGAACCGCGCCGGTGCACAGGGGCAGAAAGATATCGCTGAGCAGGGCGTCGAACGAGATCCCCGTGGTCTGGGCAACGCGATCTTCCGTCGTGAATTGGAAGGTCTCGAACTGCCAGGCGACAAAGTGGGCCAGGCCCTTGTGGCGACCCAGGACGCCCTTGGGTTTGCCGGTGGAGCCGGAGGTGAAGAAGATATAGGCGGCATCGTCGGCATGAAAGGTCGGGGGCGGCGGGGCGTTGCCGGGCGCCGGTTCTTTCAGTGCGCCGGTTTCCGGGTCGATAGACAGAATTTCCGCGCCGGTTTTGCGGGGCAGGCGACCGCCCGCGTCGAGGATGAAGCGGGTACGGCTCTCGGTGATCATGAGGCCGCGTCGGCGTCGCGGCAGGTTTCGGTCCACCACCAGGGCGATACCGCCGCTTTGCATGATGCCCAGTAGGGCGATGACCAGGGCGGGGCAGCGGTCACCGTGGAAGGCTACCACATCGCCCTTTTGCAGGCCGTGGGCGCGCAGGCCGGCGCCCAGCATGCGGGCGCGCGCCGACAATTCCCCATAGGACCAGCCCTGTCCTTTCCAGGCGAGCGCGGGATGAGGGGCGCGTTCGGCGACCTGGCGGGCGAACCGTTCCAGAACGGAGGGATAGGTCGGTTCCGGCAGCGGTGCGGCGGGATCGGGCAGGAGGCGCTCGGCCGGGCGCAGGTCGTAGTGCAGCACGGGCAGTTTGGGATCTGCCGTCACCTGCTCCAACAGGCGGCGCAATTGGGCCAACATGCCCTCGACCCGTTGCGGTCTGAACCAGGCCAGGTAGTAGTCCATATTCAGCAGCAGGCGACCGTCGTCCAGGTCCATGGCCATCAGCGACAGGATGCGTTCCGCCTCGGCCCGCTCGCGCACCACGGGCGTCATATCCAGACCCGGCAGGTGGACGGGCGCACTTGGGGTGTTGATAAAGTTGAAACCCACGTCGTAAATGGGGTTACGGTTCAGGCGGCGTTCCGGTTGGACGGCGCTCACCAGGCGGTCGAAGGGCAAATCGGCGTTGGCGAAGGCGTCGATACAGGTCTCGCGAACCCGGTGCAGCAGTTGGTCGAAGGTCGGGTTGCCGCCCAGGTCGGAGCGCAACGGCAGGAAGTTGATGAAGCAGCCCATCATTTCCTCGGTTTCCCGTCTTCCCCGACCCGCCGTCGGCGTGCCCACAATCAAATCGTCCTGGCCGCTGAGTCGGTGCAGCAACACCTTGAAGGCGGTCAGCAGGGTCATGAACAGGGTGGCGCCCATGCGGTTGGACAGTTGGCGCAGGCCGGCAGTCAGTTCGGCGGAGAGCCGAATCGCGGTGGAGCCGCCGCGTTGATCGGGTTCGGCGGGTTCCGGATAATCGGCGGGCAGTTGCATGACCGGCAGTTCCCCGGCCAGTTGTTCGCACCAGAATGGCAGCTGGTTTTCACCGGCGGCGGCCCGCTGCTGCCAACGGGCAAAATCGCCGAACTGGTAGGCCGGCGGGGCCAGAGGTGATTGTCCCGTCTTCAGAAACGCCTCATAAAGCGTGGTCAACTCGCGCACGAAAACGCTCATGGACCAGGCGTCGGACACGATGTGGTGCATGCTCATGAACAATTGGTGTCTACGGTCGTCCAAGCGCAGCAGAAGCACGCGCAGCAACGGACCCTTGCCAAGGTCGAACAGCTGCGCCATCGCCCGTTCCAACACCATTTTACCGGCCGCCTCCGCATCGTCCCGGTCGCTCAGGTCCACCAGCAGGCAAACCAGGGCGTCCGGCTCCAGGACGCGGGTGGTGGGTTTAGCGTTGACGGCGGGGAAGACGGTGCGCAAGACCTGGTGTCGCCGGAAAACCTCGCGGGCGGCGCGCGTGAAGGCGGCAACGTCCAGCACGCCTTCCAGGCGCAGGTCGTGGTTCATATTGAAAGTAATTGCCGGCCTGTGCAATTGGTCCAAGAACCACAGACGCGTTTGCGTGAACGACATTTCGGGCAACACATCGGCGGGTGCTGCCTGGAAGGGAATGGTTTCCTGTTCCTCTCCGCCGCGTCGTTCGGCGCTGACGCTTTGCGCCAGGGCTTCCACGGTGGGCGCCGCGAACAGTTTCCTAAGCGGGAAGTCGATGCCGAAGGCTTCGCGGATGCGCGCGCCCAGGCGAGCCGCCAACAGGGAGTGGCCGCCCAGTTCGAAGAAGTCGGCGGTTGCACTGACGCGGTCCGTGTTCAACAGTTCCCCATAAAATCCGGCCAGAACCTCTTCCACGGGATTGCGCGGGGCGATGTACTCTTCGACAGCCGGGGTGAGTTGAGGTTTTGGGAGCGCCTTGCGGTTCACCTTGCCCGAAGGGGACAGGGGAAAGTCTTCCAAACGGACGAATGCGGCAGGGATCATGTAGTTAGGCAACTGTTGCCTTAACATTTCCCCTAAGCTTGCTTCCAGATCCGCCGGCGCGTCTTTTTTCGGTTGGATGTAAGCGACCAGGATGGGGTCGGCTCCGGGTTCAATGTGCAGAATCGTTAGGGTGCGCGTTACAAAAGGATGCGCTTCCAGGTACGCATCGATCTCGCCCAACTCGATGCGGTAGCCGCGCAGTTTGATCTGATGGTCGATCCGGCCCAGGAAGGCAAGCGGCGGGTTCTCCGCATCGGCCACGGTGAGGAAACGCACGCGGTCGCCGGTTTTGTAGAGGCGTCCGCCCGGTTGTCCGCCGAAGGGGTCGGGCACGAAGACGGCGGCGGTCTGTGCCGGTTTGCCCAGGTAGCCCCGCGCCAAACCCGGGCCGCCGATCAACAGCTCGCCGGGCATGCCCGAGGGCGTCAGGCGACCGGCGCGGTCACAGACATGGTGGCGGATATGGTCCCCCGCGAGACCGACGGGCACCGGTCCGGCTCCCGAGTCAAGTAGTATGCTCAGCGATTGGACGCAAATTTCGGTGGGTCCGTAGAGGTTGACCAGGCGCGCCTTAAGCGTTTCGAAGAAGAGGTCGCGCAGGCTCAGCGACAGTTCCTCCGCGCCGCAGAAGACGGTCGTCAGCGTGTCCATGGTTGCGGCTTCCGGTTCGTCCAGAACGGCGCTCAGCAGGGAAGGGGTTAGCGGCAGAATGGTAACGGCGTGTTGCCGAATTTCGCGGATCAGGGCGGCGGGTTCCCGTTGAACGCCCGGGGATGCAACCACGATTTGAGCGCTCGCAACCAGGGGCGTCAACAACTCCCAAACCGAGGCGTCGAAGAACAGGGAGGTTTTCAGGATGATGCGATCATCCGGGCTCATGGGGTAGGCGCGCGCCATCCAGCAGACCAGGTTGCGCAAGGCCAGGTGACTGACCACCACGCCCTTCGGTTTTCCGGTGGAACCCGAGGTGTAAATCACGTGGGCGGGATGGTCGGCATGCAGCGACACGCGGTCGAGGGTTCCCGTGTAAGCCCGGTCGGCATGAACCGGCGGCGGCGCCCCCGGCGGCGCGAGTTGTTCCGTGGCGCCATGCACCACCAACAGCGACGCTGCTGAGTCCGTCAGGATTTCCGCGAGCCTGGCCTCGGGCGCATCCGGGTCCAGCGGCAGGTAGGCGGCACCCGCCCGCTGTACGGCCAGGATAGCGATTAGGGCTTCCACGGAGCGTTCCATCAGCAGGCCGACGATGGATTCGGGGCCCGCGCCCCGTTCGGCCAGGTGATGCGCGAGGGCGTCCACCCGTTCGTCGAGTTCCGCGTAGGTAATCGTGACGCCGCCCCAATGCAGCGCCGGCCGGTTGCCGTTCCGTGCGGCAGTTTCGGCGATTCGCGCCGGGATCAGGGTCTCGGGAAACTCGGGTTCCTCGCCCCGGCCCCAAACGGAAAGCAGGGTTTCTCTTTCGGCCTCGTCCATGATTTCGTAGGCATCGACGCGGCCGGCGGGGTCCGTCGTAATCGCACGGAGCAGGCTGGCGTAGTGGTCGGTAAGGCGCGCCACGGTCGCCGGTTCGAACAGATCGGCATTGTATTCCAGCGAGCCTTCAAGGCCCTGATCGGTTTCGTTGAAGACCAGCAGCATGTCGAATTTGGCGCTGACGCTGCTGAGCGGTAACAATGAGACCGACAGGCCCGGCAGCGAGAGGTCGGCGATGCCCAGGTTTTGCAGGCCGAACATGACCTGGTACAGCGGCGAGCGATCGGCGCCGCGTTCCGGTTGGACCGCATCGACCACCTGTTCGAAGGGTACGTCCTGGTGGGCGTAGGCGGCCAGGGCGGTGCGCCGCACCCGAGCCAGGAACTCGCTGAAGCCGGGGTTGCCGCTGAGGTCGTGGCGCAAGGCCAGACTATTGACGAAGAAGCCGATCAAGGGTTCGATCTCCGCCCGATTGCGGCCCGCGATCGACGCGCCCAGGATCAAATCGTCCTGGCCGTTCCAGCGGTGCAGCAGCACGGCAAACGCGGCTTCCATTACCATGAACAGGGTCGCGTTATGCTCCCCGGCCAGGGTTTGCAGTCGCTCGGACAGCTCGGCGGGCAGCATGGTGCGGTACTCCGCGCCGCGATAGGTTTGTTCGGCGGGACGCGGCCGATCGGCGGGGAGGGTGGACAGGATCGGCGCATCGGTCAGTTGTTGCCGCCACCAGTCCAGGTGTCCCTTCAGCTTTTCGCCGGAGAGCAGGTTGCGTTGCCAAACCGCAAAGTCGGCGTATTGCAGCGGCAGTTTGGGCAGCATCGCGGCGGGGTTCCCATAGAGGTCCATAAGTTCGCGAACCAAAACGCCCACCGACCAGCCGTCGGAAACGATGTGGTGCGTGTTGGTCAGCAGGTGCCGGGTGTCGGCGTCCAGGATCAGGCAGGCGGCGCGGAAGAGCGGGCCCCGTTCCAGGTCGAAGGGGCGGATGGACTCGGCCGCGGCAAGGTCTCGGGCGGTGCTGGAGCAGGTATCGCCGTCCAGCCCGGAGAGATCGACGATCACCAGGGAGACCGGGTATTCCGGCGCGATGATCTGCACCGGTTCGCCGTTGTGTTCGGCAAAGGTGGTGCGCAGGGACTCGTGGCGGGCCGTGAGTCTGCCCAGCGCGGTTTCCATGGCGGCGGTGTCCAGCGGGCCCTGCAGGTGCAGCGCGATGGGCATGTTGTAGGCGTGTTCCAGGTCGGCGCCCGGTTCGCTCATACGGTCCAGAAACCACAGGCGTTGTTGCGCGAAGCTCATGGGCGGCGGTTGCGCGGGCAGGCCCCGGTCGTCGCGGAGCAGGGGTTCCATGGCGGGTTCGGTGCCCTCGCCGCTTCGCAGGTCTATCTTTTCGGCCAGGGCTTCGATGGTAGGATTGGCGAAGAATTGAGCCAGGGGTAGTTCCAGGCCCTGCCGGCGCAGCCGGGAGGTGACTTGTGTGGCCAGCAGCGAGTGACCGCCCAGGTCGAAGAAATTGGCGGTGACGCTGACCTTTTCCATGCCCAGTAGTTGGGACCAATATTCGGCCAGGCCTTCCTCGGTGGGCGTGCGCGGCGCGACATAGGTTGCGGCGGCGATTTCCGTATCGGGCGTCGGCAGGCACTTGCGGTCGATCTTGCCGTTTGGCGTCAACGGGAATTCTTTCAGAAAGACGAAATGGGCCGGCATCATGTAATCGGGCAGGAAGCCGGCAAGGTGGGTCTTCAGGTCGGCGCGGGCGGGTTCTGTCTCTTCCGAACGCAGGTAGGCGACCAGGCCGGGACCTGTCGGTAGGTCCTTGCGCAGTTGCACCAGGTTTTGGGCGATGCCCGGGAATGTGGCCAGGGCGGCGCCGATCTCTTCCAACTCGATGCGGAAACCGCGCAGCTTGACCTGGTGGTCGGTGCGGCCCGAGAAGAGCAGGGTCAGGTTGTCGTCCACGGTCTTAAGGCGCACCAGGTCGCCGGTTCGGTAGAGCCTGGTTCCAGATTTGCCGAAGGGATTGGGCACGAAGCGCTCGGCGGTCAGGGCGGGTCGGTTCAGATAGCCGTGTGCCAGGCCCGCGCCGCCCAGGAACAGTTCGCCGATCACGCCGGGGGGAACGGGTTGGCCGGCGGTGTCCAGCACGTAGGCGGTGGTATCGGCAATCGGCGCGCCGATGGGCACCGTGACCGCGTCCGGCGCAACCTCGGTAACGGTCTGCCGGGTGGCGAAGGTGGTGCTTTCGGTGGGGCCGTAGACGTGTAGCAGGCGTTGCGGCGGGCCGCCCTCCAGAACTCGGCGGACGCGGTTGGGGTCGACCGCCTCGCCGCCGAAAAGCAGGGTTTGCAGCGTGTGGAAGACATCGGGCTTGTCCCCGGCCAGGCGGTTGAACAGGGCGGTGGTGATGAACATGGCGGTGATGCCGTTGTCGCGCAGCCAGGAGGCCATAAGCGCCGCGTCCAGGGCGGTGTCCTTGGGTGCGCCGACCACGCATCCGCCGTTGAGCAGGGGGCCCCAGACCTCGAAGGTCAGCGCGTCGAATACCGGGTTGGCCAGTTGCGCTACGCGGTCGCCGGGTTGTAGTTGCAAGTAGTCGGTGTTCAAGACCAGGCGCGTGACGGCGCGATGAGAGATGATCGTGCCCTTGGGTCTGCCGGTGGAGCCGGAGGTGAACATGATGTAGGCGGGTTGGTCAGGGTGCAGGCGGACGCCGGTCGGCGTGACCGGGCAATGGTCAATAGCGGGGTCGTTTATGTCCAGCGGGAGCGCGCGGCTGTCGGCGGGGAGTCGGTACGCGCTCGTGGTCAGCACCAGGCGCATGCCGGTATCGTCGATCATGGCGCTGAGTCGTTCGCGGGGATAGTCCGGGTCCAGCGGCACATAGGCGCCGCCGGCTTTAAGTACGGCGAGCATGGCGGTGACCATGCCGCAGCCGGCGGGCAAAAGGACACCCGCCGCTTCGCCGGGTTTCAGGCCGTTGGCGACCAGGTGATTGACAAGCCTTGCGACCCGCTCGGCCAGCCGGGCATAGGACCAGGTTTCACCGTCGTAGACCAGGGCGGGGTCGCCGGCATGGGCGTACGCCGTCTTCATGAACAGGCTGGGGAGGGCGTCGTTTGCCGGCTGATCGACCTCGGTATCGTTCCAGTCGATCAGCAGGTGTTGCCGCTCTGTTTCGGCCAGTAAGGGATAGGTATCTACCCGACTGTCCGGCGCATCGCAAACGGCTGTCAACAGCCCGGCGTAGCGGTCGATCATGGCGATGACGGTGTCGGCGTCGAACAGGTCGGTACTGTATTCCGCCACACCCGTCAGGCGGCCGTCGTCTTCGTGCAGGATGAAGGTCAGGTCGAACTTGGCGGTCACGGCGCGTCGCGGCAGCGGTGAAACCGCGAGTCCGGGTAGGGCCAGGTCGCCGAGCGGCATGTTTTGCAGGGCGAACATGACCTGGAACAGGGGCGTTCGACCGGTGTCGCGCGCGGGTTGCACGGCGTCGACTACATCCTCGAAGGGGATGTCCTGGTAGCGGAAAGCGTTCAGCGCGGTCTTCCGTGCACCCGCCAGGAAGGAGCGAAAGCTCGGGTTGTCCGCGAGGTCGTGACGCAAGGCCAGACTGTTGACGAAGAAGCCGATCATGGGTTCCGTCTCGGCCCGGTTGCGCCCGGCGATCGGGGTGCCGATAACCAGGTCATCCTGGCCGCTCAGGCGATGGAGCAGCACGGTGAAGGTCGCTTCCAACAGCATGAACAGGGTGGTGTCCGTTTCCCTAGCCAGGGCTTGCAGCTGTTCGGTGAGAGCGGCATCGATGGTGATGGGTTGTTCCGCACCCAGGAAACGCTGGACGGTCGGGCGTTTGCGATCAGTCGGCAGTTCCAAAAGGGCGGGCGCATCGGCCAGTTCCTGTTTCCAGAAGGTCAGGTCGCGTTCCAAGCGCTCGCCGGTCAGGTGACGGCGTTGCCAGGCGGCGAAGTCGACGTATTGTAGCGACAGCGGCCGGGGATCGGGTGGCTCGCCGGCGATTCGGGCCGTGTAGGCGCCGGTCAGGTCATCGACCAGAATGCCCATGGACCAGCCGTCGGAGACGATGTGGTGTATGGTCACGGTCAGGTGATGGTCCACGTCGGTCAGGCGCAACAACACGGCGCGGAACAGCGGGCCGGCGGCCAGGTCGAAACCGTGACGGGCCTCGGCTTCTTCCAAGCGGCGGGCGGCGGCTTCAATTTCGTCGCGGGTCAAGCCGGCGAGATCCACCACGGTGAGACTAAAGGGCTCGGGTTTGTGGATCAGTTGTACGGGCTCGTTTTCCTGCATGCCGAAGGTGGTGCGCAGGGATTCGTGGCGGGCGGTTACATCGCCCAGGGCTGTTTCCATTACCCGGACCGACAGCGGGCCGGCGAGGTTAAGGCCGAAGGGCATATTGTAGGCGTGGTCCAGGGCGCTGCCCGGTTCGCGCATGCGGTCCAGGAACCACAGGCGTTGTTGGGCATGGCTCAGCGCGGCGGGGGCAACAGGCAGGCCGGCGGCGTCGCGGGGCAGTTTTTCGAATACCGGCTCGGCTTCCGAGGGGGCGCTTTGCAGTTGGTCGATATGACGGGCCAGATCTTCTAAGTGGGGTCGTTCGAAAAGATCGCCCAGGGGCAGATCGATACCCAGCTTGTTGCGGACGGCCGAAACAGCGCGGGTGGCCAGCAGGGAGTGGCCGCCCAGGTCAAAGAAGTTACCGTCAGCGCCGACCCGGTCCAGGTTCAGTAGTTCCACCCAGTTTTCGGCCAGGAAGATTTCGGTAGGGGATTGCGGCACGCGAGTTTCGCGGGTTGGAGCTTCGGCCTCCATTGCAAGCAGGGCCTTGCGGTCCAGTTTGCCGTTGGGCGTTAGGGGGAATTCCTTTAAGAAATGGAAGATTGGCGGCACCATGTAATCGGGCAGCCTCTGCCTTAATGCCTCTTTCAGGTCCTCGATGGTCGGAGACGTTTCCGGGGTGATCAGCCATGCGGCCAGGAAAGGTTCGCCCGTCTTTTGGAGCATTACTACGGCTTGTTCAACGTCAGGAAGGACAGTAAGCGCCGCCTCGATTTCACCCAACTCGATGCGCAGGCCGCGCAGCTTCACCTGGTGATCGGTCCTGCCCACAAACAGCAGTTCGGCACGATCGCCGCCGTGACAGCGCACCAGGTCTCCCGTGCGGTAGAGGCGCTCGCCGGGTTCTGCGGCAAAGGGATTCGGCACGAAGGTCGCGGCGGTCAGCGCCGGTCGGTTGAGGTACCCGTGGGCAAGGCCCGCGCCGCCCAGGCACAACTCGCCGACCATGCCGAGGCCGACCGGATGGAAATATCGATCGACCACGTAGCAGGTGCTTCCCGCGATCGGCGAACCGATAGGCACGGAAAGGGTGTCCGGGGCAATTGCGGGGACGTGATGCGAGGTCGAAAAAGTGGTGTTTTCGGTCGGGCCGTAAACATTCAGCAAGCGCCGGGGAGGTCCGGCGGCCAGGCACCGTCCGACTGATGCCGGGTCCATGGCCTCGCCGCCTACCATCAGGTTCCTCAAGCGGGAAAAGATATCCGGCCGCTCGGCCGCCGTTAGATTGAACAATGCCGTGGTGATGAACATGACGTCGATGCGTTCTTCAGCCAGCCAATCGACGAAGCGGTCGGTTGACAGTTTGGTCTCGCGATCGGCGCCGATCATAGCGCCGCCGTTCAGCAGGGGACCCCACAGCTCCAAGGTATAGGCATCGAAGGCCACATTCGCGATCTGGGCAAACCGGTTCTTAGGGCTCGGGTGGAGGTAATCGCTGTTGCGTACCAGCCGCACTACAGCCCGGTGGGGAATGACGGCGCCCTTGGGCACACCGGTAGAGCCAGAAGTGAACATGATGTAAGCGGGCGCTTGGGCGGGCAGGGGCGTCGTAACGGGTTCCGGGGACATTGCGTCCAAGGCGGCGTCATCGACCGTGACGATGATCGAGAGTTCCGGGAGTTTATGAATAGACGCTGTTTCCGAGATCAGGGCGGTCATGCGCGTATCTTCGATCATGTGGCGCAGGCGTTCGGCGGGCGCTTCGGTATCCAGGGGAACATAAACCGCTCCGAGCTGGACGATGCCCACGATCGACGCGGCAAGCGCCACGCCCGCTTCCATATACAGGCCGACGGCATCACCCGGCCTCACGCCCCGTTTTTGCAGCAACCGAGCCGTTCGATCGGACCGGGCTTGTAATTGAGCGTAGGTCAAGCGGTCGACGCCGTAGGCAACTGCAAGCGCGCCGGGCGTGCGCCGGGCCTGCTCGTTGAACAACAGGCCCAAGGGAAGCTCGGGGAAGCCGCTTGCGGTGTCGTTCCAGGTTTCCAGCAGCAACCGCTTTTCGGCCGGGTTCATCATGGTCAGTGCGGCAACCGATCGATGGGGTGCGGCCAGGGCGCTTTGCAGCAGCACCTTGAAATGCTCTGCCATGCGCGCCATGGAGGTTTCCGTGAAGAGGTCGCTGTTGTAGTCGATCATGCCGTGGAAGCGGCCGTCGCGCTCCTCGAAGGACCAGATCTGGTCGAATTTGGCAAAAAAGGCGTCAACAGGTGCCTCAGTTAGGGTGAGGCCCGGCGCCGTGAGGGTAGCGGCGGGATTGTTCTGCAGGACGAACATGACCTGGAAGACAGGCGTGATATTACGGCTGCGTTCCAACTGAAGGGCATCGACTACGTTTTCGAAGGGGATGTCCTGGTTGGCGTAGGCTTCGAGGGTATGCCGGCGGGTCTCTTCCAGGTGATCCGCAAAACCTGGGTTGCCCTGAAGCTGATGGCGAAACGCAAGCGTGTTGACGAAGAAGCCGATCAGGGGCTCGATCTCGGCATGATGCCTATTGGCAATCGGCGAGCCGACCACTACCTCATCCTGACCGCTCGTGCGAGCCGCCCAGACAGCGAACAGAGATTCCAGTACCATGAAGGCGGTGGCGCCGGTTTGACGAGCCAGGTTGTGGACGGACGCGCTGAGGGCGTGGTCCAGAGTCAGGGGGAAGCGTCCGCAGGCGTAGGTCTGCACGGCGGGTCGGGGACGGTCCAGGGGCAGTTCCAGAACGTCGGGAATGCCGGCCAGGCGTTGCCGCCAGTATTCAAGCTGCGGCTGGAAATCGCCGCGTTCCAGGGCCGCCTGTTGCCAGACCGCAAAGTCGCCGTATTGCACCGGGGGTTTGGGCAGTTGGGTTTCCGCGCCGCGCACCGCTTGGGTGTATCCGGTTACCAGTTCGCGAATGAAAATGCCCACGGACCAACCGTCGGAGATGATGTGGTGCATGGTCACGGCCAGGCGGGCGTCGTGCGAGCCGCACAAGAAGAGGCGGACGCGCAGCAGCGGGCCGCGCTCCAGATCGAAGGGAGCCAGGGCCTCGCGACGGCACAGGTCATGTACGGCCGCTTCGATATCCGCTTCAGGCAGGCTTTGCAGGTCGATCACCCGAATGGGGAAGCCGGTGGGTCCGACAATCACTTGCAGCAGGCCCTCGGCCTCTTCGGTGAAGGTGGTGCGCAGGGTTTCGTGACGCAGGCACAATTGACCCAGCACGGTTTCCAGCGCGGCCACGTCCAGGCGGCCTCGGATGTCCAGAGCCCCCGGCATGTTGTAGATGGACTGTCCGGGGTTCAGGCGGTCCAGGAACCACAGGCGGTCCTGGGCGGGGGAGGCAATGACGCGGTTATCCATGCGCGTCGTCGGCACGATGGGCGCCGCGTGCGTCGGGGCTTTCGCGCCGACCTCGCGGTCCAGTCGGGCGGCCAGGGAGGCCAGTTCGGATTCCTCGAAGAGCAGACGCAGGGACACGTCCCGTCCCAAGCGGGAACGCATGCGCGAAACGACCTGGGTGGCCAGCAGCGAGTGGCCGCCCAGTTCGAAGAAATCGTCGAAACGGCCCACGCGATCATGGCCCAGGATTTCGGCCCAGACCTCGGACAAGACAGACTCGGTGTCCGTTTCGGGTTCGGCATACGGCGTTTCCACGGCCTCGCGGGTAGGCGCGGGTATGGGCAGGGCGTCGCGATCCAGTTTGCCGTGGGTGGTGATGGGCAGCGCATCCACGGCTACGTATTGGCCGGGCACGCTGTGACCGGGCAGGCGCTCCTTGAGGAAGGTGCGCAACTCGCGGAAGTCCGGCTCGGTGCGGCCCACCACGTAGGCGGCCAGGTAGTAGGCGCCGGTTTCGTCCTTCAGGGCCAACACGGCGGCGTCGGCTACGTTGTCGTGGGCGCGCAGTTCGCGCACTACCTCCCCCGGCTCCACGCGGTAGCCGCGCACCTTGACCATTTCGTCGGCGCGGCCCAGAAACTGGATATCGCCGTTGGCGCGGAACCGGGCCAGGTCGCCGGTGCGGTAGAGGCGTCCGCCGGGCTCCGTGGAAAAGGGGTCGGGCACCAGTTTCTCGGCCGTCAGTTTGGGCTGGTTCAGGTAGCCGCGAGCCAGGCAGTGGCCGGTACCGTACAGCTCGCCGGGGGTGCCCACGGGCGCGGGGTTCAGGTTCCTGTCCAGCAGGTAGATGCGCGTGTTCCCGATGGCGCGGCCCGCCGAGGGGATGAACTTCCAGTGATCGGGGTTGCCCTTCAGGGTGAGCGCGCTGATGACGTGGGTTTCCGAACTGCCGTATTGGTTGTGCAGGCGACAGCCGGGCAGGTTCTTGAAGAAGGCGTGGATCTCCGGCGTGATTTGCAGCTGTTCGCCGGCGGTGATCACTTCGCGCAGGGAGTTGGGCATGGTGTTGCCGTCGCCGGAGGCAAGCGCGTTCATGGCCAGTTGTTTCAGGGCCGCAAACGGCAGATGCAGGCGTTGGGTCCGGTGTTCGCGCACGTAGGCGGCCAGGCGTTCAACGTCCTGGCGTTCGGTCTCGGTCGCCAGCACCAGCGCGCCGCCGGAACTCCAGGTGGACAGGATCTCCTGGAAGCTGACGCAGAAGCCGAAGGCGGCAAATTGCAGCGTGGTGTCATCGCCGCTCAAAGTGGTGCGGTGTTCCTGCCAGGTCAGCAGGTTAAGCAGAGCCTTGCGGGAAACGCCCACGCCCTTGGGCATGCCGGTGGAGCCGGAGGTATAGATGACGTAGAGCAGCGAGTCCATATCGCCGCGAACGGGCGGGTTGGTTTCGGGGCGGTCGGCGAACAGCGACTTGTCGCGGTCCATCAGCAGAATCGGCAGGTCGGGATCATGGGCAAGCGCGGCGTATCGATCCTCGGTGAGCAGGGCGCCCAGGCGCGCGTCGCTGATGACATAGGACAGTCTGGAGGGCGGGTAGGACGGGTCCAGCGCCACCACGGCCCCACCCGCTTTCAACACGGCCAGGAAGGCGACCAACATGTCGTAGGAGCGCGTGATCATCACGCCCACCACGACCTCGGGACCCACGCCCCGTTCCATGAGGTAATGAGCCAGGCGATTGGCGTCGGCGCTCAGTTCGGCGTAGGTGACGCGCAGTTCGTGGTCGATGACGGCAATGTCATTGGGCCGAGCAGACGCGACCGCCTCGATGCGTTCCTGGAAGCCGGGTTCCAACGGATAATCGTCGGCGGTATCGTTCCAGGCAATCTGGACGCGCTGCCGTTCCTCGGGACCGATCAGGCTCAATTCGTCCAGGCGGCGGTTGGGATCTTCGGCGATGTGGTGCAGCAGGACTTCCATCTGGGTGATGATGTTGCGGGCGGTTTCATGAGCAAACAAATCGGTGTTGTATTCCAGCAACCAAGTGACGGAATCGCCCCACTGCCAGGTGAAAAGCGTCAGGTCGAACTTGGCAATGCCCATGTCCACGGGCACCGGTTCCATTTGCAGATCCGCACCTTCCAGAACCTCGGTGACGGGCGCGTTCTGAAGCACGAACATCACCTGGAAAATGGGTGATCGGCTCATGTCGCGGCGCACGCCCAACGCATCGACCAGCGACTCGAAGGGAGCATCTTGGTGCGCATACGCCGACAGCGCCGTTTCCTTGACCCTGGCCACCAGATCGGTAAAGCGAGGCATGGTGCCGTCACTGCCGGACAGGTCCGTGCGCAGCACCAGGGTGTTGGCGAAGAAGCCGATCAGTTGTTCGATTTCCTCGGTCTTGCGGTTGGCGATGGGCGTGCCCACGGCGATATCGGTCTGGCCGCTGTATTTGTAGAGCAGTACGTCGAAAGCGCTGAGCAGGGTCATGAACAGGGAGGCGTCCAGGGTGCGGGCCAGGTCGTTGAGACGCCCGCTCAATTCGGCCGGGAAGCGACCGGTAATGGAGGCGCCGGTGAAGCTTTCCACGGCCGGGCGAGGGTTGTCCGCGGGCAGTTCCAGCACCTGGCCGTAACCCGCCAGGCGCTCCTTCCACCAGGCCAGTTGCTTGTCCAGAACCTCGCCCTGAAGGAAGCGCTGTTGCCAGACAGCGAAGTCGGCGTATTGGACGGGCAGAGGTTCCAGCGGAGAGGTCTCGCCGTGAACCAGGGCGGGATAGATCGCGGCAAGTTCGCGGGTGATGACGCCGCCGGACCAGCCGTCGGCCACGATGTGGTGGACGGTCATCACCACCAGGTGTTCGGTCTCGTCCAGGCGCAGGATGACCAGGCGCAGCAGGCAGTCGGTCTCGAGGTTGAACGGGCGGCGCACTTCACGGCGGGCGATGTCGTGTGCAAATCCGATGCGTCGGTCTTCCGGTAGGGCGCGTAGGTCTACCGCAACAGTCGGCAGCGGGCCGGGCGGCGCAATCTCCTGGCGGGGTTGTCCCTCTTGGGCGGTGAAGCGCGTGCGCAGGCCCTCGTGGCGGGCGTAGATTTTCTCCAGGGCGCGTTGGAAGGCTTGCACATCCAGTAAACCGCCCATGCGGATGGCGTAGGGGATGTTATAGAAGGCGCTGCCTTCTTCCAACTGGTCCAGGAACCACAGGCGCTTCTGGGCAAAGGACAGGGGCAGGTCGCCGTCGCGGGGTACGGGCTCCAGCGGCGGCAGGGCCGGGGCGCTTTCCGATTGGGCGGCCAGCCAGGCGGCGGTTTGCGCGACGGTGGGCTGAGCGAACAGTTGTCGAACCGGAATCTCTACGCCCAGCGTGCGGCGCAGTCGGGAAACAACCTGGGTGGCCAGCAGGGAATGCCCGCCCAGTTCGAAGAAATCCGCCGTTACACTGATGCGCTCCATGCCTAGGATTTGGGACCATACGGCGGCAACCTGTTCTTCCAGTTGCGTGCGCGGGGCCGTGTACTCGTGGATGTCGGCCAGTTCCGGCGGTGCGGGCAGGGCCTTGCGGTCCACTTTACCGGTGGACGTGAGCGGCATTTCGGCCAGGAAGACCATGGCGCGCGGAACCATGTACTCGGGGAGGCGGTCGGAGAGCCGGACCTGGAGTTCGTTTCTCAGGGCGTCTTCGTCGGCGTTCTTGTCGGCGGGGACTATATAGGCGGCCAGTTGCGTGTGGCCGGCGGGGTCGTCCAGGGCAATCACGACCGCGGCGGCGACAGTTTCGGCCTCGGTGAGGGTGTTGGCAATCTCGGCGGGTTCCACGCGGAAACCGCGAATCTTGACCTGGTGGTCCAACCGGCCCAGGAAACGAATGGTCCCGTCGGCAAGGTGACGGGCGCGGTCGCCGGTTCGGTAGAGGCGCGCGCCCGGTTCGTCGCTGAAGGGGCTGGGCACGAAGGCCTGAGCGGTTTGTCCGGGTTCGCCGAAGTAACCCCGGGCCAACGGGATCCCCGCAATGCACAATTCGCCGGGAATGCCGGGCGCTTGCAGGAACAATCGGGCGTCGGTGATATAAACCCTGGCGTTGGCGACGGGCCTGCCGATGATGGTTGCATCGACCCCCGGCGGGCAGGTAACGGCGGTGACATTGATGGCCGCCTCGGTGGGGCCGTAGAACTGGACCAGTTGTGCGTGCAGGCGGGCGGCCGTGCGCGCCGGCAGATCGCGGGGCAGAGCCTCGCCGCCGCAGAAAACAGTATGCAGGGCGCGGGCGCCGGCCAGGTCCGGTTCTTCGAGGAGCAGGTTCAGCACGGAGGGCACGAAGTGGGCGACGGTGATGCCGCGATCCACCAGTTGGCGGCACAGCAGACCGGCATCGCGATAGGTTCCTTTCGGAGCCAGGACCGAGCATCCGCCCGCGATCAGGGGCGCGAACAATTCCCATAGGGCGATATCGAAGGTGAAGGCCGCCAGTTGCAGGAAGCGGTCCTCGGCGGACAGCGGCCGGGACTCCTGCGCCAGAAGCACGCGGTTCACGATTGCCTGGTGCGGTACGCTGACGCCCTTGGGCCGGCCGGTGGTGCCGGAGGTAAACAGGATGTAGGCCGTGGTCGTGCCGGGCAGGTAATCGCAGGGCGGCAGGGGTTCGGAAACTTCGCCGTCCGCCGGGCGGCCCGACGGGTCGAGTACGATGACATCGGCTTTGACTGCCCGATCGGCCAGGTCGGGTCGGGTCAACACCAAACGGGCGCCGGTTTCGGCCAGCAGGAAGTTGCGGCGGTCCTCGGGATGCGTCGGGTCCAGCGGCAGGAAGGCGCCGCCCGCTTCCAGCACCGCGAGCAGGACCACCACCAGTTCCACGGATCGGTCCAGCATCACCCCGACCGGAACCTCCGGGCCCACGCCTTTTTCGCGCAGGCGACCCGCGAGGCGAGCGGTGCGTTCGGCCAGGTCCGCGTAGGTGATGATGTCGCCGTCGCCGGATTCAAGGGCGTGCAGGTTCGGTGTCCGTTGCGCCTGTTGTACGAACAGCCCGGAAAGGGTAAGCCCTTGCGGCCGGGGTTTGCGCGTGTCGTTCCAGTCCACCAGCAGTTGGTGCCGGTTCCGGTCCGACATCAGGTCCAAGCGGGCGGCTTGGGTTTGCGGCCGGCGCACGCCGTGCACCAGTAGATTACGATACCACTCGGCCCAACGGCGGATGGTTTCGGCATCGAACAGGTCGGTGTTGTATTCCCAATCGGCGACCAGGGTATCGCCCCGTTCCAAGATGGTCAGCGTGAGGTCGAATTTGGCGGCAGGTTGGGCTTGCGGCTCCTCTTTGATATGAAGGAGCGGCAGTTCCAGGTCGCCGGCGGGCGTGTTCTGCAAGATGAACATGACCTGGAAGAGCGGCCCGTGCGACAGCGCCCGTTGCGGATGGACCACCTCCACCAGGCGTTCGAAGGGCACGTCCTGGTGGGCGTAGGCATCGAGGGACGTGCGCCGGGTACGGTCCAACAACTCGCTGAATTCAGGTTCGCCGGTCAGGTTGTGGCGCAACACGAGCGTATTGACGAAAAAGCCGATCAGCGGTTCGATCTCGGCCCGGTTGCGGTTGGCGATGGGCGTGCCGACCAGCACGTCCTCGCGGTCGCCCAGTTTGCTCATCAGTAGGGCAAAGGCGGTTTCCAGCAGCATGAATAGGGTGGTGCCGGTTCGGCCGCATAGCTTGCGGATCTCCACCATGTCGCCGCTCTCGAAAACCGATGTTTCCACCGAACCGTTGAAGGTCTGCACGGGCGGCCGTTCACGGTCCGTGGGTAGGAAGGGCGTGGTGGGCGCGCCGGCCAGTTGGTACTGCCAGTAATCCAGCTGGGCTTGAAGGATATCGCCCAACACGGCGTGTTGCCAGGCGGCGAAATCGGCGTATTGGACGGGGAGTTGCGGTAGTTGCGGCGTTTTGCCCTCGGCCAGGTCGGCGTAACGCGTCGCCAGTTCGTCAATCATCAGGCCCACGGACCAGCCGTCGGTGATGATATGGTGTTTGGTCACCAGTAGGAGCGCTTCGTCCGGGTACAGCCGCAGCAGGGTGATACGCAGCAGCGGGCCGCGGTCGAGGTCGAAGGGACGCGCCGCCTCTTCCGCGGCCAGGCGTCGGGATTCGGTTTGACGCAGGGCATCGGACAACCCGCCCAGATCGACGAACGCGATTTGGACCGGGTACGGATCGAGGATTTGTTGGTAGGGGCGATCCTCAAACGTGGGGAATACGGTGCGCAGGCTTTCATGACGCGCCACGATGTCCCTGAAGGCCGCCTCCAGGTTCAGTACCGACAAGCTGCCGCGCAGTGACAGCGCGGCGGGCATGTTGTAGGCGTTGCCCCGGCTGTCCATGCGGTCCATAAACCACAGGCGTTCCTGGGCGAAGGAAAGGGCGGGATGTTCCTCGCGTTCAAGCGCGGTGACGGGCGGCAGCGCCCGGCGTTGTTCGTGGTAGCGTTCGCGAATGACCCCCGCCAGTTGGGTCACGGTGGGATGGGCGAACAGCACGCGCAACGGCAGTTCCAGACCGAAGGCCGCACGGATGCGCGAGACCACCCTGGTGGCGATCAGTGAATGGCCGCCCATTTCGAAGAAGTCCCCGCTGACGTCGACCGCATCCAGACCCAGCACCTCGGCCCAGATACCGGCCAGTTTGGCTTCCAGGCGATCGCGGGGCGGCAGTGCGGTGCGGCTGACAGTCTTTTCCGGTTCCGGCAAGGCGGCCCGGTCGATCTTGCCGCTGGGGTTGAGCGGGAATTTTTTCAGGAAAACATAGGCAGCCGGCACCATATAGGCGGGCAGCGTACGTTGCAGGTGGGCGCGCAGCTTCAGGCGCAGTTCCTTCTCGGGCCGGTTCTCGCCTTCTACCGGGATCACGTAGGCCACCAGGCGCGCCTCGCCGCTGCCGTCCTCGCGGGCCGTCGTCACCGCCTGGCTGACCAGGGGCGATTCGGCCAGGGCGGTTTCTACCTCGGCCGGTTCGATGCGGTAACCGCGAATCTTGACCTGGTGATCCAAGCGGCCCAGGTATTCGATCTGACCCTCGTTGCGAAAACGGACCAGGTCACCGGTCCGATACAGCCTGGCTCCCTCGTGGCTGAACGGGCTGGGCAGGAAGCGCTCGGCGGTCAGGGCGGGCCGGTGCCAGTAACCCCGGGCCAGGCCCGCGCCGCCGATATAGAGTTCCCCGGGAACGCCGGCGGGCGTGGGGTTGCCCAGGCGGTCCAGCACGTAGGTGCGTGCATTGGCAATGGGCCTGCCGATCACCAGGCCGCGTTCGGGGCGCACCCTGGATCTGGTGGCGTAGATGGCGGCCTCGGTCGGCCCGTATTGGTCCCAAAGCTCGGCGCAACGGTCGACCAGGGCCGCGGCCAGGTCGGCGCTCAGGGCCTCGCCGCCGGTGATGGCGCGCAGGTCGGACTTGCCGCGCCAACCGGCGGCCAACAGCAGTTTCCAGGTGGCCGGCGTGGCTTGTAAAACGGTGATGTCGTAGCGGTCGACGGCCTCGGCCAGCAGCCGGCCGTCTCCCGTGGTTTCCTCGTCGGCCATGACCAGGACCGCGCCGTTGAGCAGGGGAAGATAGATCTCGAAGACCGACATGTCGAAGGCCGGCGTAATGACCGCCAGCAGCCGGTCGCCGGGTTGGATACCGGGCTCCTCGGTCATGGCGCAGATGGTGTTGATGACAGCACGGTGCGAAACGGCCACGCCCTTGGGTTTACCCGTGGAACCGGACGTGTAGATGACATAAGCGGCGTCTTCCGGGTTGGTGCGATAGCCGGGTTTCTCCGGCGATTGGGCCTGAATGTCGTCGGCTGCCGCGTCCAGGTCGATAATGGTGAAACAGGGCAGGTCATCGGCCGCACCGGTCCGGGTCAGCAGTAGGCGCACGCCCGCATCACCGGCGATGAAGCGGCGACGCTCAACGGGATGGGCGGGGTCCAGCGGAATATAGCCGCTGCCTGCCTTGAGCACGGCCAACATGCTCACGATCAGTTCGGGCGATCGTTTCATGCAGATGCCGACCGGGTCGCCGTCTTTCACGCCGCGCGCCGCCAGCAGCCGGGCCAGACGGTTGGCGCGTTGGTCCAGCGCCGCGTAGGTCAGACTGATGTCGCCGAAATAGAGCGCGTGCGCCTCGGGCGTGCGGAGGACCTGGGCTTCGAACAGGTGGTGCAGGCCTCGGTCGGCCGGGAAGTCACGCCTGGTGAGGTTCCAGGTTTCCAGCACGGTGTCCAGTTCCGTGCTGTCCAACATAGGCGCTTCTGCGATACCCTTCAGCGGGCTTTGCATCAGCGCGTTCAGCAGGTTGACGAAGTGGCCGGCCAGGCGCTCGATCGTGGGGCTGTCAAACAGGTCGGTATCGTATTCTAGGCTGCAACCCATGGCTTCGTCCAGTTCCGCGGTGGTCAGGGTCAGATCGAACTGGGAGGCGCGCAGGTCCACCGGGCGATTCTCCAGGTGGAGATCGCCGACCTGCAAGGGCGCGCCGGGATCTTCCAGGGCGAAGGCGCCGATGCCCTTGGGTCCGCCGGGCGGCGTGCCCTGGTAGACGAACATGACCTGGAAAATGGGCGCGTAGCTGGGATCGCGTTCGGGTTGCAGGCGCTCCACCAGCAGGGGAAAGGGATAGTCTTGATGCGCAAAAGAGGCCAGCGCGGAGGCGCGTACGGCGGCCAGGTGATCGACAAAGGCGGGATTACCGGCCAGGTTGGTGTAAATGGGTAGAGGGTTGACCAGATAACCTACCAGCTCCGCCAGACCCGCCCGGGTCCGGCCCATGGCCGGTGTGCCCACGATCACATCGTCCTGGCCGCTGTAGCGATGGAGCAGTACCTGCCATGCGGCCAGGAGTACGGTAAACGGCGTGGTGTCGTGATTGGCGGCCAGGACGCGGACCCGGTTCATTTGCGTCGCGCCCAGACCGAAACGGAAGCGGGCGCCGTGCTCGCGCCGTTCTGCCGGGCGCGGTCGGTCCGTGGGCAGGTCCAGGGCTTCGATGCGGGCGGGCAGAGTGCTCTTCCAGAACTGAAATAACTGCTCACCGCGAGGTCCGGCCAAAAGGTTCTCCTGCCAGTGGACATAATCGTGGTAGTAGGCGCCGGTGTGACGAGCATTGGGCAACTGGTTTTTTACGAGTTCCGTGTAGAAGCGTCCCAGGTCGCGCAACAGCAAAGCCAGGGACCAGAAATCGCAGACGGCGTGGTGCGCGGCCAGGAAGAGGATGTGCTCCTGCTCATCGCGTTTGAGGATGTGAACGCGCAGAGGCCGGGCCTCGTTGAAGGGTCGCCGGGCTTCGTCTTCCAGCCAGGACCGGAGGGCCTCTTCGGTCCAGGCGGCGGTGTCGCGGCGGATGATGCGCAGGGGGAGATTCTCGTGGACCTGCTGCCTGGGCTCACCGTCGCGACGGTCGAAGGTGGTGCGCCACATGGGGTGCTTGAACTCGACCAGTTGTAAGGCCAGATCCAGGATTTCCAGGTTCAGCGGGCCGCGAATAGTGCAGGCGCGGGCGATGTGATAGGCGGGGCTTTCGGGTCGCAGTTCGGAGAGGAACCACAGGGCGCGCTGGCCGTGGCTCAGCGGGTGGGCGCCGAAGGGGTTGGGAGCCGGGACCAGGGGTTCCTCGTCGGTGCGGCCCATGGCGCCCAGCAGGCCCTCGGTCGCCTCTTCAAGAGTTGGTCCGTCCAGGAAATCGGTCATGCCGTAGTCGCCGCCCAGATCGGTTTCCAGGTGGTGTTGCAGTTCCACGGCGGAAAGGGAGTCAAGGCCCAGGGCGGTCAGGGGTTTATCGTCGGGCACGTCCTCGGGTTGCATTTCCAGGATGGCAGCGACCAACTTGCGCAGGTAATCGCGCATCACGGCGGCGCGCTCCAGGGGGTCGGTCATGGCGGCAAGGCGTTGTTGCAGGCCGGCTTCCCCGGGTGATTCGGCGGGTCGGCTCACCTCCGCCCAGTCCCTTTGATTGCTGTAGACCAGGTTCAGGGTCGCTTCCAGGAACTGTTGACGGCAGGCGCGGCGGCGGATCTTGCCGCTGGATGTTTTGGGCAGGGTGGCGGAGCGAATGAAGACGACCGCGTGGACCTGCACCTCGTGGCTTTCGGCGACGGCCTCGCGCACCGAGTCGGCCAGATTCTCCAGGCGCCGCTTGGGACGGCGGACCACTTCCGAGACCACTACCAGGCGTTCCTCGCCTTCCTGTTCCACGGAAAAGGCCGCGCAATGGTCGGCGATCAGGTCGGCGCTGCAGCCGCTGACCGTGGCCTCGATATCCTGGGGATAGAGGTTGCGACCTCGGATGATGATCAGGTCCTTGGCGCGGCCGGTCACGAAGATCTCATTCTGGTGGACGAAACCCAGGTCACCGGTACGCAGCCAACGTTCGTCCAAGCGACCGGCGGGGCAGGCAGCAAAGATTTCGGCGTTGACCTCGGGCCGATCGTGATAACCGGCCGCCACCGAGTCGCCGCGCAGCCAGATTTCACCGATCTGATCGTCCTCGCAGGGGAACAGCGTTTCCGGGTCTACGATGAGCAGGTCTTGACAGGCGGGTCCGTTGGCCACCAGCGGGGCGGCCTCTTTGTCGGCGGGCGCTGCAACGGCCTGATTGGCGGCCAGTCGTTCGGTGTCGAAACGGACCTGGTGCGGGGCGCGGTTGCGGTCGCCGCCCGCAACGAACAGGGTAGCCTCGGCCAGGCCGTAGCAGGGGTACCAGGCGTCGCGACGGAAGCCGGTGCGGGCGAAGCGTTCCGTGAACGCGTTGAGGGTTTCGGCGCGCACCGGTTCGGCGCCGTTGAAAGCCACCTTCCAGTTACTGAGATCCAATTCGGCCAGATCTTCCTCGGGAACCTTGCGGGTGCACAAGGCATAGGCAAAATCGGGCGCGCCGCTGACAGTGGCGCGGAACCGACTGATTGCCTGCAGCCAACGGAAGGGGCGCCGCAGGAAATCCATGGGCGCCATTAAGAAACAACGGGCGCCCAGGAAAAGCGGATGCAGGACGGCGCCGATCAGGCCCATGTCGTGGTAAAGGGGCAGCCAACTGACGATGATATCTTCTTCACCGGTGCCGAAACCCTGCTGAATGAGCTGTTGGTTGTGCAGCAGGTTGCCGTGGCTGATCCTCACGCCCTTGGGCTCGGCAGTGGAGCCGGAGGTATATTGCAGGAAAGCGATGGTTTGGGGGCCGATATGGGGTTCGCGCCACTGAGCAGCCCGGTCCGAGTCGATGCGATCCATGGGCAGCCAGGTCAATCGAGTCAGCAACGGTTCATCCTGGCCGAACCGCTTCCGGGCGGCGCCCAACTCGGCAGTGGTCAGAACAGTATGGATATCGGCATCGCGAATCATGCTGAGGAGTCGGGGCAGGGAGCGGTGCATGCGATTGGGATTGGGGGGATAGGCGGGCACGGCGATGACGCCGGCATAGAGGCAGCCGAAAAATGCGGCCAGATAATCCAAGCCGGGCGGGAACAGGAGTAGAACGCGATCACCGGGAGCCAGACCGGATTCCAGAAGAGCGACGGCCGCGGCGCGGGCGCGGGTATCCAGCTCGATATTGGTCAGGGAGGGAGCAGAATCTCCGCGATGATCGAGAAAGGTATAGGTAGGACAATCAGGGGCTTCGACGGCGCGGCGGCGCAGCAAAGCCACAAGGGTAGGTGCAAAAGGGGACACGGAATCGAACCTCGCGACACAGCATTCACGAAACTAGGATATCATAGACCTTTGTGAAGAATATGGGAACGGGTTGAAGCTTTTAAGAATGGGAAAGTGTGCCCTTTTGTGAGAAAAGGTTGAGAAGTCTGAAATGGTCGAGAGCTGGATCCGGCGGAAAGGGTGACAGCTTTTAAGTGTAAGGTCGACAAGAGAAAAGAGGACTTAGTGGGGTCTCGCGAGGCCGGCTGGTACGTTGCACACCCAATGTCACCGATCCGGTGTTCTGGTTTCGCGTTCCCCGGTATCAGTTCCAATTTCGACGTAGGCGGCGGCATCAAGGCCGACAGGTACGACGCGGCTAAACCGAGGCCCAAATCGAAAAGCTATAGAGCGGCAACCTGCTCCGCGTACTGGACGAGGTACAAAAGATCGCCGCCGACCTACAGAAGCAGATGCTGCCGGCGACGGCTGATTGATATTCACAAAACCGAGCGGTGCCGAGAATCGAAGTATCAACCCAGCAGAAACCTTTGGGTAAGGTCAATGAAGCCAGGGAATCATTCTTTGCTTTATGTGGATCACAGGTGTTAAAATTCCTTGTCAACCCTGGGGTAATGTCCCTGAGCCTTGTCCCAACGAAAACGAAAAGACCTGGTTTTTGAGGCTTATCCAAAAGTGTTCAACGAGCCAAAGACCGTACATGGATTTCGACTGGTCCAAAATGGAAAAGAATCAGCCAGGACGTGTCAAGAATAAAGGGGGAGCAAAGGTACTTGGAATGGCTAGGCAGGAACAACCAAAGATTTACCATATTGTTCATATCGACCGGTTATCATCAATCATTGCAGACGGCTATCTCTGGAGCGACGCGAGAATAGCTCAAAATACAGCAAAGGGCACTGTTATCGGTATGAACACCATCAAACAACGCCGCCTGAATGAACTTACCTTGGCAAGTCATCCTCATCTGTACGTTGGTGAATGTGTCCCCTTTTACTTCTGTCCCCGCTCCATCATGCTTTACCTCATTTTTCGTGGCAACCACCAGGAGCTATCCTATCGAGGCGGACAGGAGCCCATCATTCATTTAGAAGCGGACCTTTTATCAACCGTTGATTGGGCAAACCAAAACGGTAATCGTTGGGCATTTACACTTTCCAATGCAGGTGCCTACTATTTTGAAGACCGTTGTGATTTAGCGCGGTTAGATGAAATTGATTGGCAAGCTGTCCATTCGAACCAATGGAGTGAGCCCTCTGTTAAGGAAGGAAAACAGGCTGAATTCTTAATTGAAAGATGTTTCCCCTGGCAATTGATTGACCGTATTGGCGTGAATTCTGAGTATGTGTACCGACAAGTGGTGAATAAATTGCCAACTATCGGCCGGCGACCACAAGTAGAAATGAGAAAAGACTGGTATTATTGATGAGGAGGCTGGTCATGATCGAATACAAAAGCGGTGATTTGCTTAGAGAAGATGCCGAAGCCCTTGTAAATACAGTGAATTGCGTCGGTGTCATGGGCCGGGGCATCGCACTGCAGTTCAAGAAAGCCTTTCCTAAAAATTTCGAGGCATACGCCTTGGCTTGCAAACATGGTGATGTAAAGCCCGGCCGAATGTTTGTGTATGCAACCTCACAACTCACCAACCCCAAGTACGTTATAAATTTTCCAACGAAACGGCATTGGCGTGGGAAAAGTCGCATCCAGGATATAGAGGCGGGGCTGGAGGACCTCATTAAGGTAATCTCCGAGAAAAATATTTGTAGCATCGCTCTACCTCCCTTGGGTAGTGGCTTGGGGGGGTTGGATTGGGCAGAGGTCAAATCACGGATCGAAAGGGCGTTCAAGCCGATTTCGGATGTGAAGGTGATCATTTTTGAACCCAAAGGAGCACCGAGTGCGGACAAAATGGTGCATCACCGCGAAGCACCAAAAATGACCACCGGCCGTGCTGCAATGGTGGAGCTGATATCCAGTTATCTGAAGGGACTATTGGACCCGAATGTTACCCTGCTGGAGATACACAAGCTGATGTATTTTATGCAGGAAGCCGGAGAACCGTTGCGCCTCAAATTTAAAAAAGGACCGTTCGGGCCCTATGCAGAAAACCTTCGACATGTCTTATCTAAAATCGAGGGTCACTTGATATCCGGTTATGCTGATGGCGGTGATTCTCCATACAAACAGCTTGAGTTAGTGCCCGGCGCCACTCGAGATGCTGCTGATTTTCTTGAGCATCACCCGGATACTCGAACTCGTTTCGAGAGTGTGGTCGCCCTGGTTGAGGGGTTTGAGTCACCATTTGGTTTGGAACTACTCTCTACGGTCCATTGGGTGGTGAAACAGGAAATGGTTCATTCCCATGAGGAAATCATAGAGCGCACTTATGAGTGGAATGAAAGAAAACGAAAGTTTTCTCCCCGACAAATCGGCTTGGCAGCAAATGTACTGGCGAAGAAAGGTTGGATCGGCATGCAGGGGGAACCTGGCTCTAATTAACAACCCGGTTGATCACCCTGTCTCTATCTGTCGGGTACAAAGACCGAAGATATCGAAAGTGAGCCGGACCGTGACGTCGCCGTGCTAAACCCAGGCTGCCTCATGCACCCGGACCGTTCCGTTTTTCTGAGTGAAGGTGAAAACCTTGTCTTTTTGGTCGAAGTAAGGTTCGATGGAAGTCAAAGTCAAAGGGCTGTGACTGGAAACCTATGAACCATTTTTTCATACCAACCAAAAAGTAGTAACGTGCTGAATTGATGAAGGTAAATCAGCGGTGACAAGGATAACCATACACACTTCGGTGACTCCGTAGTTCTACTCGATCTTCGAGTTCGTGACAAAGATTGGAGCGCCGACCTTCCCTGAAGGTCAATATGCTCGGGTCCCGCGAAGGACCGTTAGAGAGCGGATAGAAGTAACAGCGACAGGTTTTCCTTTTCATCTAAGGTGGCGATCATCATGATTGACACATCCTGAACCCCATGCGCCGCGGAAGGCCATGTTGTCCCGAGCACTCATTTTCTGTTTGTGCTCCAGCCGCACGGGCTACGGAAAACTTCGTTTTCCTATTTGGCCAACGTCCTTCCCCAACCAACTTTTCTCTTGACACCGAGGGCCAACTCATGAAAGTAGAATTAGGGTCCAAGCGGGATCTTGGGGCTTTACAGTATGAGCAATCCCTTCGCACCTTCTTTCACCAGGGTTTTTGTACCTTCTTTGGCCAGTTCGCCAATAAAACTCCAAACCTTCTTCCTTTCGCTCTGCACCACGGAACTTGAAGATCCAAGTAATGATTGCAATACAGACCCCTCCGAAGTGTCAGTCAAAACCTCGTCCGAAATCCAGTACAGAAAAATAGCCGGCATAATCCGCCAGCCGCCTTGAACTTTTTCTTCCCTACCCAGGAAACCTTCCCGTTCCAAATCACGAATGATAGTATCTTCACTTCTGAGTAATTTTAACAACGAATCAATGTCTTTAGCCGAGATATTCATTTTTCTATTGGACTTAACTGCATTGAGGTGGGAGATAGAGACTATCGTCACAACTCTTTGAGTTCTTTCTGTCCACAGTTGCCACACAGACTTAAGTGTGGGCCGTACTTCATTAAAAAATCGCGTATAATATCTTCTCGATTGAGTTCATCTTCGCTATGATACAATTCCCAAAGGAGATGTCCAAGCGTTTGTAGGAGATAAGGGTGGGCACCCGCAAGATTATAAATCAAGGCTTCATCTCCCATAGTAAATGGTGGTCTTCCCTGTCTGAAAAAAAATCTAAGGATTTTTCCTTGAAGCAGCCGAGAGAAATGGTGTTGAAATGGTTGAAATATGGTGATCCTGACGAATGTTCCTCAGTTTCTTTATTGAGAGCTGTAATACCTTTATGGGTTCCAATAACCAGCGCCAGTGCGCCTTCACTGAGGGTTGCTAAGCTACGTAATGAACCAAAAAATCTGTTGTTGTTCAGCTTTGGCCTATGTAAAAGAACATCGAACTCATCGATAAACAAAACCAATCTAATTTGACTGTGGCTGAAACTTTCGAAAAGATCTTTAAGAGACGGTGTTGGGAAACCGTTTTGCTCCACTTCCACAAGTGCCTTCTCAAGGTTGGCATGGCCGCTATTTTTCAAAAAGGGACCGAGTGGACGGGTAGCTTCGCGCCAAAAACCTTTATGGTCTAGAGATTTAGGCAATAGTTGCATATCCATGAATTGAAAGCACAGTTTATCGAAGTTCTCAAAATGGGTGCTTCGGTTTTCTGAATAGAGAAGAAAGCGCATTAATGGAGTCTTTCCTACTTTATAGGTTCCGGAAATAGCAACAGATTGCCCGTTATTCCCAACAAGGTTGACGATTCTTCTGGTTTGTCCCTTACGTCCCAGGAATTTTGAATGGTGTACCGGGGGTCCAAAAAAGAACGGGTTATTCATTGACACCTCTTACTCCTCATTACGTAATCAGATGTTCGGTAAAAATGATGTGCCGATCCAAAAAAGGCAAATAATTAAAAAAGTCAAAGAAGGAATGCATAAAAAAATAAAATCACAAGCAAATCAGGGCTCAGTGCGTTAGTAATTTTATATAAGATGGGTATAATTAGAAAAATGAGCTATTAATAGATACCATAATGTATATATTATTTGAGTTCCCCAAGCTTGAAGCTGGATAACTCCAAACTATGTAGGTCAATACAGAAAAAATAAATAGTAAGAAAGTCAAAGAATCAAAGCTAAAGTTAGAACCAAATTCGTCGCTCGTTAATGCTATATTGAACCGTAGAGGAATTATCATACTAATCAATAAACAGGAATAGGTAGATCCATCAATAGCCATTCCAGTCAATGACCCAGAAGCGATATTAAAGATTGAAAATAAAATAAAGATAGCTTTTTGGAGTACGCTTGAGTAGTCTATGTAAATATGCAAAAAAAGAAAAGAAAAATTACCAATCAAGGGAACTGATAAAAGCAAACCCTTTTGAGGAATTAGGTATATTTTGAAAATCAAAATTGGAGTAATCAAGGGTGCTGAGAGCCAAAATTTCATTTCCATTTCTGAAGCAAATATTTTTTTAGTGTGTACCAATTAGTTTTTTTTATTTATAGTTTTGGAGTAGTCATTTAATCGTTTTCTTCTGACAGATTCTGCAAGATGTATGGCTGCATCTTTGAAAAAAGGGTCAACACTAACAACTCTTCTGAAGTGATCAATGGCATTATCAAGGTCACTTTTTGATCTATACCTTAGAGCTAAATAGTAAGATCTTTCTAATCGTAGAAGCTTTTCAACTTCGATTCTTTTATCTTTAAATGCGTATGGAAGTAACTCCTCTAAAATCTTTGCTATAGATAAAGCTTTTTTATAATTGCCTGCGGTGATCAGTTTGTCCATCTTTTTTTCCTGTTCCGCTAATTTATTTCTTTCAATGGCAGTCTTAAAAAATTGGATTTTTTCGTCATTCCCAGCGTATTGATAAGCTTCAAGCGCCTGCTTGAGTTCATTATTTTTAAGGCCAATTCAGCTTTGCGACCCCACCAGGAGCGCATGGCATTTTGAGACACCTCATGATCCGGACTTAGCTTTAAAGCCTGTTCGATATAATCTCGGGCCTTTTCCTCATCATTGCCGGCATGGGTTTCCGATAATTTCAATAGGATATCGAGCATTCGGGAGCGTGCCGCAACCGGATGAGTTTCGTTTAGCCGCTGCAAGAGAGTTAGCGCTTTTTCCCATTTTTCTTTGCCGGCCAACAAATCGGCGAGCAGTTGTGTGGCCCTCACATGGTTTGGGTTCAGTCCAAGGGCCTGGCTTAACGATTGCTCAGCATTCTCTAAATCGCCGACACGGTATAAACCCAGGCCTGCTTTATACAAACTGTCGGCGACAGGTTCGATGTGGTCCAATTCATCCTGGACCCGCGCCAGGGGTTTGTTCTCTTCAATCCATCGTCGCAGCAACTCAACCCGGAAACGGAAAGCTCCTTTGTCCGATTCCAGGATGTCCCACTCGCATAATAATTTCGGTGCATCCTGTAGCTCGCGAATGATTACACGAACGCCGCTTTCTTCCAAAATCAGCTCCAGTTTCTCCTGATCGCTCAGGCCCGTGCCTGCGGTGGCAAGGGCCGCGCTGACGATCCTGCTCGCGGGCGGTAAGCCGTCCCATAACCACTCAATAGAATTCCGGCTTGCTCTCAAAGCCTCATCAATTACCGCTTCTACCAGGCTCGCTTGGACAATCGAAAACCCATTCGGCTCTTCATCCCATGCATGCTCCCAGACATGGGAACACAACTGCTGGGTGAGATACGGGTGCCCGCTTGTTAGTTGCCAAACTCGCTCCATACCCTCGTCTGACCAACTCAGCAACCGGTCTTTCTCCGACATGCGAATTTTACTGAGTCCAAGCCTTTGAATAAGGATCGAGCGATATTACTAAATCCACAAATCACAAATCCTTGTGATCAATTTTTCTCACAGCCGAGGCGGCCTTAGGTCCCATAGTCTCAGGGAAATCCTTTGTATGTCCATTTAAATGGCTTAGCCATTGTGTCGCCATAATACTCGATGAATTGCTGTATTTTGGTTTTGAGATCTTCAGTGGAAGTAAAATTACCCCTCCTGATTACTTTCGCCTGAAGAAAGCCAAACCAGATCTCAACCTGGTTCATCCAGGAGCAGTGCTTGGGCGTATATAAAAAGCGGATTCTGTGGGATGGATCTTCTAAGAATTGCTTCCGGGTTTTGACACGCCTGAGAATGCCACGTTGGTGCTTTTTTCCAAGCTCTTCCTCTGTGACCGACAAGTTGCATTCATCAATCACC
>JASJCB010000247.1 GCA_030066195.1 Acidobacteriota bacterium
TCAGCAGGCCCGCCTTGCCCGATTAGTTGGTTCCCGGGCCGCACCTCAAAAACCGGCGGAAAATATGCTGTCGCCCCGGCCGCCTGTCAAATTTCACTCGCGAAGTACCCGGTGCCCGGGCCGCGCCTCAAAATTCGGCGGAAAATATACCGTCGCCCCGGCCGCCTGTCAAATTTCACTCGCGAAGTACCCGGCGCCCGGGCCGCGCCTCAAAATTCGGCGGAAAATATGCTGCCGCCCCGGCCGCCTGGTTGGTTCAAAGTCCGGCACTTTTCCCTTATCCTGCCCGAACTTATTGAGGAGTTGCAAAATATCTTGCTCAAAAGGGTTTTTATGCATTTGATTGTGTCATTTAATTGTTTTATGCATCGACTGATCGGCTTTGACTTGCCTGAAGTGACTCAGGTTTTCCGGTGCAATTTTTGCCAATTGCCCAAAAAAAGCTTCACTGTATTTATGAACGAACCATTTTTCTCAACGAATACAGAAAATAGGTAAGCTTGGTGAACTCATCTACCGATGTAAGTTATCAGGGCGATATGTTTCCATTTGACCTCGACCGGAGACACTGAGGACATGTTTACGGAAACGACCCTTAACTGTCTGGGGACATTAATTTATGTGCGCCGGCGTGATAAAAAGTCTTAGTTGGATTTGGACAATTGGGGCGGCGACGGGACTCTTGACGCCGGTCCTCTGCCTGGCTTCAGAGCCCATGCACGAACTGGTTTTTGAGCACTTATCCCTTCGTCAGGGTCTCTCGCAGAGTACCGTCCATTGTATTACCCAGGATCGCCGCGGTTTTATATGGATCGGCACCGCCGACGGCCTCAATCGCTATGACGGCTATCGTTTCCAGGTCTACCGCCGGGAATCGCGGAACAAGGACACCCTTTCCGACAGCCGCATCTCATCCTTATTGGAAGATCGGGAGGGCTACCTTTGGGTAGGCACATTTAACGGCCTCAACCAGTTCCATCTTGAAACGGAAACCGTGCGGCGCTATTTGCCCGATCCCGCGGACCCGAATTCATTGCCCGGCAGCATCGTAAACGGGATTTTCGAAGATCCCGACGGACGTATATGGTTGGCGCTTTACGGGGCCGGCCTGGCTCTTTTCGAGCGGGCAAGCGGCCGTTTCAAGAGTTGGAAACACAATCCTGTCGATCCGAAATCCATTCCGGACGATTATCTGAACGGCATCGCTCGTGATCATGCCGGCATCTTGTGGCTGGCCACATCCTCCGGCCTGGTAAGTTTCGATCCCGAGGGTGAAACCTTCACCCGTCTCACTACGGCGGAAGGAGAGGGTTACGGGCCCGGTCACGATTACATCAACGAAATCGCCGAATCGCCCGACGGCACTTTGTGGCTGGCCACCGACGGCGGTCTGGATCACTTCGACCCGACCTCGCTGTTGTTCCGACATTACCGGCACGATCCCGAGGATCCCTTCAGCATCGCCGGCAATACCGTCCACGGTTTGCACGTAACAGACAAAGGCCGGGTCTGGGCGGGTACGCTGAACGGCTTGAGTTGGATGATACAGGAGCACAAATTCGCCAATTTCAAAAATGATCCGGGGCGTTCCCAAAGCCTCGGCGGGAATCACGTGCGCTCTATTTTCAAGGACAATTCGGGCAAGCTTTGGGTGGGCAGCAGCCAGGCAGGTATCAGCATCCTGGATTCAAGCCGTCATCGCTTTAATCATTACGGAACCCGCGCCCTCGAGGGCAACCGCCTGAGTGGTAAGTCCGTGCACGCCTTCGAATTGGACAGCAAGGAACGCCTATGGGTGGGCGGAGGCTCCGGGGTGGCCGTTTGGAATCGTAAAACCGGCGAGGCTCGAACTTTTACACATAATGAGACGATTCCCTACAGTATCGGGGAGGGTATCGTGCGTTGCTTGTTGGAGCGGGTTCCCGGCGATTTATGGGTAGGCACGTCCTCCGGCCTTTTTCGCTTCGACGAAACCCGCAACCGTTTCCTACGCTTCGACCGCGACCCGGGCGGCGAGGGCAGCGGCAAATTAGCGGTGCTTCATCTGTTGCGAGACCAGGATCGTCGTGTATGGGTGAGCACCAGTAAAGGACTGCAACGCTACGACCTGGAAGGAGACAGCATCGAGATCTGGCGAACCGATCCGGGTGATCCCCGCACCTTGAGCCATAACCGCGTGCAGGTAACCGCATTCGGTTCGGACGGGGAGCTTTGGGCGGGCACCTTCAACGGGCTCAATCGCATCGATCTTCATAACCGGAGCGTGCAACGTTTTCTCAACGACCCCGAGGATCCCCGATCATTGAGTCACAACTATGTCCACAGCCTGTTACGGACGGGCAACGAACAGCTGTGGGTAGGCACCGCGAGCGGCTTGAACCGATTGATATCCAAGGGCGAGGGGTTCGAAATCTTCACCGAAAAAGACGGGCTGAGCAGCGATCAAATCTACAGCCTCATCGAGGATGATCGAGGCCGATTATGGATGGGCTCCAACCAAGGTCTTACCCGCTACGATCCGGTAATCGGCGAGTTTACCAACTTCGACATCGAGGATGGGCTGCAAAGTTACGAATTCAACAAGGGCGCGGCCTACAAAAGCGCCGACGGCGAACTCTTCTTCGGCGGCATCAACGGATACAATGCCTTTTTCCCTAACATGGTGGAAGATGAGGACAACCGGCCGCCGCTTGTTTTCACCGACATCCGCGTACTTACCCATGAGCTTGAGAATAAGATCCCCCTACCGTCTTCCGGCGAACTGGTGCTGAACCCGGAAATAAGCACCCTAACTCTTGAATTTGCGGCCCTGAACTTCAATGCGAGCGCCAATCGCTATAGCGTCTTTCTGGAAAACTTTCACGACGACTGGTTGGACCTGGGGGAGTCTAATAGGACCACCTTCACCAATTTGGATCCGGGTCGATACCGGCTGAAGGTGCGGGCCCGCGATAAACACGGCCAACAGTTCCCGCAAGAGGCAGAACTGAGTATCCTCGTTCGCCCTGGTTTCTGGGAATTGGAGGTGGTGCGCGTCTTGTCTGTCCTGACCGTCGTCTTTTTCGTCCTGGTCCTGACGAGAATGCAAATACGTAAGATCAAGCAACACAACCGTGCATTGGTCCGAGAGGTCACCGAGCGTCGCCGCATCGAAAAGGCCCTGCGTGAGAGTGAGCAGCGTTACCGCACCCTGGCCGAGTTATTGCCCCTAACCCTTTTCGAGTCCCAACTGGACGGTCGCATCAACTTTTTCAACCCGGAGGGCATGCGCCAGTTCCGCATGACTGATGAGATGCTGACGTCCAAGCGAATGCTGGATTTCGTCCACCCTGAGGACCGCAAACGCGCGGCGCGCAACATCGCCAGACGCTTGGAGGGTTATGAGACCGGCCAGGTCGACTTGCAACTGGTGCGATCTGACGGCACGGTATTCCCCGCCGTGGTCAACGCGATCACCCTGCGAGAGGAGGGCAAACCGCCGGTCATGCTGGGCATCGTTTTCGACGCCACCGAATTGCGTAAGGTGGAGGAAGAAGTCCGCAAGCTGAACTTCGAACTGGAGGATCGGGTTCGGGAACGCACGGAGCAATTGGAGGCCACTCGCCACGAATTGGTTGCCAGCGCCCATAAGGCCGGCATGGCAGACCTGGCCACCTCCGTATTACATAACATCGGCAACATTCTCAACAGCGTGCTCACCTCGACACAAATCATCGGCAGCACGGTGGACCAAAACCCCGTGAGCAAGTTCGAGCAGGCCGCCGCCTTGATGGAACAACTGATCCAAGAGGGTGACATGGAAAGGCTGGCCCGGTTACAGGAATATTACGTCCGGATTACCCAAACCCTGAAACGTGGGAACGAGGCGCTTGCCGCCAACACCGGTAGGTTGGACGCCCAGATCAATTCGATTCGCGAGGTCATCGCGGCCCAGCAGGAATACGCCGCCGGCACCTTCCAAACCGAGGATCTGTATTTGGAACAGGTGGTGGAAGACGCGTTGAGTATCCACGAGAGCGCCTTGATTCGTCGCGACATCACGATCACAAAGGACTTCGGGGAACTACCCAAGATACGCGTGCAGAAGAACAAATTAATCCATATCATCATCAACCTCATCAAAAATGCAGTCGAGGCTATCGGCAACGGCTCGGAAAAGAGAATCCATATTGTCGTGGGAAAAGAATCGAAGCACGCCGAGATCCGTGTTACCGATACGGGCATGGGTATCGCCTCGGAGAACCTGGAGAAAATCTTCAACCACGGCTTCACCACCAAGAAGCACGGCAGAGGATTCGGGCTGCACGCCTGCGCGAGCGCCATGGCCGAAATGGGCGGCAGCATGCGGGCCGAAAGCGAGGGTTTGGGTAAGGGGGCAACTTTCGTGTTGATATTCCCCCTGGAGACAGCAAAGATCGAGTTACCGGATGCCGTGGTCAAGGAAGGAACCGCGGGCTGATTGGATTTCAAGCAGACTCGTGAAACGAATAGGAGAAGTTTCCCATCGTTTGGACATTTGAATTCCCGACGCATTTTTTCCTTCCACCCAACTCATGTTTTTTTTGACCCTATCGATAAAACACATGAGCCAATTCTTACGAGTGGAGAGAAAAAATGGACCACACCAACGTTCTGCCACCAGATGAGCCGGTTCTTCACCCCGTTGAGGACTTCATATCCTGGATCGAAGAGGACCTTCATTCCTTTCACGACAATCCCAAAGAATACACGGCAAAACAAGACGTCATCCGTGCCTTTTTAAAAGACTTTTCATTTAGGGAAACCTATGAAAAACTGTCCAAAGACCAGGATTTCTTCGAATGTGGTGAGGTCAAGGGCGCAAGACACCGAATCAAACAAAGCCTGCTCTCTCTCGACTATATCGTGACCATGTCACCCGACGCCGAAAAAAAGAATCCCCTGGTGCGAGCCGCATCCCTGGCTCGGGCCGCCCTGGATTTCTATCTCGAAGAACAATCCGGCAAGTTGGAACCCGATGTTTTCAGGGGAAAGACGCTGAACATGGTTCAGTACGGAAACCTGGTCGGTCCTACCCTAGTTCCGGTGACAGGGGGCAATCATCTGCATCTGGCCGATAAATCGCAACATGCCGCCGTGATGACGCGCGGGTATATCTATAAAATTCAGGTCATGGATGGAACGGAGCCGCTAAGCCCGGAGAAAATCCTCTGGCAATTACAAGAGGTAGATAAGGCGACACAGCAGAAAGGGGAAAAAGAAACCCCCGGCCTCGGCGTGATCACCAGTTGCTCCAGGAGCAAATGCGCGCAGCTTCGAAACGAAATCAACCGCAACGAGGTCAACAATCGGTGCTTGTCGATGATCGACGATGCGTTGTTCGTGATCGCACTGGACCCTCACCTTCGACCCGAAGGGTTGGACGAGATAGGAGCGACACTTTTCTCGGCTAATTACCAGAATCGATGGTATGACAAAAGTTATAATCTCGTGGTTATGGGCAACGGCGAGGCCGGAGGCCTGTTCAACTATGCCTGTTACTTGGACGGGAGCATCGGCATCCGATTTACGGCCGAGGTTCAAAAGCACGGCGCCGCAATGACCGTGGGCGAACCGAGTTCGGACGGTTTGGAAACCCCGAGGGAATATCCCTATGAAGTATCTCCCGGGTTGTTACGAGAAGCCGATAGTGAAGCGCGTCAATACGTTCGGTCAACCCAAAGTGCCTTTGTATTCGAGGGTATCTCCAAGGACTTCTTCAAGTCCCGCAAGATCAGCCCGGACTCATCCATCCAGATGGCCATTCTACTGGGCGCACGTCGTTATTTCGGGCGCTCGCTTTCCTTACGACAGTTCGTCAGCGTGCGAAAGTATCGAGGTGGAACACTTGACTGCCCTTACGCCACGACTCAAGCGGTCGAAAAGTTTTTAGACGCCGCCTGCCACCGGGAAACTCCGAAGCCCGAACTGGCCGAACTGATGCGAAAAGCCGTGCAATCACACAAAGACATAATTTTGAAAACCGTTTCGGGCCGCTCGCCGAAGGTGGTATTCAATCGCTGCCTGGTCGATGCAACGCCGGAACAGGTAGAGTTCCTGCGGCAACGCGTAGACCATTACAAGAGTTTGGGCTTCAAAAAGTATGTGGGAGACATCTTCGGTTTGGATAAGGACACGGGCGAGATCATTACCTCAGCCTTAGGTCTTAAGCCGGAGACGCCACTTTGCGGCCGACCGGGCGTGCGTCTGCCCTACCTGACCCATTTCGGTCTGCACTACTTCGTTTTGCCCGACAGCATCCTGTTCATCTATATGCCGGCGCCATATTGCCCGGATGATGTATCGGAACTCCACAAAGCCGTTCAGGGCGGCTTGGAAGAGGTTCGGGAAATTCTTTTGAGTGAAGGTTGAGTACCCGGAACCACGGTTGATTCCAAAAAAGGCCCGAGACGATCCTCGCGAGAAGATCGATCTCGGGTTTTCCTTTTTGTCGGCGCGGAAGCGAAATATAAAAAACCGTACGCGGGAACCGGACCTTGAACGCACATGAAATGCGATCGAACATCCGGGCAATTCGGACCGGGGTTTACTATGTTAATGGTTTGATGCCGGAAACAAACGGTTGAAACAGGTGCTTTCAGCCTTAAGAATTTTCAAATCAGACATACAGCACAACGGAGGCGCAGTGACGAACAAGGAAGATATCTGGATGTAACACCGATAACTGAACGGCGCTAATTTACACTTCTTCGAATTTTTATGGATTGATAGTGTTGTGACGAACACTACATATTTGACAGTTATCTTAAAGAATAGCCCCCGCGTGTCGATACGGCTAACTGAGCCTATATTATTCCCTTTGGCTCAACAACCAAAACGTATTTAGAGAGGTTTTTATGATGAGACTTGAGAGATCCGCAAACCTATTTGTATTATTTTCTTTCTTGTTCTTGCTAACCCCCGCATTCGGTTCCGGCCGTATGACCCATGTAAACCCTGAAAGCGTAGGACTGGACCCCGCCAGATTGGAAGTGATCAGCCGAATCCTTCAAAATGAAATCGACAACGGCGGGATCCCCGGTGCCGTAACGCTCATTGCACGCAAAGGTAAAATCGCCTACCACGAGGCAATCGGTTATAAAGACCTTGAAACCATGCGTCCGATGACAACCGACACTATCTTCCGCATCATGTCCATTTCCAAAACCATAACCAGTGTCGCGGTGATGAAGCTCCAAGAAGAAGGACGGCTTCATATCGACGATCCTATCAGCCGTTACATCCCCGAATTTGCCAAGCCTAACGTGGTCCTGGACCCGTTGGGGGAAGTAGAAGTTCAACCGGCCCAAAAGGAAATCACGATTCGTCATTTGTTGACCCACACCGGCGGTATTCAGTACCTGCATACCAGAGAGACGCCCCTCGGCTCCCTCCATGTGGACAACAGGGTCGGAGATTTCAATATCTTCGACTATGACGAAACCATCGAGGAATACATCAAGCGATCCGCCGCGATGCCGCTTTCCAGCGAACCCGGCGAAAAGTGGGTTTACGGCTGGTCTCACGACATCCTGGGTTACCTGATCGAGGTCATTACCGGAAGAACCGTCGAGGAATACTTTCAGGAACACATCTTCAGCCCCCTGTCCATGGTTGATGCACACTTCTTCCTTCCTGAAGAAAAACTGGACCGTTTCCCCTCCGTTTACATGACCTCGCCCGAAGGCCGCCTGCAATTGATCGAAGCCTATGACGAAAGCCCTTTCGTTTATGGGCCCAGAAAACTGCTCTCGGCAGCCGGTGGTGTGATTTGTACCGCGGAAGACCTGGCTCGGTTTTGTCAAATGATCCTGAACCAGGGTAAGTTGGAAGGCCAAAAGATCATCAGCCGTAAGACCGTGGAAAGCATGACCGCCAACCACCTGGGTGACCGCGAAATCGACCCCTCGTTCAGCTTCTGGGGGCAAAAATTCGGACTGGGATTCGGTATTCGCACCGAGCGGGGCGAAACCGATGATTTGGAAAGTCTGGGTACGCTGGCCTTTAGCGGCGTCTACTTCGAGAAGTTCTGGATCGACCCCAAGGAGGAGATGGTCGTCATCTTCTTCATCCAAGTCGAACCGCATGATTTCAACTATCGTGGTATCGCTGCAAAAGTGAAAAACGCCGCCTTTGCAGCCATCGACGACGACCTGATCCCTTTGCGATTCAAAAAATAAGACGACCTTAAATCGGTCGAAAAAGTAAGGGGGCGAAGACGTAGATTACGTCTTCGCCCTTTTTCTCTGCGCCCCTCTAATCGGTATTTGCTCATTTAAGCTTTGATTGAAAAGGACGATATCAAGATAGTCCCGGAATCGGTGGCTTGGAGGTTGTCGGTATGCCCGGAACGGTGAATCAAGCACATTTCGATACGATCGATCCCAAAAAGGCAGGGATGGACCCGGACAGATTGTCCCGAATCGATAAGCTGATTGAAGAGGATATTCGAAAGGGTTTGATTCCGGGCGCCGTGGTAATGATTGCCCGCAAGGGCGTTTTGGCCCACCACAAGGCATTCGGCGTCCTGGATCTTTCTACCCGGGAGCCCATGACCCGGGATACCATCTTTCGTGTCATGTCCAACACCAAGGTCTTGATCTCGGTAGCGATCATGATGCTTCAGGAGGAGGGACTGCTCAATATTGCAGATCCCGTTTCTCACTTCATACCGGAATTCAAGGTACAAGAAGTGATATCGAATACCGAGAGGATGCAGACCCGACCCGCTGAGACTCCGCTGACCATACGCCACATTTTGACCCATCAATCGGGAATGCCCTACACCATCGTGGGGGATAATCCCTTGAAGCAACGCTATATCGACCAAAAAGCCGGCCACTTCAACATCTTCGGCTATGATGAAACCATCGGCGAATACGTGCGCAGGATTGCAGCGCTGCCTCGTTTCAATCATCCGGGCGTATGCTTTGAATACGGCTGGGGCCCGGATATCCTGGGCCGGCTGATAGAAATCGTTTCCGGGCAAAGCTTGGAGGAATTCTTTCGGGAGCGAATCTATCAACCGTTGGGCATGGTGGATTCCCACTTCTTCTTGTCCCCGGAGGACGGCCGACGATTTCCCTCGGTTTATGTCACTCAGGCCGGCGGCGGGCTTTCGTTAATGGAATCATCCGAACAGAGTTCGTTCCTAAAGGGACCCAGGAAATTGTTTTCCGGGGGAGCCGGCGTAGTTTCGACAACCATGGATTGGCTTCGACTTTGCCAGATGATACTACAAACGGGGCGCTGGGAAAGCCGGCGGCTCTTGTCAAGAAAATCGGTCGAAAGCATGTGCATGAATCACATCGGCAGTAATTATATCGGGCCCGGTTTCCGGTTCTGGGGTGATAAGTTCGGCCTGGGTTTCGGCATTCGCACCGAACGGGGCGTCCACGACGATTTGGAGAGTTTGGGAACGCTTAGTTTCAGCGGTGTCTATGCCCCTCAGTTTTGGATCGATCCCAAGGAAGAAATGATCTTGCTTTATTTCCTCCAGGTTTTTCCCCACGATTTCAACTTTCCACGGCTGAACGCACACATCAAAAACGCGGCCTTTGCCGCCGTTATCTAATCGATTTGTCGGTGGGTAGGTCGACTACGGTCGCCCCTCATATGTGGTACTCACGGAAGGAATTGTCCAACGGGTTGCCGGGCGTAATGTGCATGGTTCGGCCGGGGAGGTCCATAATGACGGAACATACAGTTCCAATTTCAAAATGTAGAATCTTCTTATAAGGCGAGCAAATCGCATCGCCGCCGTGTTCCGAGTCCAGAAGGATGGTCTTGATCATCTCCATGTCGGGAAGGCTTCGTTCGCTGAAAATATCCTTTGCACGATTCAACCGCAGAATGGAGTTCTTGAAGAGAGGATCTTCCTCTTCATTGTGGCCGTCCACGATAAAGTGATTGGTATGAACCGGAAGGTCTGCGCCGTAATCGACCTCTTTCATTTGCCCGCCGTCCAGTTCCAGACATGCCGAACGGCCGTTATCATCGCCAAGCAAAATATTGCTGTAGGTCCAAAAGGGGCAGGTCCGGATTCGTTTTCGGGCCTCTTGTATGGATGTCGCATCCAGAGCCGCCCGCAACAAAATATGAATGGGAATGCCCAATTGGAAGCCGGGTCCGTGGATGATGTTCAGGCAGACACCGAGACCGGCGGAGTTGAAACCCACCTTACCGATGATGCCCGGCTCTGCCAGCATCAGTATTTTGTGCCCGTCAGGACGCTCAATTTCCAATAGGGCCATGATATCTTCCAATTCACGCATCCAATCCCAGTTCTCTCCAATGATTCGATCATTTTTGAAGTACAGGGCAGTGCATTCATTGGCGATTTTATCCATGACCCCCAGAAGGTGGATTTCGGTACGGGCATTGATAACCGCGATTTGCCAGGGAGCCATATCGGCCCCGGAGGCTAGAGCGCGGATCTCGGTTTCATAATCGGGAAAGTGACCCCCGATGAGGTTTAAATACTGTTCTCCATAGTGTTTGAGATCGATTTTCTCGGAATCGAACAGGGTCTCCGTGTAGTACTTGTAACAAGCTTGGACCCGATCTTTAAGGAGTCGACCATGCTGGAATCCAATATCCTCGGGTCCACCTTTCAGCTTGAAATGAGGTAGTTTCTCCACGCGAGAGCCTCCTGGAAACGGTCTAGCTGCAAGTCACATCGAGGCGAACCAGACCACGCAATACCGGGAAATTGATCCACTCGATTTTCTGGTCCGGCACCAACTCGATAGTGGAAAAGGTGTCGAGAAGAAGCCGGAAGGTAATATGGGCTTCCATCCTGGCCAGGGGCGCTCCCAGACACAAATGAGGACCGGCGCCGTAAGCCAGATGCTTGACGGGTTTGCCCGGGTCCCTTTGAATATCGAACTCATCGGGGTTTTCGAATACGGAGGGGTCGCGGTTTGCGGAGCCGGGCAGGAACAAGATATGGTCGCCCTTTGCAATGTTTTGCCCGTGCATTTCCATGTCTTCACCGGCAATTCTACCGACAAACTGGAGCGGAGAATCATAGCGTGTCATTTCCTCCACGGCCTGGTAGAGAAGATCGGGATGATCACGAAGCAATTGCAGCTGGTCAGGGTGGATCAACAGATTGTACAAGCCGGTCATCAACAGGTTGCGTGTTGTTTCATGGCCGCCGAGCATTAAACCGACGCTGTTGGCATAGAGTTGGTCATCGGTAAATTGGGTGTTTTCCTCTTGAGCCGTGATCAAAGCACTTAAGATATTGGGTTTGGGGTTGGCCCGGAGTTCGGCGATATGCTTTTCAAAGTAATCGTGAAGGGCATGGTAACTCTCCTTGATTTCCATGAGGCGTTCCCGGGTCAGTCGGCCCATACCCAAAAGGTGGGCCAAATCGTTGGTGCGCGCGACCATTTCTTCACGAGTGCTTTGCGGTGCGCCCAGCATTTCGGTAATCACCATGGCGGGAAGAAGCGTGGCGTATTCTTGCTGGAATTCCGCCTTGCCCTTCTTTTGGATTTCCGCAATCAGCGTTTCGGCCTCTTTCTGGATATAGGCTTCAATGGGTTCCAAATTGCGCTTCGTAAACCCTTTATTGGCGAGCTTGCGGAATTTTGTATGCTTGGGTTGGTCCAGAAACATGATGAATTTTTTCATCAGGGAAATAAACCCTTGGAACTCCGCACGCTCCTCAGGAGGTAGAACGTTCAGGGTCGTGGTCCCTCGCTCACCGCCCGCGGAGAAAGATTTGCTCTTGAGACCTTTACTAACATCCTCATAACGGGAAATCAGCCAGGAACCCTGGCCTCCCGGTCGTTCCATCCAATAGACAGGATGATCTTCTCGCAGCCTTTTGTAGAAAGGATAGGGGTTGTCAATAAATTCGGGGTCCGTAAAGTCGATAAACTGGGTATCTGGCATCATCTTCCTCACTTGGCGTGGTAAAAATTTGCATGTGGACCAAATCTTGTCTGCCGGCGACACGGCGCCTGAAATGGATCGATTCAACGACTGTTACTTTCTCTTTTCGATTTCTGGGATCAACGTTTGTCTTATCTGATTGACCTTGTTGATGGGATTTTTCCGAAGATGTCCGACTTCCTCGGTTGTGTAGTTCACGATTACTTTTGACGGCCCGGGGTTTTTTGATATGCGCCTCAGCAATTTTCACATCCGGGCCGGCCATACTCAACCTCATCGGAACGATGCATCTTTACTAAACCCCTGTTCTGCTCAGCAGGAAGGTAAATTTCCGGCAGAAGGTAAACACCACACCAATGAATTATCCACGGTAAAATGACTGTCAACCCATGAAGAAACTGGACATTGACGAAAACCAATAAAAAATTGACTCCCTAACATTCAAGTAAAGCAGATTAAAGTCGATAGGGAGTAACGAACAGGCCGACGTGAGTTTGTGGGGTCACCTGCTGGCCACCCAACGATGCACCGTCAAGGAGTTTGAAGATGTTTTGTTTGATTCAAAGAATATGCCTTCTGTCCTTGCTTCTGAGTTCAGGACTAATGTACGGGCAAGATGATCTCGACTTTTCTGAAATGAGTTTGGAGGACTTACTTAATGTTGAAGTAACAGTTGCCTCCAAGTCCGAGGAAACAATCGCCGACGCTCCTTCATCGGTGACCGTGTTTACCCGGACAGAAATCGAGCAGATGGGCATCCGAGATGTCTATCAACTACTGAATTACGTTCCCGGTTTTCAGGTTAACAACGGGGTCGCCGGCAATGGCAAAGCTAATACAATTCACATTCGAGGCAGCAATAACTCGAACCCTTCGAACCGCGTATTGTTCCTTCTTAACGGTCAGCGTCTCAATGCAAGCCACTACGGCGGCGCAACCATCTTCATGAGCACCCTGGCGACAGGTATGATCAAACAGGTTGAAATTATTCGTGGTCCCGGTTCCGCACTTTACGGTAGTAACGCCTTCTTGGGTGTGGTCAATATCGTTACCCGGACCGAGGGCAGCGACGTCACCCTCAAGGCCGGTAACTTGGGTTACACCGATGCCAGCATTCATTACTCGGCCAATACCGATGACTTGACTTTCAACGTGTTTGTACGCGCCTCCTCGGATGACGGCGATGATCTTGAATTGGTGGACGGCACCGTGACGCAAGATCCCAGCGAAGAAAATGACCTCTTTGTTTCTCTCCGTTACAAGGGGTTCTTCATCAACGCGCTTTATTACGAATCCGAAGATGAAGACTACATTGTATTCGGCTCCCTGCCCAGCGACCGCAACACCAGTCAAAAGGAAAAAACGTCCATCAACCTGGGCTATGAGTGGAGTAACGACAAATGGGGCGTCAAAGCGACCGCCTTCTACAACGATCACGAATGGTACGCGGAAGGTTCCATCCTTCCTGCCGGTATCGACACGGGTGCCGGTCCGCTCCCCGACGAATGGATAGGCGGCCCCAACTACCACAACTCCGACGAACAATTCTCATTGGACTTCTCCTACAACGTCGACGAAAAAAGCAGCCTGGTCTTCGGCGGTACCTTCCGTCAATCGGGTAACGACAACGCCTTTAGTTTGAGTAACTATATAGACCTGATTCCCATTGCTCCGTTTTACACGGGTCCTGAGGTCATCCGCTACCACCTGCCCGAGGGCATGAGAGCGGAAGTCATCCGCGATGTTGTGGGTATTTATGCACAATACAAACGCCAATTGACCGAAAACCTGGTCGGTATCGCCGGTGTCCGTTATGATGATTACAGTGATTTCGGCGATACTACCAACCCTCGCGGCGGCCTGATCTACACCACGAAGAACGACGGCAAATGGAAGCTGCTGTATGGTGAGGCATTCCGTGCCCCGGATATTGAAAGTCTGTGGCAGGACAGTCCGATCACTCTGTCTAACCCCAATCTGGTCCCGGAAACCGTGGCCACCTTGGAGTTGGCCTACATCCATAAATTCGAAAAAGCACAACTGGGTATCACCGTATA